>NZ_JBITEV010000001.1:714222-941115 GCF_044455465.1 Streptomyces sp. NPDC051217
CTACGCCGCGCCTCCCCCCGCCGGGGCCGTGGCCGGGCTCCCCCTCGCCCCCCGGTCGGGCGCGCCCCCGGGGGCGGGGCGCGGGCGCGCGGGGGGGGGGGGCCCGGGGGGCCCCCCCCCCGCCCGCCGCGTCGGCCGACCTTCAACGGGAATCAGCCGCGCGTCACCCGCGACTCAGCGACGGACGCCGCACGTCGCCGTCGCCGTCCGCGACGGATCGCTCTCCGACCGCGCCGTCAGCGACACCTTCCCCGTCCGGGCGGCGCCATGGCCCGCCGCCACAGCGACCTTCACCTCCGTCGAACCGCCGGCCTCCGCCGTCGCCAGCCGGTTGGGCAGTGCCACCCGCCAGTTCTCGCCGTCGACCCGCGCCGTCAGCCGGTAGACGTCCGACTGCTGGTGCCGCGCCGTCGAACCGCTCGCGCCGCGCCCGGTGTTGGTGAGGTCGAACCGGCACGTGGTCCCGTCGCCGTCCGGCTTCCCCTCGGGGCTGCCGTGCCCCAGAGCCACGCCCCGCTTCTGCGGCCCCGACCCGTCGAGCGACCTGACGGCGATGACGTAGGACAGCTCGCCCTTCCGGTTCAGCCGCTTGTCGATGACGTAGAAGTGCAGCCTGTTGGCGCGGTCGACATACTCGTACTCGCTCCCCGAGTTGGTCCCGGCGTGGAACAGGCCGTCGTTGAGCTGCCGGTAGTCGCCGACGGACCGCATCACGGGCGCGCCGTCCGGTCTCGTGTAGTCGACCATGCCGATGTCCTGCGGATTGGCGTCGACCATCCAGCTGAAGCAGAGATATCCGCAGCTGTTGTTCTCGTTGTCGTAGGGCTTGTTCCTGGTCAGCATCACCCCGTTGTCCGGGGTGAACGAGTCGGTGCCGATGCGCTGGACCGTCTCGATGGTGTAGTCCGTGAAGCCCGGCCCCGCGCACATCGGGTCCGTGGCGACGTCGCACGCCGGTGTGCGGTCCTTGCCCAGATCGATACGGACCCCCTGGAGGGCGTCCTTCTGTACGGCGGCGGTACGGGCGCGGACTTCGAACACCGCCGGGCCCGCGGCCTTGAGCGCCTCGGGGTCGAGATCGAGGACCTGCTTGTCGTCGATGAAGCCGAGCTTCATCCTCGTACGCAGCGTATGGCCGGCGGGCATCGAGGCACCCTGCGTCGCGGGCACCTGCCAGCGGTTGTGCGGGCCGCCGGGTCCGTTGAACGAGCCGCGGTCCATGCCGTCGAAGGGGCCCGTGCCCGAGCGGTGGTACGGCCGCACATACGGGTTGTTGGCGTTGTCGCCGATGTCGAACGTGTGGGTGATCTCGTGGGTGATCGTCCCCGAGCTCTCGCCCTGCCGGATACCGGAGTTGCCCCAGAGCTGCGAGCCGGCCTTCCACGACGTCCACTCCGTGTAGCGGCCCCGGACCCAGTTCGGCAGCGACGGGTCGGGCGGCCCCCACTCGTCGGGGACGTCCTCCTTGTTCTGGAACATCATCTCGCCGAACTCCTGCCAGACGGAGGTCTCGTCGTAGCCGGCGTAGAGACGGAAGACCCGGTCGTACGTCTTGGACTCGGCCTCGCCGACATCGTCGAGCCACATCGGGTCGATGTCGTCCTCGATCGAGCCGTCACAGGTGTGCCCGGCCGGACACCCCTCGCCCTCCTGGCCGATGTCGTTGACGCCGTACTCGTAGGACGCGCGCGGGGCACGGTAGGGCGAGAAGGGGACGAACTCGACGCCTATCCGGCCGTCGGTCTGTTCCATCCAGTACTCGTTGACGGTGTGCCCGTGGTTGAGCTTGCTCGGCTTGCTCCAGAAGTCCGCGTAGAACTGCGGGACCTGGGCGCGCGGCACCGGATCGATCTGAGGGTTCTTGAACACGTCGCTGCCCTTGGGCAGCGTCATCACGAAGGGCTGGTCGGGGAAGTCGACGGCCAGCACCGCGATCCTCAGCTTCTTCTCGGTCGGCTGCCGCTTCGGGTCGGCCCAGTCCGTACCGGGCACGGCCCGGTAGTCGCTCCAGGTCATGTCCTGCTGGTCCTGCCAGGTCTGCGGGTCGACGGGTGCGAACGGATCGCCGCGCTTCTCCTTACCGGTGCCGGCCGCGGCGGCGGAAGCGGAACCGGGCGCCGTGGTCGCGGCACCCGCCCCGGCACCGGCGGCGAGCAGGGCGGCGGCCAGCGCGACCGCCACCACCAGGCGTGAACGTCTTTGGGCTGAGCGCATGAGAACCCTCTCCTCAGAGAACGAAGCCGTTCGGGAACGGATCCGCCGGATCCAGCAGGTAGTTGGCCGTCCCGGTGATCCACGCGCGGCCCGAGAACTCCGGCACCACCGCCGGTACTCCCGCCACCTCGCTCGTCCCCACCAGCCGCCCCGTGAAGCGGGTCCCGATGAAGGACTCGTTGATGAACTCCGTGTCCAGCGCCAGCTCTCCCCGGGCATGAAGCTGCGCCATCCGGGCGCACGTACCGGTGCCGCACGGAGACCGGTCGAACCAGCCTGGCCTGATGGCCATGGCATTACGGGAGTGCCGCACGTCCGACCCGGGCGCCAGGAACTGCACATGTTTGCAGCCGCGGATCATCGGGTCCGCCGGATGCACCGGCGGACGGTACGCGTCGATGGCGTCGGAGATCGCCAGCCCCGCCGCCAGGATGTCGTCCTTGCGCGCCCGGTCGAAGGGCAGCCCGAGGGACTCCAGGTCCACCACGGCGTAGAAGTTGCCCCCGTACGCCATGTCGTACCGGACCTCGCCAAGACCAGGCACCGTCACCTTCGCGTCGAGCTCCAGCGCGAAGGCGTCGACATTGCGCAGCGTGACCTTCTCGGCGACCCCGTCGCGTACCGTCACGCGGGCCTCCACCAGCCCGGCCGGGGTGTCGAGACGTACGAGGGTCTCGGGCTCGGTGACCGGCACCATCCCGGTCTCGACCAGTACGGTCGCCACCCCGATCGTCCCGTGTCCGCACATCGGCAGGAAGCCGCTGACCTCGATGTACAGGACGCCCCAGTCCGCGTCCGGGCGGGTCGGCGGTTGCAGGATCGCGCCGCTCATCGCCGGATGCCCGCGAGGCTCGTCGACCAGGAAGCGGCGCAGCGGGTCCAGATGTTCCATGGCGTAGCGGCGGCGTTCGGCCATCGTGTCGCCGGGGACGGGCGCCACGCCACCGGTGACCACGCGCGTCGGCATGCCCTCCGTGTGGGAGTCGACCGCGCTGATCGTCCGCACGCTGCGCATCAGACCGCCTGCCGCTCGCTGCCGGCGGCGGCTCCCGTGGCCGCCCCCGTGGCCTCCGCCGCGAGGAAGTCGATCGCCTGTCGCATCTCGGCGGTGATCAGCTCACGGTGGGCGGGGATCAGCGGGCCGCGCGGCGGGCGGCAGGGGCCGCCGTAACGGCCGACCATCTCCATACCGAGCTTGATCGCCTGGACGAACTCGGTGCGTGAGTCCCACCGGAACGCCGCGACCAGCGGCCGGTAGAGGGCGCGTGCCTCCTCCAGCCTTCCTTCCGTGGCGAGTCGGAACAGCCGCGCGGACTCGGCGGGGAAGACGTTGGGGAAGCCGGCGAACCAACCGGTGGCCCCCATCAGCATGCTCTCCAGCGCCACGTCGTCGGCGCCGCTGATCACGTCCAGACCGGGTGCCTTCTCGTTGATCTCCAGCACGCGCCGCACATCGCCGGAGAATTCCTTGACGGCGAGTACGTTGTCGATCTGGGCGATCTCCGAGAGGAGGTCGGGCGTCAGGTCGACCTTCGTGTCGACGGGGTTGTTGTAGACCATGACCGGCAGTCCGACGGCGGCCACGGCCTCGAAGTGCGCCACGACCTCACCCGCGTTGGCCCGGTACATCGTCGGCGGCAGACAGAGCACCCCGTCGGCGCCGTCCTCCGCGGCGGCCTCCGCCCACCGAACGGCCTGGTGCGAACCGGGCCCGTGCACGCCGACGACGACCTTGCCGCGTCCGCGTACCGCCTCGATGGCCGTACGGGCGACGGTGCGGCGTTCCTCGTCCGTCAGCGACGAGTACTCGCCCAGCGATCCGTTGGGGCCGACCCCGTCGCAGCCGTTGTCGACCAGCCAGCGGCAGTGCTCGGCGTACGTGTCGTAGTCGACGGCCAGGCCGGCCGGGGCGGAGGTGTCCTGCCGGTACGGCAGCGCGGTCGCGACGACGACCCCGGTCAGCGGGTTGGGCCGGTTCGGCTGCTTCGGCTCGTTCGGGGTGGTGCTCATGAAGTGCTCTCCTCCGCGGGGAAGTCGGTGTGCGTGGACGGGGTTGCCCGGCCCGGCGGGGGCTCCGGCGGGCGGGCCAGTTCGCCGAGCCTGATCGGCTCGGCGACGGGACGGTGGTGCGGGCCGGCGCCCGCGTCGGTACCACCGCGCAGTTCGGCGACGGTCGGGCCGCAGACACGGGCCTGGCACGGTCCCAGGCCGGCCCGCGTCGCGAGCTTCGCCACCTGGGGCCCGGTACCGGTGGGATCGGCGGCCGACCGGCACACCGCCGCGTACGTCGTCTCCTCGCAGCGGCAGATCACGGTGTCGGGCCGCAGCCAGCCGGGCCAGGCACGGCCGACGGGATGCGCGAGCGCCAGCCGGGCCGCGAACGCCCTGCCCCGGTCACGGCCGCGGCGCGGGGTCACCAGAGCGCGCGAGCCCCGGTCGCCGCCCGCCGCGATCCAGCCGGCCAAGGCACCCTCGGCGCGGGCGGCGGGGGCACCGGCGACACCGGTGATCTCGCCCGCCGCGTACACGCCGGGCCGGCTCGTACGCTGGTCGTCGTCCACGGCCACGAACGCGTCGGCGGGCGATCCGGCGGCGGACCCGCCCGGCGCCCGGCGCAGATCGCACCCGGCCGCGACCGGCAGTTCGAGCCGCGGGGTGAAGCCGTGACCGACGCACAACGCGTCCACGGCGGTGACGCGTTCGCTGCCGGGCACCACCGACCAGTCCGCCCGGACCCGGGCAGTGACGATCTCCTCCACCCGGCCGTCCCCTCGGGCCTCGACGACCGCTCCGCCCATCCGGTACGGGACCCGGTGGCGCCCCAACCGCGCCGTGTACGAGAGGAGTTCGCCGGACTTGCCGAGCTGCGAGGTGAGTTCCCACGGGCGGCGCAGCCAGCCGCGCGCGACGGACGCCGGTCCGGCCGCCTCGACCACGGCGAGCACCCGCGATCCCGCCTCCAGCAGTGACGTCGCCACCGGCAGCAGGAACGGCCCCGTGCCGGCGACCACCACCCGGTCCCCGACGACCACGCGCTCTCCCTTGGCCAGCGCCTGGGCCGCGCCCGCCGTGTACACACCGGGCAGGTCCCAGCCGGGGAAGGGAAGCACCCGGTCGTGGGCGCCCACGGCGAGCACCAGGGCGTCGGGCTCCAGGACATGGCGGCGCCGGGGCGTACCGCGCAGGACATGCACCAGCGGCGGCCCGTCGTCGGCGGGGTCACGGCGCTCCAGCGCCCATACGGAACTCTCCGCCCACCAGGAACAGCGCGGATGCCCGAGCACCCGGCGGCTGCGCCGGTCGAAGGAGCGATAGCCGTGCTGAAGGGCTCCGGGGTCGGTCGCCTCGTACGCCTCGGGCAGCATGCGGTGGTACTGGCCGCCGGGCCGTTCGGCCGAGTCGATCAACGTCACTTCCGCGCCCGCCGCCAGCGCCGCGTCGGCGGCGGCGAGACCGGCGGGTCCGGCTCCCACCACCACGACATGACGTCCCGTCACCGCGCTCGCCGCCCGTCCTGGTCGTCGCCGGGGGCCCGCGACTGCGTGGTCACCGCGTCACCGTCCTTGGCGCGGCGGCGGCAGGCCCGTACGTCGCGCTCGTCGTTCACCGTCACCAGACAGTCGAAGCAGACGCCGATACCGCAGAAGACACCGCGCGGCGCTCCCGACGGCGCCCGGCGCCAGGCGGGACGGCCGGCGGCCAGCAGCACCCCGGCGAGAGTCTGGCCCGCGATGCCGGTGAGCGGTTCACCGTCCACCGTGATGGTGAGCGGCCGGTCCCGGCGGCCGGCCGGGTCGGACCCGGCGGGTACGAGACGTGGGCTCATGATCCCTCCTCGGTGGTGGGGGCGGTGTCGGTCGAGGTGTTCGGGGCGTCGGTCGCGGTCGGCGTGTCGCCGAGCACCGCCGGCCGGTCGACCCGGAACGGACTCGCGTCGATCGCCGGCGCGGCGCCCGTCAGCAACTCGCGCACGAGCCGCGCGGTACCGACCGACAGCCCGATACCCGCCCCTTCGTGCCCGGTCGCGTGCCAGAGACCGGGCAGTCGCGGGTCGGCGCCGATGACCGGCAGATGATCGGGGACGTACGGGCGGAAGCCCCCGTACGCCCGCATCACCTGCGCGCCCGCCAGTGACGGGAAGAGCTTGAGCGCCTTGGCCGCGATCGACGAAAGCACCTCCGGGCGCATCCGGTCGTCGAAACCGACGCGCCGCCTGGACGACCCGAGGAGGACGGTGCCCGCCCGGGTGGACTCCACCACGGCGGACGTCTGGAGATCGCCCGCGCCGCTGCCCACCGCGCCCACGTAGTCGGCGTCGTACACCTTGTGGAAGACCGTCGGCGGCAGGGGAGTGGTCACCAGGACCTCCCCGCGGCGCGGGCGGATGTCCAGCGGCACACCGAGCCGTCGGGCGACCTCGCCCGACCAGGGCCCGGCGGCGTTGACGAACACGTCGGACTCCACCTGCCCGTCCGCCGTGCGCACCGCCGTGAGCCGGCCGCCGCGTGTCACGGCGCCGAGCACCTCGCGGCCGGTACGCAGCCGGGCCCCGGCCCGCAGCGCGTCGGCGAGCAGGGCGGTGGCCGCGCCGGCCGGCTGGACCTGCGCGTCGTCGGGGTAGTACACGGCGGCCGTACGCCGCTCGGTGAGGAACGGTTCGGCCGAGGCCAGGGCGTCGGAGTCCATGGTTTCGGCGCGTACGCCCGCCGCGCGCTGGGCCGCCGCGAACGGCAGCAGCGCCTCGGCGCCCTCGGCGGTGGTGGCCACCACGATGCCGCCCTTGGGGTCCCACTCGACGGGGTCGACCCCGTCCGGGGAGGTTCGCCCGGTGAGGGCGGCCAGCACCTCGGGCCACAACCGCCGTGACAACTGGGCGAGTTCGAGCTCCGGGCCGGGGCCCTTGTCGGAGACCAGGATGTTGCCCTCGCCGTGCGAGGTGGTCGCGGCGGCGGCCCCGGCGCGGTCCAGTACGAGGACGTCGAAACCGGCGACCGCGAGTTCGCGGGCGCACGCGGCACCGATGATCCCGGCGCCGATGATGACGACTCGTGTTCGGTCCACCAGACCTCCGCGTTCCGCATAACGAACGAAGCTGAGGCTATGGCGAGGTACCGGAGGTGTCAACGGCATCCACGGACGGAACGTCGGTCAGTCGCGCGCGCCGGCCCCGCCCACTTTCCCGCGCGCGTGCCGTGGCGCCCTCAGTGGGGCATGCTCGGCCCCTCGTTCCGGGTGCTGCCGCCCGACCGGTAGTGCAGCAGCAGCACCGAACGCACGGGCCCGTCGTTCGCCGCGTAGCGGTGCGGCAGCGAGGCGTCGAACGATACGTAGTCGCCGGGCCCCAGTTCGACCTGGTGGCCGTCCACCTCGACGCTCAGCGTGCCGCTCTGCACCACGGTGTGCTCGGTGCCCGCGTGCCCGAGCGACGGCTGCTGCGAATCGGCGCGTACCTGCTGGTCGTACACCTCCATGATGACCCCGCCCGCCTCGATCCGCCGCAGTGGACGCAGGTCCACGCCCTCCCCGCTCAGCACGTCCACCTCGGCGGCCCGCACCACGGTCACCGCCTCCGCCTGCCCGGTGTCCAGCAGATCGGAGATGGGCACCTCCAGGGCGCGGGAGAGGCTGAAGACCGTCTCGATGGTCGGATTTCCGGTGGCCGACTCCAGCTGCGACAGGGTCGCCTTGCCGATCTTGGACAGCCGGGACAGTTCGGAGAGTGACAGACCCCGACGGCTCCTCTCCCGGCGGAGATTGGCGGCCAGAGCGCTGCGGACCGGACTGCTGGGGGGCATCGGGGGTCTCCTTCGACCGACAGGTCTGTTCGCTTCAGTAGGCGGTGCGCGGCGATGCGGTGTTCGGTATCGCGAACGAAGTGCCCTGTGGCACCGCCGGGGACGGGCATCGTATCGACAACCGCCGACCCGTCCCCGCGCGGTGGCGGCGGGGGCCTCCGGAGCCGCCCGGGCGGCGCGTCGGCCCGCCGCCGAGGAACGGCAGCGGACCAGCCGGAGGTCGTGAGCAGCGGCGGTCAACGGGACCAGGGGCAGCGGAGCGGTGGCGAGAATCGCCCCTGGATGACGCATGACAGCTCCTCGGTGTCGGGTGCTGTCATCCTCGGCAACCACATCGCGCGGCGGGTTTCACCAAGTCTTCCCATGCCGGGCGCAACCTCACGTACCCCTTCGGAAGCGGCGCCCGGGGGCCACAAGTGGCCCCCGGCACCCAACTGCCGTCATCCCGTCCCGAACGGCACCGTCCGCCACGGGCTGTCCGGCGTCGCCACCAGCGCCCGGTGGGCGTCGAGGACGGTCGTGTACCAGGGGCCGAACTCCTCCTCGTCGAAGTGGAGACACCGCCCCAGCACATACCCGGCGGAGAACTCCTCCCACGAGCTGTACGCCGCCCGCGCCGCTTCCGACGCGCGTTCCAGCGAGGCGAGCGTCTCCGACTCGGTGGCGTAGCGGGCGCCCAGGCCCCAGCGGGCCATCTTCGAGGCGCGGCCGATGTCCCACGCGGCGACCGACCGTACGACACCGTCGGGCGGCAGGAGCCCGTCGGCGCGGAAGCGGGACTCGTAGCGCAGCACCTTGCCCACCAGCGCCCGCAGATGCGCCACGAAGTCGGCGAACTCGCCGTCGTCCGTGGCGGTTCCGGTCCGTGCGGCCTGGTCGCGCAGTGTGTCCTCCACGCACGCACGCCACTGTTCGGCATCGACACGGTTGCCCCGCGCGGCGATCAGTGCCGTACGCGCTCCGAGTACGAAGTCCCAGTACCACGCGCTCACTTCGCGGCCGAGCAGCCGCTCCTCGATGGCGAGCCAGTCCTCCCGGTCGTGGACACCCCACGAGTCGGCGACGCGCTCCCGCTCGCCCCGGTAGCCCATGCCGTGCCAGTAGGTGGTGTTCCACGCGTCCCCGTTGGTGAAGCACAGATGCGCGCCGCAGGCCAGACCGTGCAGCAGGGGCCCCGTCGGGAGTTCACCGGAGCGCCGGGTCACCACACGGTCCATCAACTCGTCGGAGGAGAACAGCTCGTGGTGCAGGTCCAGCCAGACCTCCCGCTCCTCGTCGTCGGTGGGGAAGTACTGCTCGCAGGGCGTGGCCACGTTGACCGCGAGGACGTCCACACCGGCGGGGAGTATCCCCGCGAGCGCGCCCAGCGTCGTGTACTCGTACACCAGATGAGGGTGCGGGCGGGGCAGCAGACCCGCCGTGTAGACCTGCGCCACGGTGCGGCCGTCGGGGATCTCCATGGTCAGCATCGGGAACGTGCCCTCGCCGGCCGCCCGAGCCTCGTCGACGGCGACCGGGTAGTACACACCCTCGATGGCCAGGGCCCGCAGATACGCGTACGCGTTGTCGGTCCGGACCAGCCTGTACAGATGCTGCTCCAGATCGGCGGGCGCCGACCAGCGGCCGCCGTCCCCGGGCGTGGGGATGAAGGGAAAGAGCTCGTCGTGGACCTCGTCCTCGGCCGCTGTCTGCATAGGTGTCTCCCCGTACCGGTCGCGGCCTCGCTCAGGCCGCGAGATCGAAGACACGTTACCGGTGAGGACGCGCGCGCCCGTACGGCGGCCGTACGGTCAACTACGCCCGGATGAAGGCGAGATGACGGCCCGCCCGCGTTTTTCCGCGTGGCGTAGGTGCGTGGCGTCTGTACGCGGCGCGGGTGAGCACCCCTTGGCGCCGTGCTCGGCGGCGCCTCCTCAGCCGCGGCCGAGCCCCGGCAGCGCGCGCAGGAAACGCAGTTGCTCCAGGTCCTGGAAGTAGCCGCCGCCCTCGTGGCGGTTCCACGGCCAGACGCGGATGTCCTTCGGCCCCGACCAGTGGTTGTAGGCCGCGAACACCCTCGACGGCGGGCAGACGTCGTCCATCAGGGCCGCCGAGAACAGCGCCGGAGCGCTCGCGCGCCGCGAAGTTGACCCCGTCGAAGTAGGACAGCGTCGTGAACACCCGCTCGGCCGATTCCCGGTGGGTACGCAGATACGTCCAGATCTCCCGGTACGCGTTGCCCTCCACCACCTGGAGTGCGCGCCGGCAGTGGCACAGCGAGGGCTGGTTGACCAGGGCCGCGCTCACGCCGTCGGTCAGCGCCGACGCGGCCAGCGCGATGCCGCCGCCCTGGCGACGGCTCCTCCCGGTCGGGGAGGTAGCCGCGCAGCTCCTCCAGGGGCAGGTCCATCAGCGGCATGGCGGCGGTTCCTTGTGGTGGCGACGCGGGGAGCTACGGATCGGGTTCAGGCGCGTCGAGGCCTTCACCACCGCCGAGCAGCAGGTGGAGTTCGCCGACGCGTACGGCGTGATGCCCTCGCGCACCAGCGCACTGGCGACGTACGAGAAGCAGCACCCGCAGGACAAGGCGTTCGTGGACGGCTCCGCCTACGCCCAGGGCCCGGTCACACTGCCCGGCTTCACCAAGGTGCTCGAACAGTTCGACACGGACCTGGCAGGGCTGGCGAAGGCCGACCCCAAGAAGATCCTCGGCGACCTGCAGACCAACGGTGAACAGGTCCTCAAGAGCGACGGCTGACGGACAGGTCCCACGGTGTACGACACCCGCCGGGGCGGACGGTCCCCGGCGGGTGCGGGAGGAGAGAGAAAGAGCATGAGTCAGTACGGCAGCGGCAGCGGTACTGTCGCGGCGCCGCCCTCCCCGGCCGGAGGCGACGGAAGTACCGGGGCCAAGGGCAGGCGCCCCGGCCGCGGCTCCGCGTCCGGCATCAAGGGCCGGCAGGGACTGTGGGGCTGGCTCTTCGTGAGCCCGATGGTGCTGGTCCTCGGACTGTTCCTGCTGCTGCCCATCGGGATGGCCCTGTGGGTCAGCCTGCTGAACTGGGACGGGCAGTCCAACCCCTTCACCGGCGCCGCCGACTTCGTCGGGACCGACAACTACTCCAACGTCCTGACCACCGACGGCCTCGACCGCACGCTGTTCATGACCTCGGTCCGCAACAACCTCTACTTCGTCCTGCTGGCCGTGCCGCTCCAGACGATCCTCGCCCTCGCGCTCGCCGTGGCCGTCAACAGCCGCCGGGTCAAGGGCACGAGCCTCTTCCGGACGATCTTCTACTTCCCCTCGGTGACCAGCTCCATCGCCATCTCCACCGTCTTCCTCTTCCTGTTCCAGGGCAGCGGCGCCGTCAACGCGCTGCTGAAGTGGGTCGGCATCACCGGACCCAAGTGGTTCACCGACGCCAACGGCCTCGTCTGGACGGTCCTCGGCGGCCTCGGCATCGTCGACCCCGACAAGCCGACCGCGGCGCTCGCGTCCAACGGCTTCCTCGGACTCTCCTGGTGGGACTGGCTGTCCGGCCCGTCCATCGCGATGTGCACCGTCATCACGCTGATCGTCTGGACGTCGTCCGGCACCTACATGCTGATCTTCCTCGCCGCGTTGCAGGACGTGCCCGCCGAGCTGGAGGAGGCCGCCCTGCTGGACGGCGCCAACCGCTGGCAGTCGTTCCGCAACGTCACCATCCCCGCGCTCCGGCCGGTGATCTTCCTGGTGGTCACGCTCGGACTGATCGGCAGCTGGCAGATCTTCGACGCCGTGTACGTGATGAGCCAGGGCGCCCCGGGCAACACCACCCTCACCCCCGCCTTCCTCTCCTACACCGCGGGATTCCAGGACTCCGAATACGGCCGAGCCGCGGCCATCGCCTTCATCCTGCTGGCGATCATCATGGTGATGACCCTCATCCAGCGTGTGCTGCTGCGCGACCGCGACAAGCGGGTCCGAGCGGGCAGGCGCTTCGGGGCCGTACGCCGGAGGGCTTCATGAGTACGCCGCCGACCATGCCGACCCCGATGAGCCGGGTGACGCCGACGAAGCGCGGGACCTGGGCGCCCCGGGCCACCAGCGGCTCTCCCGCGGGGCCGCGCGCGCCGCGCGGGGCCGGCCGGCGGATCCTGCTCATCGCGCTCTATCTGCTGCTCACGGGCGTCGGGCTGCTGTATCTGCTGCCGTTCGCCATCCAGATCGTGACGTCGTTCAAGACCGATCCGGACGCGGCCGCCAATCCGCTGTCCCTGCTGCCGAACCCCTTCTCGCTGGAGTCCTACCGGCGGCTGTTCGGGCTCGGGAACGCCGGGGACGCCGTGCCGTTCAGCACCTGGCTGGGCAACTCGGTCCTCGTCACCCTCTTCATCACCGCGGGCCGGGTCTTCTTCGACTCGCTCGCCGGCTACGCGCTGGCCCGGCTCGACTTCCGCGGACGCAACCTGCTCTTCAACGGGCTGCTGACGGTGATGTCGGTTCCCGGCGTGGTGCTGCTGATCCCGAAGTTCCTCGTCCTCAACCAGCTGGGCATCTTCGACACGTACGCCGGCATGATCGTCCCCCTCCTCGTGGACGCGGCCGGGGTGTTCATCATGCGGCAGTTCTTCCTCTCCATCCCCAAGGAGGTGGAGGAGGCCGCCCGGATCGACGGCGCCAGTGTCTTCCGCACCTTCTGGTCGGTGGTGCTGCCGATGGCCAAGCCCGCCCTGATCACCCTGACGATCCTGTCGTTCCAGGGATCGTGGAACGAGTTCACGCACTTCCTGGTCGCGACCCAGTCGCCGCAGTACCAGACGCTGACGACCGGTCTCGCGTCCTTCGTCTCCGGCAGCCTCAGCAGCGGGACGCAGTATCCGCTCAAGCTGACGGCGGCCCTGCTGGCGACCATCCCGGTGGCGGTCCTCTTCTTCGCCTTCCAGCGGCACTTCGTACGGAGTGCGAACTCGGGGGCGGTCAAGGAGTAGGCCGGGGCGGGCAGGCGGCGGAGAAGGGTATCGGCTTGGACAAACTTCGCGGACTGCCTGCGGCCGGGTGAGAGGGCTGGTCAGAATGTGGCATGCTCATCCGCCGTCTCAGCTACCTGCTCGACCGGGAGCCGGACACCGGCAACGTCCGCCTGCGGCCGCTCCGGTCGCCCGAGCCGCCGCCGGGGGGTGGGGAGGCCGGGCTCTCCGAGGATCTGCTCGCGCAGGTCGAGCAGATCATCGCCCTCACCCATCGCCGGACGCCGCACGGGGTTCTCAGCTGCAGCCGGCTCCCGGCCGGCGGCAGCCTCCTCTGCAACGGCCGCGACGACGACGAGGACCCGGACAGGCAGCGGCAGTTCATCGAGGTCCTGCACCTCCCCGCGGGCGCGGCCGGGTTCGACCGTATGTGGCCGATCGACACGTGGCGCTCCCGGTCCTGGGACACCCCGGGGCCGGCCGACGAGCACGGGGACCCGCTGCCCGTCCCGGAAGGACACTTCGGCCGCGAGATGCTCGTGCGCTTCGCCCAGGAGCAGTCCTCGCGCGTGGCACCGTTCCTCGCCGACGTACGACGCCTCTGGGCCGACCCCGCGGGCCGGCAGATCGTCATCGCCGAGGAGGACCCGGAGACGATCGTCCGCTGGATCGCCCTCGCCTGCGCGTCGCTGCCCGAACGCCGCGCCAGGGAACTGACGTTCGTCACCGTCGCCGACGAACCGCACGAGGCGCCGCAGCAGATCATCGGAATCGGCCCCGACTCGTCCTTCGACCGGCACGATCCGCTGCTCCTCGGGCATCTGTACCGGGTCCACGACGGTCTCGGGGGACCGGGCAGTCCCTACGTCCCCGATCCCTGGGCCGAGTTGACGGCCGCGCTGTGGCAGGCGGGGAAGCCGCCGACACCGGGGCCCTCCACCTTCTCGACGGTCCAGGCGGCCCCGCCCGGCCCGGCCGCCGTACCCTCGGCGGCGGGCACCTCGGCGTCCGGCTCCTCCTCGTCCGGCGCTTCCTCGTCCGGTTCCTCCTCGGCGGGTACGGCGGAGGCCGCCGACCCGTTCGACCTTGCCGCCCTCGTGCCCCAACTCCTGCGGACGGGAACGGCGTCGGGGGACGGGTTCGCCGCACTTGAGGGCGAGTCCCTGCACGCCGTGGTCACCTCGCTCGCCTCCGCCTCCCAGGACCCGGCCCAAGGCGCCCCGGCCGTCGAGGAGTTGACCCGGGTCTGCCAGGAGCTGGGCAAACACTGCCCCGAGAGCGTCACCGACCCGCTGGCGCTCGCCCTCGCCCGACGGCGGCTCGCCGCCGCGCTGGACCAGGACACCGGGCTCCGGCACGACCCGCTCGTCGGCCTGCCTCTCGGCGAGGCGGCGCAGCGGTCGCTGCGCTCCGAGTTCGGACCCCGCTTCGACAAGGGCCTCGGGCGCAGACTGCGCGGTCCGGTCTCCGCCTGGGCCGGACCACTGCATCTCGCGCTCGTCCTGCACGGCCCCCAGGGCCCCGGTGTCGAGGACGCGGTGAACAGACTCGTCCGCGTTCTGCTCCAGCCCCGCATCCCCGAGTGCGCCGACGCGGTCGCCGTCCTGAAGAGCGTGGGCCACCAAGGGCTGAACCGGCGCGTCCTCGCGAAGATCGCCGTCGAGACGGCGGGCCGACGGAGCTACCTCCTGCGGGAGTTGCTGATGTCGCCGCACGGCGAGTGGGTACGGTCCCATCTCGACATCGCCCCGCCCTCCGTGCGCATGGTCGAACTGGCCGTGCGGTGGGGCGGGCCGCCGCACCACCTGCGCGGGGTCGAACTGTTCGCGAAACTCGCCGAACCGGCGGCCGGGGCCGCCGTCTCGGCCGCGACCGACCCGCCGACTCTGGAGACCCTGTGGGGACTCGTCTGGGGCGCCGGCCAGCCGGAGCGGCCGGACTTTCCGGCCATCCTCCGCATCTGCGGGGCGGAGGCGGTTCTCGCCGCCAATCTCGGCACGCGGTTCCTGGCGTGGCTCACCTCGCCCGGACGGTTCGACCGTGAACTCGTCGAGTTCGCCCAGGCGGTCCACCGCCGGCCGGAGCTGACGGGACGGGAGCGCGCCACCGCCCAACTGCTCGTCACCGCCGACAACTTCGCACGGACGAGCCGCGCGCCCAGGGACGTCGTGGACAGCCTGGGCGACCTCCGGCGGGCCGCCTCGCCCGTGGACGGGCCGGTGTGGGACGGCGTCCAGTACCTGCTGGCGCGCGGCTTCGCCGCCCTCCCGCCGCAAGAGCTCTACCAGTCGGGCGCGCTGTCGTACCTCGCCACCGGCGAACCGGCGTTGCAGCAGCACTACCGGGCCGCCGTTCAGGCCGACTTCGCCGACGATGCCAGGATCGGCCGCATGGCCGCGCAGCCGGAGATCATCGCGGATCTCTTCTACGTGTGGCGCAAGGACCTGACCAGATCCTCCCGCGAATGGCACGCGATGGTCGACGAACTGCTCCGGCAGACCATCGGTGTGGTGCTTCGCCGGATGAGCGACGAGCAGCGCGGCGCCGTCGCCACCCGTCTGGTGGGGCGGTCGAACAACTGGCTCCAGAGCTGGCTGCGCTGGTCGCACCGCATGGCCGCCGGCGGCAGCCGGGACACACAGATCCCGGGTGCCCCCGCCTCGTACCCACCGGGACAAGGCCAGGGGCAAGGGGGGCAGGGCCCGGGCCACGGGCACGGGCCCGGTCCTCGCCCCGGACAGCCCGGCCGCCCGCCCACCTCACATGTCCCCGGCCAGCCACCACCGTCGCCGCCGTCCGGCGAGCTGCCCCCGCTCCCGCCCAAGTACCCACCGGGGTACTCACCGTCGCATCCACCGCGCTGACCGGACGGCGCTCAATATCCCTGCTCAGCACACTTACCCGGGCGCCCTCAACTAGGCTTTCGGCCTAGGCTTTCAGCGCCACCACAACACCGCACACATCACCACCCGACGCACCACACAGGCAGAACCAGGCGTGCGCGAACGGGACGCCTCGGGGGAGAGGACCAGCGTGACCATCATTCTCGACGTGCCCGGCGGCAGCATGGCCAGCCGCCCGGCACACTTCATCTGGATGCTCGACTGCTCGGGCTCCATGGGAGTGAACGGCAAGATCGGCGAGTTGAACTTCGCCATCCGTGAGGCCATTCCGGAGATGCAGCAGGCCGCCCAGTCCAACCCGGCCGCCTCACTGGTCGTCCGTGCCATCTCCTTTGCCAGCGGGGCGAGTTGGCACATCGAGGAGCCCACCCCGGTGGACCGGTTCACCTGGGACGACGTGCACACCTACGGTGCCACGGACATGGGCGCCGCCTTCCGGATGGCCGCCGCCGCGCTCCAGACCCCGCCGATGCCGCAGCGCGCCCTGCCGCCCGTCCTGGCCCTCGTCTCCGACGGCCAGCCGACCGACGACTGGCGCTCCGGACTGCGCGCCATCGACGACACGCCGTGGGGCAAGCGCGCCGTACGTGTCGCGGTCGCGATCGGCGACGACGCGGACAAGAGCATGCTCAAGGAGTTCCTGGGCAATCCCGAACTCGAACCGCTGCTCGCCAAGAACCCGCGCCAGTTGGCCGCCGCGATCCGCTGGATGTCCACCGCGGTGGTGAAGGAGGCGTCGGCGCCGAAGATCGAGGACGCCGCACCCGTGAACGTCTCGCCCGTCGTGCCGCTGACCAAGGACGAGACCGACATCTGGTGAACGCCACCGGGACATCCAGCGTGGCGTGGGAGCTCCTCGACGGGGGAGTCAAAGGGGTCGCCAAGAAGTTCAGCCAGGACCGGGGCCGGGCCCTCGTCACGGCGGGCGGCCGTGCTGTCGTGCTGGCCGTCGCCGACGGCCACGGGTCGCGCGCGCACTTCCGCAGTGAGATGGGCGCACGCTGGGCCGTGGAGAAGTTCACCTCCTGCGCCCGGGTGTACGCGCAGGAGGTCGTACGGCGCGGGGACGACGCGGCGAACCTGCCCCGGCTGCTCGCCGAGGCCCGTACGCTCCCGCAGCAGATCGTGCACGCCTGGCGCCGCCGCGTCCTGATGCACGAGGCCAACTCCCCTGCGCACGGCGGAAACACCACGTCGAGCAGTACGGCCGCGGGATCCGCCGCGGGATCCGCGCCGGCGGCCGACCTCGCCGTCTACGGCAGCACGCTGATCGGCGCCGTCCTCACCGAACGACTGCTGGTCTGCTGGCAGTTGGGAGACGGTGACATCGTCCTCGTCGACGAGGACGGCACGACCCACATGCCGCTGTACACCGGCCCCGACATGGGCGACGAGACCGAATCACTCTGCGAGCCCGAAGCCTGGCGCAAGGCGCGGCTGCACTGGCAGCCGCTGACCGGCGGCGGCCCGCCGCCGGGCGTGCTGATCTCGACCGACGGACTCTCCAAGAGCTTCGCGGACCACGAGGGTTTCCTGGCCTTCGCCAGCGGGGTGCGCTCGCGCGCCGCGTCGCACGGCGTCGCGGCCGTCCAGGCCCAACTCCCCGACTGGCTGGGTCACGCGGCGAAGTACTCCGGGGACGACGCGACGCTGGCGGGCGCCTTCCCGGCGATCGGCCGCACCCCCGCCCGCCCCGCCCCCGACAACGACGACTCGTACTGACGCACGCACGTACCGACGCGCACACGTACCGACGCACACAGGCACCGACGCACACAGGCACCGACGACGCACGCGCACGCGGACGTGGACACGCACCGACGACGCGGACTCGCACTGAAGCAGAGAGGTACAGCATGGCGAACGGCATGCTCGCAGCCGGACAGACCCTGGTCACCGAGGCCGGGGAGCAGGTCACCGTCGCCGAGCTCTTCGGCTCGGGTGGCCAGGGCGAGGTCTACCGGGTGCGGACGCCGCACGGCGACCGGGCCGTGAAGTGGTACTACCCGCAATTGGCCGACGCCAGGCAGCGGCAGATCCTCGAAGGACTCATCCACCACGGCTGGGGCGACGACCGGTTCCTGTGGCCGCAGACGGTCGTGATGGACCCGTCGGCCTCGTACCCGGGCTTCGGCTATCTGATGGACGTACGGCCCCAGCGCTTCCACGACCTGCCCGCCCTCTTCCGCCGTGACGCATCGGTGGCGGCGACCACGCTGCGTACGCTCGTCGCCGCCGCGCTGCACACCGTCGAGGCGTACTTCACCCTGCACTCCAAGGGCATCGCCTACCGTGACATCAACTGGGGCAACATCTTCTTCGACCCGACCACCGGCGATGTGCTGGTGTGCGACAACGACAACGCCGTGGTGGACGGCGAAGCCGCCGCCGTAGCCGGGACGATGGACTTCATGGCCCCCGAACTGGTGCGCGGCGACAAGGGCGCGCAGCCCGGCATCCAGTCCGACCTGCACTCGCTCGCCGTGCTCCTCTTCCTGCTCCTGATGAACCATCACCCGCTCGACGGCGCACAGGCGTTGAAGATCCGCTGCATGGACGAGGCGGCCAAGCGCAAGATGTACGGCACCCACCCGCTGTTCATCTACGACCCCGCCGACACGAGCAACAGGCCCGTGCCCGGCGAGCACCCGACCGTCATCGCGACGTGGGGCGCGCTGCCGAAGATCCTGCGGGACCTGTTCGTGCAGACCTTCACCCGGGGGCTCAACACGCCGTCGACGCGGGTCCGCGAGTCGCAGTGGCGGGACGCGCTGAGCCGGGTGCTCGACGCGATCACCGTCTGCGCGTCCTGCGGCCGGCAGAACATGACCCAGCCCGACGGCCCGGCCCCCGACTGTTGGAAGTGCGGCAACGCGGTCCTGCTGCCCCCGAAGCTCGAAGTCGTCACGGGCCGGGGCGCCCTGCGTACCCGCCGGGGTATCCGGCTCGATCCGCAGGCGCGGGTGTACGCCCACCATCTGGTGGACGACCCCGAGCGGCACGACTTCACCGCCGTGGTGGGGGAGATGACCGAACACCCGCAGCAGCGTGGGCGGTTCGGGCTCACCAACCGTTCGGCCCTCCGGTGGACGGTCCGCCGTGACGACGGCACGGTCCAGGAGGTCGGCCCCGGGCGCACCGTGGCACTGCGCCCCGGGCTGCTGCTGGAGTTCGGCGGCGGCACGGAGGCGGAGGTGCACGCCTGACAGCGCGACGGGTGGCCGCGCGCCACCCGTCGCCGAGGGGCCCTTGGCACAGGCCCTGCCCGACGTCGCCGGTCGGTACCACGGCCGCCGGGCCTCGAAGGCTCAGCCCTTCTACGCCCGGGGCAGCCAGCGGCGCCACCACGGGCGGCCACGGGGCGCGCCCCCGCTGCTCCACGGCGTCCACGGGAACGACAGCAGTGCCAGGCCGCGGCTGCTCCTGGGCGGCTGAGGCGGCGGCTCGGGCAGATGCGGCAGGGACGTCGTCGCCGGGACCGCGGGGATGGAGACGGCGTCCGGGCGGGGCACCGCGCTCACCTCGACGCGGCAGGGGCGGCCGTTCAGCGGGATCTCCACGCGCTGGTCCGCCAGATAGCGGCTGCGCGCCACCCGCATCTCCTGCCGCCGCCCCTCCTGCTCCCACACCACCAGGACCAGGACCGCGGGCTCGGGCCAGCGGAACCGCAGCTCCGCCGTGCCCGGCAGGGTTCGACGGGCCGTCAAGTCCTCGACCGCGCCCGGCCGTTCCACCAGCACGCTCGACCCGGCCACCGCCCTGTCACCGAGGACACTGACCGGTGTCATCCGGACGCGGGAGCGCACCTCGGGCACCACGCTCACCGGGCCCTCACCCGGCGCCGACAGCGCGGCCGGGGTACCTGACACATCGTCACCCGTGGCCGTGGGCAGACCCGGCCACTCCACCAGACGGCCGTTCCCGCGCGCCGGCGGACGCCAGTCGATGGTCACGGTGCCGTCTTCGAGGCGCTGTACGGTGACGTCCTCCACCGGCGACGGCCAGTCCACGGCCGTCGCCGCGACCCGCAGCCCCGGCGACCACACCAACTCCCCGCCGGGGCCCGGCAGATCGGGCACGGCCGGATAGCCGCACGAGATCTCGTACAGATACGTTCCAGGCCGCAGCGGGCGGTCCACGACCCCCTTGCGTCCGGCCGGCACCATCAGCCCGTCGACCGGCACACCGTCCGTCGGCTGCCCGGAGGGCTCCGCCTGTCCCGCCCGGCGCGGCATCGAGCGCACCGCCCTGAACCCGGTGGCCGCCGGATGCGCGCGCCACTCCAGCCGTACGCCGTCGGGCACCGGCACCGCGCGTACCTCCTCCACGTCCGGCACCAGCAGCACGGCGGCGGTGATCCGCGGCACCCCCGCCAACTGGCCCCGGCGCAGCGGCAGTACGGCGTACCGCACCCGCCTGCCGATCGGGGCGTCCAGGTCGAGCACCGAGAGCGAGGAGTCCGTGTACGGCACCTCGACGGTCTGCTCGGGCGCCCCGTCCACGAACCGGAACACCCGGTACGACACCGGTCCGCCCAGGGCGTGTCGTTCGGATCTTGCCGGAGGTGCCCCCTCCGTCGTCGTCGGTCGGCGTGGCTCCGCCATGCCTCCCTCCTCCGCCTCCCGATCCACGGCACCAACCGGGACATCAGCCGCCGCCGCGGCGGGCGCTCCCTGAACCGGCCTGATCCGAAAGACGGGCCCGAGCCGGTCGGTGTCACGCGGCAGCCGTGCGGCCGTCCATCTGAGCGTGACGGCCCGCCGCTCGACGGTCACCCGCAGCGCCGAATCGACAGGCTCCCGCGCGTCGGGGGAATGCCGCTCGTCCGCGAGCAGCGTGGCGGCGCCGAGCAGGCCCGCCATCGCCTGCTCGTCGTCGGCCGCCCGCCGTACCGCCGCGAGCCAGGAGACCGCCGCCGCGCGCAGCTCGCCGAGCGTCCCGAGCCGCCGCGCCTCGGCCATCAGCCGGTCCACGGCCGCGGCCCGGTCGTTCAGACGGGTCCGGAAGTTCGCGAGCACATGGTCGGTGGGGTGCGCCGGGAGGAGGTCGGCGATCCGCAGGGCCTCCCGCAGCCGGGCACCGGGCCACACCTCGTTGATCGACTCGGCCGCCTCGCGGGCCGGCCCCTTGCCCGGAAAGCCCGCCGCGACGGCGGACGCCAGCGCGGCGGCGTCCGTGCTGTGCACCCCGAGCGCCTCCGCCGCCTCCGCCGTCGGCCCCCCGGCCCTGTCCTTCAGCTCGCGGCACACCTGCCAGAGCACGATGCGGCGCGGCCCCATCGGATCGTCGCGGACGACCGTCTCCATGGTGTCCATCAGGGCCGCGGCCGTACCGGCGCGCGGATCGGTCGAGGTGCGCCAGCGCTCGGCCGTCTCCCGGATGTGGCGCAGGTCCACCCGCGTCCACGCACGTCCCCTGGCGGGGAACCACAGGCCGTCCAGGATCCGGAACCCGTCGTCCGTCGTGGCCTTCGGCAGGGTCGCGAACGGGCTCGTGCCGGCTTCCACGGCCGGCCCCCGCAGCAGATCGGCGGCATGCCGGAACCCCAGCCGGCCGATCACCGAGTCCAGGTCGGCGAAGCCCCGCATACCGGGGAACTGCGGCAGGACGGGCAGCGGCAGCCGCCGTCCGTCCGTACCACCGTTCGTGCCTTCCGCCCGTGCACCGGGCCGCCACCGCTCCACGCCGTGGGTCCTCTCGTTCGTCGCGGCTCCGGGGCCGGCCCGCACACCGGCCCTGGGCCGCCCTGGTTCAGCGGGGCGAGGTGTAGAAGTAGATCCGGATGATCGCGGTGTTCGCGGGCTCGCCGAGATCGTGGAAGTCGTCCGTCGCCGTCTTCTTGGAGAACATCCGCGGACGGGCCTTGTCGAGCAGTGAGTTGACCCGGTGCGCGTACTCCGTGCCGCCCTGGCTGCCACCGAAGGTCAGGACCAGCGCGGCGGTCCGCCCCGGCCACTTCTTCGTGCCCTTGTTGATCTGGGAGACGATGTCCTTGGTCTCGCCGCCCTTCACCCGGATCTGCTGCGGCTTCAGCTCCACCGACCTCGGCCCGACCGGGGACGGGGTCGGCGAGGGTGAGGGCGAGGCGGAGCGCGACGGTGTCGGTGTGCCGGCGGCGCGGGCGGCCAGCGGGTCCGGCCGGTCCGCCATCGACACCAGGGCGAGCACCAGTACCAGGTCGGCGAAAAGCCAGCCGGCCAGCATGACGACGCCGGGCCGCCCGCCGCGCCGTACCCGTCCGGCCAGTTGGCCCACCCGGCGTACGGGACGGCTCACGGGCCCACCTCGTCCTGCGGCGGATACGGCGGACGCGCCGAACCCTGCTGGGGGATGCCGGGCGTGGTCGGCGTGTCAGGGATGGCCCCCGCCCCGCCGTTGGAACTTCCGTTCGTCCCGCCGTTCGTCCCGCCGTTCGCTCCGCCGTTCGCGCCCGTCAGCAAGAGCCGTTCCGTGGGTGTGTCGTACTCGAAACCCGCCCCGTACGCGCTCCCGCCCGGAAGCGTCGGCGCGGCGGACGAGTCGGGCGCCGGGTCCGGAGCCGGGCCGGAACCAGGGCCGGAGCCCGGGTCGGGCGACATCCCGGACTCGGCCCGGGGCACCGCCAGCCCGCGCAGCCCGGTGTCCAACCGGGCGGCCGCGTCCTGCCAGTGGGCCGCGGCGGCGTCCCAGCGCTCGGTGGCCTCCCGCATCCCGTCGACGGCTTCGTTCGTACGTCCGGCACTGTCCACCAGTGCCTGCGAGGCGCGCTCGGTGGCCTGCGCCACCGTCTCCGATTTCGTGGCCAGCGTCTGCTGCGCGGCGGCGAGCGCCTTGAGCGACGACTCCACCGTGTCGCCCGCGGACTTGATGCGGTCGGCGATCCGGCCGGCCGCGGCCTGGTTCTCGGCGCCCGCCTGCATGGTCGCCGCCTGACCGCCCCGTACGGCGGACTCGATACGGTCCGCCACCGTGCCGAGCTTCGGCAGCTCGCCGGTCAGCGCGAGGGCGGCGTTCTCCAGCGAGGTGGTCGCGTCCTCCAGCGCCTTGGCCGAGGTGACCAGAGAGTGGTGACTGCGGTCGGCGCGGGACGCCAGCGACTCCATCCGGGTGGCGGCCTTGCTGAGACCGGCCGTGAACTGCTGCGGAGACGCGGCGCGATGAGGCACGAGCGTCAGCTGGATCCGGGTGAGCAGGGACGCCAGCCGGCCGAGCAGATACTCCTGCTCCCCGTTCAGCTTCGCCTCCGCCCGGTCGGCGCGCGAGCGCGCGCGGGCGTGCCACACCGAGAGCACCACCAGCAGGCTGATCAGCACGACCGCCATCAGCGCCACGTTCTCGAACCGGCCCGACGAGGAGAGATGCCCGCCGAAGCCCGTCTGCCACAGCTGGAGGAACGGCCGGGTCGCTTCCTTGGGATTCTCCTGGCTCAACTCGCCGTAGGCGCGCACCGCCTCCCGCAGTCCGAACCAGGTGATGAGCAGCGGGACGAACACCAGAACACCCAGCAGGGCTTCCAAGGAGCCCTCGCGGACGGGACGTTGGCGTATCTCGTCGCGCACCGTCCGTACGAGCGCCTTGGCGCCGGACTTGGCCGCCAGTGTGGTCCGGATCTGTGTGTGGAGAGGTGCGCGGCGGGACGGTGGTGCCTGGGCCAGACTCTCCGGGCGTACGTAGGACCCCACCAGGTCCACGTCGGCCCAGCGGTCGAGGCGCTTGTGCTGCTCCAGGTCTTTCGCGAGGTCGATGAGTTCAGCACTGCGCAGTTCGAAGGCGGGCTCGGCGGCGAGAGTCCTCAGCTCCGCCGCCAGTTTCTTCTGCTCCGGGTCCGCCTGCGCCGTGCTGGGTGATACCTGTGCCAACCCTGTTTCCCCCTGAATCGGGTGTTCCCCGTGAACGTGCGCCGTCGTACGGCCCGGCGGCCCACCTCGCCGCGACACCTCATGGGGGGACGCCCCCGAGATGGCGGTGGTTCCTCGCATGGTGCTTCGGTCGTCGCGAAAGCCTATCGCCCAGGGCGAGTTGAGGATCCCACATGCGTGATCTCCACCGTGCGTCCCCTCCCGCCCTCCCGCCCAACCCGCGCTACCCGCCGTTGACAGGGGCACAGGGCGGACCTACGTTCTGACAGAAAGCGCTTACTCGCCTGGCCCCGGAGGGGGAGTGTTGACGACGTACAGCACCGGCTCATCCGCACACACGGGCACGGAGACAGTCAGGGCCTCAGGCTTCGCCGGGCTGCCCGGCGCCGTCGCCGTCTCACATCTGACCGTCTACGACTGGGAGGCCGCCGACGGTCTCCACGGTGGCACCCCGCATCTGCATCTGACGTGCTCCGAGGGGTATGTGGTGACCGCCGGCCGGGGCGCCGTGCAGACCCTCACGGCCGAAGGGTTCGAGAGCACCCCGCTGGAGCCGGGCGCACTGGTGTGGTTCACCCCGGGCACCATTCACCGGCTCGTCAACGAGGACAGCCTGCGCATCGTCGTACTGATGCAGAACAACGGGCTGCCCGAGGCCGGGGACGCCGTACTGACCCTGCCGCCGGAGCATCTGACCGACCCACAGACGTACGGCCGCTTCGTACGGATCCCCGAGGGCACCGAGACGGAGCAGGCGGCGTTCGCACGGCGCCGGCGGGATCTGGCGGTCGAGGGGTTCGCGGCGCTGCGCGCGGCCTGGGACGCCGGGGACGAGAAGCCGCTGCTGGACTTCCACCGGGCGGCCGGGGCGCTGGTACGCCCGAGGCTGGACGACTGGCGGGCACGCTGGGAGTCCGGCGCGGCGCAGGCCGCGCGGCAGACCGGCGCCCAGCTCGGCCGGCTCGCCGAGGGGGACACGTCGCATCTCGCCGACGCGCGCGTGCACGCCCGACTGCCCGAGGCCCACGGCAAGTTCGGGATGTGCGGGCGGCTCGACACGTACATGATCTGAACGAGGGAGTGGAGCCTGGCCGGAGCGGGGGACGGTGCGGCGCGCCGGTCGGGCCGGCGCACCGCACCGCGTCGGATCAGTCCGCGTAGACCTCCAGTTCGGAGAGCTGCGCGGCCGGCCAGCCCGTGTTGCCGGTCACGGTCACCCGTACGTACCGGGTCGATGTGCCGGGTAGGTCGACGGTGGCGGTGTTGGCGCTCGACGGGTTGAAGGTGACGCCCGCCGATGCCTTGAGTGAGGTGTAGGTCGAGTTGTTGGTGCTGCCCGAGACGCTGAGTGTCTGCGTACGGGTCTGCCACGCCGCAGCAGGCGGAAGCTTCAGCACCAGCCGGTCGACATTCTTCGCCGAGCCGAGATCCACGGTGATGGACTGCGGGAAGGCGTTGTTGGTGCTCTCCCAGTAGGTGTTGGCATTGCCGTCCACGGCGTTACCGGGGCCGTACGTCTGAGCCTGGCCGGTCGCGGTGACCGGACGGCCCTCGGCGAGGTTGCCCTCGTCACCCGGCGGGTCGGTCGGCGGGTCCGTCGGGTCCTCGGGGTCCACCGGCCCGCCGGGCACACCGCCGTTGGTCCACTGCGGTGCGGGCCACACACCGGTGCAGGCCGGCGGGTTGGAGTACCAGCCGGAGTTTCCGCTGCCGACCTGGGTGATCTGGAATCCGGCGCCCACACAGTTGTGGATCTTGTTGGACTGGGCGATGTTGGTGGCCTTCACGTTCTCGAAGGTCGCCCTGCCCGGTGCCTGGATCTGGAGCGCGTAGGTACCGGCGCCGTCGATCTTGATGTTCTTGAAGTTCAGCCCGTTCGTCGCGCCCTCGATCAGATGGATCGCGGCGTAGGAGCTGTCGAGTATCTCGGTGTCGGTGATGTTGATGGTGGCGTTGTTGATGGGTTCGTTGAGCCCGCTGAACCACACCGCGCCGACACCGAACTGCCAGTTGAAGTCGTTGTTCCCCGCCCGGATCAGTGTGTTGCGTGTGGCGGTGTGGGTGCCCGAGACCGCCGTACCCTGACCGGAGTTGACACCTGGATAGCGGTTGGCGATGTGCAGGCCGCCGCCGTTGGTGATGGTGTCCGACATGACGTTGTCGGAGATGGTGATGTCCTTGCCGCCGTAGGTGACGATGTTGTTCGCCAGGATCGGCAGGATCACCGTGTTGAACGTGAATTTGTTGTTGACGTTGGGGATGTTCTCCGCCCACATCGCCAGACCGTCGTCACCGGTGTTGCGCACGAAGGTGTTGGTGACGGTGGAGTTGGTGACGCCGTAGTGGAAGTTCACGCCGTCGGCCGTCTGGTCCAGGATGCGGCTGTTCTTGATGGTGAGGTTGTTCATCGGACCGTCCACCCAGGCACCGCACTTGGTGTGCTGCATCCAGATGTTGTCGATGACGGAGTCGGACAGCGCGCCACCGATGGCGTTGACCTGGTCGTTGTCCACGCGCTCACGGATGTCGCCGATGATGGCGAAGTCCTTGAGGGTGACGTTGCTGCTGCCGCCCTGGTTCGCGTACTTGCCGTAGACGCCGACCGCCTTGCTGCGGTCGGTGGGGTGCCGGCCCTTCAGGACGCTGTACCAGGGTCCGGCCCCGGCCAGCGTCACCCTGTCGACCACGATGTGGTCGCGGATCTCGAAGTTGCCCTGCGGGATGTAGACGGTTCTGTTCTGCGCCTGCCCGGCGGCGACCGCCGCCTGGAACTTGGCGGTCGAGTCGGCGGCGCCCGTCGGGTCTGCGCCGAAGTCGGCCACCACGTCGAGTGCGCCCGAGGGCTTGCCGATCGGAGCGGCCACCTGCTCGAAGTCGGCGAGGTCGATGGTGAACGTCGGTGACTGCGCGGTCGACGACACCTGGAGCCGGACCTTGGTACCGGTCGCCAGGGTGGAGCCGAACATGGTGCGCGTCTCGTCGTAGAAGTGGTGGGGGTTGGTGTCGCCGGGGTTGTTGTTGAACGGGTAACCGCCGTAGTACCAGCCGTACTTGGAGGTCACCGGCACGTTCTTGAGCTGGCTGCCGTTGACCCGCACGTCGATCCCGGCGTCCCGGCCGGTCCCCGCGGAGTTGTCGGGCAGCGAGTAGCGGAAGGTCATGGCGTTGGCCGGCTTGGTGAGGGTGAACTCCACGTACTCACCGACCGCGTCGAGCGTCACGGCCTGCCGTCCGGAGGCCTCCGAGGGAAGCGATCCGTACAGCCGGTTGGGGCCTATCAGGGTGCCGTTGGTAGCGGCGTACTCGGCCTCGTGCTCCACGAAGGGCACGGTGGCACCTCGGCCGGGGATGCCGACGGGGGAGGGGGCGGGTACTCCGGCGGCGACGGCTGCCGGGGCGGCGGACATGACGACGACGGCGGCCGTCCCGGCCACCGCCGTCGCGAGAGCCAGGGAGGCGGAGAGTGAGGCGGATATGCCGCGGCGGAGCAGGCGGCGTCTCGGGGGAGGTGTCACAGACATACGTCCTTGCGGCTCGTGGGGACTCTGCGGACGCGAAAAGGCTAGGAGTGGTTCCGCAGGAAGTCTATGAATCTGCGCAAGAAATGGATGATTGGTCAGAATCCATGTGCGCCATACGCGGGTCTTTCCCTGTCATATATGCGCAAGTTGGGCTCAGGGTTGTTCCGGGATCCAGTCAACCTCGTTGATCGCGGCGGTAGTTCGCGGTCCCGCCGACCGACCCTCCGCCGCAAAAGTCTCCCTGATCGCAGCAAGAAGCGGAGTCGCGGCAGGCGTTCCGCCCGGCGCCTCGCGCACCTCTTGTGAGCCCTCCCGGATCGGCCCTACGATTCTTGACACGGGACATGAAACGATTCAATCAAAGGGGCTGGCATGGGCATGGGCTGGACACGCAGAGGTCTCCTGGGCACTTCCGTGGTGGGCGCCGGCGCCGGAATCGTCTCTCTCGCCGCGGGCCCGGTGGCCTCGGCCGCCACCCCCGCGAAGGGCCACGGGCCCTCGCACGGCGGCGGGTTGCGCGTCGTCGCCGCAAAGGTGGAGTACGCGGAACACGTCCTCGGCACTGACAACCCCACCCCTCTTCTCTCCTGGGAGCTGACGGCCGACGGCCACGGCGCCCAGCAGCGCTCGTACCAGATCAGGGCAGCCACCGACCCGCGCGACCTCGCAGGAGGGCGCCAACTCCTCTGGGACACCGGCAAGGTGACCTCCGGGCGCGGCGTCGCCGTCCCCTACGCCGGTCCCGCGCTGCCGCCCCGTACCCGCTGCCACTGGCAGGTCCGCGTCTGGGACGGCTCCGGCGACGTCTCGGCCTGGAGTACGGCCGGCTGGTGGGAGACCGCACTCGGCGACGAGAAGTGGGGCGCCACATGGATCGGCGCGGACGCCGGCGCCGATCCCCTCACCCTCGAAGGCGCCTCCTGGATCTGGACCGAAGGCGCGACCACCGGCGACGCCCCCGCCGGACCGCGCTGGTTCCGCGCCGGCCTCGGCCTCCCCGCCGGCGCCGGAATCGCGAGCGCGACCTTCGTCGCCACCGCCGACGACGACTTCACCCTCCACCTCGGCGGCGCACAGGTGGCACACGCGCCCGAACAGCAGGACGGCTGGCGCACTGGCAGGACCGCCGATGTCACCGAAGCCGTCAAGGCGGCCGGAGAGCGCGTCGTCCTCGCGGCGGTGGCCACCAACCGCGGGGGAGCCTCCGTCAATCCGGGCGGATTCATCGCCCGTCTCGTCGTCGAGACCACCGACGGGCAGACCCGTGAACTCGTCACCTCCGACGACTGGCTGACCTCCGGGACCGAACAACAGGGCTGGCAGCAAACGAGCTTCGACGACAGCGGCTGGGCTCCCGCCACCGTTCTCGCCCCCTACGGCGAAGGCCCCTGGGGCGACGGCGTCTCGGTCTCCCGGCCCGAGGCGCCCGCGCCCCTGCTGCGCCGCGAGTTCGCCGTACGGGGGCCGGTCACCCGTGCCCGCCTCTACATCAGCGGACTCGCCTACTACGTCGCGGAGTTGAACGGTCAACCCGTCGGCGAGCAGGTGCTCGACCCCGCCTTCACCGACTACGACGAGACCGTCATGTACGCCGTGCACGACGTGACGTCCCTGCTGCGCCGGGGCGACAACGCCATCGGCGTCACCCTGGGCCGCGGCTTCTACGGCATGACCACCCCCAACGTCTGGAACTGGCACCGGCCGCCGTGGCACGGCGAGCCCCGCCTGCTGTGCCGCCTGGAGGCCGAACACCCGGACGGCACCCGCACCACCGTCGTCTCCGACACCGACTGGCGCATGACCGAGGGCCCCACCCTCACCAACTCCCTCTACGCCGGCGAGAC
Organism: Streptomyces sp. NPDC051217; assembly: GCF_044455465.1. Lineage (NCBI taxonomy): Bacteria > Bacillati > Actinomycetota > Actinomycetes > Kitasatosporales > Streptomycetaceae > Streptomyces > Streptomyces sp. NPDC051217. The sequence continues at coordinate 743,267 of NZ_JBITEV010000001.1, forward strand.
GTACGACGCCCGCCGGGCCCCGGCCGACTGGACCCGACCGGGCTTCGACGACCGCGCGTGGCGAGCCCCGGGCGCCCAGCAGGCGCCGAAGGGCGCCCTGCGCGCCCAGCCGCACGACCCCATCGAGATCATCGACACCATCACCCCCACCGAGATCAGCGAACTGCGCGCCGGCGTCTACGTGGTCGACATGGGCCGCACCACCGCCGGCTGGACCCGACTGACCGTCAAAGCGCCTGCGGGCACCGTCGTTTCGCTCGTCCACGGCGAGAAACTCAAGGACGACGGCAGCGTCCACGCCGAGACCGGACATGTCCCCGGCCGCTTCCAGCGCGACGAGTACATCTGCGCGGGCGGCGGGAAGGCCGAGGTCTGGGAGCCGTCGTTCTCGTACAAGGGCTTCCGCTACGTTCAGATCGAGGGCCTGCCCGCCCGCCCCGAACCGTCCGACGTGCTCGGCCGGACCGTCCACACCAAGGTCGACGAGGTCAGCGCCTTCTCCTGCTCCGAGCCCTTCTACGAGACGCTCGACAAGGCCATGCGCCGCACCCTCCTGAACAATCTGCACGGCATCCCGACCGACACCCCCATGTACGAGAAGAACGGCTGGACGGGCGACGCGCAGCTCGGCGCGCCCACCCTCGCGTACGGCTTCGGCGTCCACCGCTTCCTCGGCAAGTGGCTGGATGACCTGAGGGACAGTCAGAACCCTGACGGACAGCTGCCGGTGATCGTCCCGAGCGGCGGCTGGGGCTACGGCGACCTCGGCCCGTCACCCGAGTGGACCACCGTCTACCCGTTCCTGGTCCGTGAGATGTACCGGGTGTACGGCGACGACCGGATCGCCCGGCAGCACTGGCCGGTCGTCACCCGCTATCTGGACTGGGAGCTGGACCGTCTCGTGAACGGCCTCGCGATCACCGCCCTCGGCGACTACCTGCCGCCCGGCTACGGCGGCAACCCGCCCGAGGACACCCGTCTGACGGCCACCGCCTATCTGTACCGCGCGCTCGTGGGCACCGCCGAAATGGGCGAACTACTGGGCCACGACGAGGTGGCCGGGCGCTACCGTACGGCGGCGGCCGGGCTCAGGGACGCCCTGAACGCTGAATTCCTCAACGACGCCGGGCACTACAGCACCGCCAAGGACCCGGACTACCGGCAGACCTCCAACGCGATCCCGCTCGCCTTCGGCCTGGTCCCCGCCGGGGCCCGCGCCTCCGTCGTGGACAGCCTCGTCGCCGACATCACCGAACGCGGCAACCACCTCAACACCGGTGCGCTCGGCACCAGCGTGCTGCTGCGCGTGCTGTGCGCGCACGGCCATCCCGACATCGCCCACGCCATCGCCACCCGGCGCACCTACCCGAGCTGGGGCTACTGGTTCGACAACGGCGCCGACACCATGTGGGAGATGTGGCAGCTCGACTCCCGCTCGCGCGACCACTATTTCCAGGGCACCGTCGCCCAGTGGCTGTACGAGAACGTGGCGGGCCTGCGCCCCGGCGACGACGGCTACCGCACCTTCACCGTCCGCCCCGACGCCCGTACCGGGGTCAGCTGGGCGCGTACGTCGATCCGTACGGTGCGCGGTCCGGCCTCGGTGGCATGGTCCAAGGTCGGCCGTGACCTGCGGCTGACGGTGAAGGTGCCGGTCGGGGCGAGCGCCGAGATCCATGTGCCCGCCGACCGCAAGGACAAGGTGACCGCACCGAAGGGAGCCACGTATCTCCGTACGGAGCCCGGCTTCCAGGTCTACAGCGCCGGGCACGGGGCGTGGGATTTCGTGGGCCGCGGCTGACACACACACGACAGAGCGCGCACCGCGCACGACGGACGGCTCGGACCGCACCTGTCCGGGCTGTCCTCGTTCCGGGAGGGGACTTCAGTCGCCGGTGTACTCGGGACCTCCGCCCGACCAGTCGATGTCTTCCGCCGGGACGGCCGTCATCCCGTCGACATCAGTGACGTACCGGCCCCCGTAGGCAGCGCTCGGTGCCGTGACCTTGAAGTCGTACGTCATCGACTTCCCCTCGTTCGCCGAGCTCGACGGCAGGGGGACAAGGCGCGGCTTGCCGTTGGAGTACACGAGCAAGTCCGCGCGGAACGTGCAGGACTTCCTCTGTGCCGAGAAGCTGACGACGAACGTGCGGGCGTCGCCCTTCTCCATGGCCACGTCGCCGGTGAACGGGTCGCCCGGCCTTCCGTCTTCCGTGAGTTCCCGAGTGACGGGACGTTCGGCGTCGACGTTCATGGCCATGACGACCGGCGGCGCCTCGGTGCCCGCGTTGCCGATGCCCGGGGGCTTGAGCAGGGAGCCCGTCACCGCCGGCCCGCACACGACGTCCCGGAGCCGCACCCCTTGGACGAGGGATGTCGTGTTGTGAAGCGCTTCGACGTTGACCGCAGTCGAGACCGATCCGAGGGGTATCCAGTGCTTGCTGAGCCAGGTCCAGCCGGGTACGGACTGGTCGTCGGTGAACGAGTCGAACTGCTTCCCGTCCAGAGCCCCGAGCGCTTCGTCGCTGGCGAACCATACGGCGTTGATGCTGGAGGGATGCATGGAGATCTCGACCGGGGCACCATTTTCCTGCTTCTCCTCGTCGCTCCTCGCGTCCTGGCCCTGCCAGAACTCCACGTAGAGGGGGTAGATCGAGAGCAGAGCAAGCCCGGAAACGACCAGCGCGAAGCGCGCCAGCCAGCTCGTTTCCCTTGAGCCGCCGGGCGTGGGCGGTGTCGTGCCGTTCGGGCCACCGGAACCGGCTGAGGGCGAGGGGGGCGGACTCGGTACAGACATCAGATGTCCCCTTAATGGTCTGATAGTCCGAATCGCTGCGGAGCGTCACGGTAGCTCGCCCCCTGTCGCCCGCGAAGCGCTTTCGGCCAAAGAGGGGCCGACGGCATCGGATCAGGGCCGTCGGGCCGCGCCCTGTCCGGCGCCGACCGGACCGGGCGCGCCCTGAAGTGGCGTCAGCCCCGAGGCCCGTGCCCGCCGCCCGCGCGTGGCATCGAGGACTCCCGTACCACCAACTCCGGTTGCAGCACGATCTGTTGATGCCGGTGATCGGCCGCCGACTCACCCGTCTCCTCGATCAGCAGCTCCGCCGCGAGCCGCCCCATCTGCGAGGCCGGCTGGCGCACCGACGTGAGCGGCACCGCGGCGGCCGACGCGAACTCGATGTCGTCGTACCCCACGAGCGCCATCTCGTCCGGGACGGCCACCCCGGCCCCGTACATCGACTGGAGCACCCCGAGCGCCAGCAGGTCGTTCGCGCAGAACACCGCGCTCGGCCTGCTGTGCAGACCCAGCAGCCGGGCACCGGAGTCGCGCCCCGCCGACACGTCCAGCCGCTCCGCCTCGACCACCCGCAGCCGGTCGGCCGGCAGCCCGGCCTCCTCCAGCGCCAGCAGCGCGCCCGCCCGCCGGTCCCGGCACTGCGCGAGATGCGGCGGACCGGACACATACGCGATGTCGGTGTGCCCCTGGGCCAGCAGATGACGCATCGCGAGCGCCCCGCCCGTGACATCGTCCACCGACACCGAACAGCCCTCGTCGCTCGACACGACCCGGTCCACGAAGACGAACGGGATGTCCTGCCGCCGGAAGCTCTCCAGATTCCGGCCCGTCTCGTCCGTCGGCGTGATCAGCACACCGCGCACCCGCTGCTCGCTGAAGAGCCCCAGATACTCGGCCTCCTCGCTGCTGCTCTGCGCGCTGTTGCAGAGCATCACACCGAGCCCGGACTGCCGGGCCACCCGCTCGGCGCCGGTGGCGACGTCCACGAAGAACGGGTTGGCCATGTCGAGGACGAGCAGCGCGATGATGCGGCTGCGGCCGGCCCGCAGATGGCGGGCCGACTCGCTCCGTACGTAGCCCAGGCGCTCGATGGTGGACTGCACCCTCGCCCGCGTCTCCTCGGCCACCGAATCCGGCCGGTTGATCACGTTCGACACCGTGCCGACGGAGACGCCCGCCACCCGGGCGACGTCCTTGATTCCCACCGATTGCGCCATCAGACAGTGACCTCCACCAGCTCCAGACCGCTCAGACCGGCCAACGCGCGCAGCTCCGGAATGATGTCGCCGGTGGCGAGCGCCCAGTGGTGCCCCACTCCGCTCGCACTCCACGCGTCGGTCCACTCGCCCGGGTCGCGGCCGAAGTCGACACGCGATGTGGTGTTGCCGATTTCCAGCAGCGGGCCTTCGACCACTTTACCCACCGCGGCGACCAGCCTGTAGCGACCGTCCCTGGACTGGCCGAGTCCCACCAGCGTCACCGGTCCCCGCCGTACGTCGCACTCGACCGACACACCCCAGCCGCGCTTGCCGTGGTACACACCGAGTCCGCGCAGCACCGGCCGGTTCGCGCAGACGGTCGGATTGGCGGGCCCGTCGTGGCCCATCTCGACCACACCGTCCCGGAAATTCAGCGCCTGGAGTTCGGTGAAGGTGCCGCCCGCGCCCAGCCGGTCCGTGATCAGCATGGCCAGCGAGGTGCGCAGCTCGTACTCCCCGCACGCGGGGACACCACGCGCGGTCAGCAGCGAGGAGCCGAGGATCATGCCCGCGCCGAGACGTTCGTGGACCTCACCCTCCAGACCCCGGTGGTAGTACGCCAGCGAGTCCAGTCCGAAATCCTCCACCAGCCGGTCGAGGCCGACCGACACCCTGGCCGCCCACACCAGGTCCTCCTCGGCCACGGAGTCCGCGATCTCGAACGCGTCGCGGGTCTCCGCCAGCTTCGCCGTCACCGCCAAACCGTCGGCCTTCATCGCCCGTACGCGCAGATCGTCGAACTCCAGGACCTCCACATGCCCCCCGAGGTTGGCCGGCACCATCGTCAGGTCCGTCGACACGTCGTACATGCCCGGATAGAGGTGGCCCATCAGCCCGTGCCGGCCTGTACGCAGCGCGCCGCGCACCCCGGCCGCCCCGATCCACCGGCCGATCCGCTCCCACGCCCGCCCGTCCTCCAGATACCCGGAGACGGAACGGAAGGGCACACCGACGCGCTCGAAGGCGTTCGCCATCTCCGGCAGCGGACACGCGCCGCAGTACGCCAGCCATTCGCCGGTGCCGAACGTCGCGTGGTCCATCGCCTCGGTGGGCTGGAGATTGATGAGCAGCACCGGCGCGCCACTGCGCTGGGCGACGGGCACGAGCATCGTCGCCGTCATGTAGGTGGTGAGGAAGCCGACGATCAGATCGCAGTCGGCGGCCCGCAGCTTCTCGGCCGCCGCCGCGCCCTCCTGGGCGTCGGAGATGAATCCGACGTCCACTACGTCGGCGTCGTAGTCGCCCAGACGCTCCGTCACCCGCCGTGCGGAGCACCGGAGTTGGGGGAGCAGGGCGGGGAACTGGGGCCAGTACGCGCCGAGCCCGCCGGAGACGAGACCGATCCGGGTACGACGACGGATGGTTGCTGCGTTCATCGCGGTTCTCTCACTCTCCCGGTCACCGTGGGGACCTGTGGGGACCTCAGAAGTCGAAGTCGCCGATGTTCTTGGCGTCGAAGACCGTCGGCGGGCCGAGGATGATCTCGCCGTCCTTGCCGACCGTGTACTCGCCCAGGTCACCGGCCTTGAACTTCTCGCCCTCGGCCCCGGTGATCTGCCCGGACGCCAGTGCCGCCGCCGCGTACGTGCCGAGGTAGCCCAGCTTCTTCGGGTCCCAGAGCGAGAACTGGTCGAGCGTGCCGTTCTCGATGTACTTGCGCATCTGGTTGGGCGTGCCGAGGCCGTTCAGGACGACCTTCCCCTTGTAGGAGGAGTCGCCGATGTAGCGGGCCGCCGCCGCGATACCGACCGTCGTGGGCGAGATGATCCCCTTGAGGTTCGGGTACGCCTTGAGGAGTCCCTGGGTCTCCTGGAAGGACTTCTGGTCCTGGTCGTCCCCGTACGCGACCTTGACCAGCTTCATGTCCTTGTACTCGGGCTTCGTCAGCTCGTCCTTCATGAACGTGATCCAGGTGTTCTGGTTCGTCGCGTTCTGCGTCGCAGACAGGATCGCGATCTCGCCCTTGTTGCCCAGCTGCTCGGCGATGTTGCGGACCTGGCTGCGGCCGATCTCCTCCGAGCTGGCCTGGTTGATGAAGAGCTGGCGGCAGTCCTTGGCGGTGTCGGAGTCGTACGCGACGACCTTGATGTCCTGCCTCATCGCCTGCTTGAGCGGGCCGCACACCGCGTTGGGGTCGTTCGCCGCGATGAGGATCGCGTCCTGCTTCTGCTGGATGAGGGTGTTGATGTACGACACCTGGGACGACGCCTTCGCGTTGGAGGGTCCGACCTCCTTGCCGGTGGCGCCGATCTCCCCGGCGGCTGCGATGCCCGCGTCGTCGACGATCTTCTCGTACGGGTTGTTGATCTGCTTGGGCAGGAAGGCGATCTTCAGGCCCTTCTTGAGCGGGGCGTCCGGATTCGCCTCGGCGTTGCCCGACTTGGCGGGGGCGTCGTCCTTCACGGAGTCTTTGGTGGTGCCCGAGCAGCCCGACACGGCGAGCGTGAGGGCACAGAGCGCGGCGGATACGGTGACGACGGCATGGCGTCGGGAGCGGGCCTGCGACAGCATGGTGAGTGCCTTTCGGGGTCGGGGGTCGGGGGTGGTGGGACGGAGTCGAGTCGGGGAGAGTCAGGGCGCTGCGGAGACCGGGACGGATTCCTCGGCCGCCGTCCGCCGATGCCGGCGCTCGGAGACCACGGCGATGATCCGGGGAGTCAGCACGGAGGCGACGAGCAGCAGGCCGGTGACGATCACCTGGATCTCGTTGGAGATGTCGTTGAGGGTCAGCAGATTCGTCAGCAGCCCGATCAGCAGGACACCCGCGACGGCGCCGCCCAGTGTGCCCTTCCCGCCGTCGAAGTCGACGCCGCCGAGCAACACCGAGGCGATGACGACCAGTTCGAGACCGAGCCCGTTGTCAGCGCGGGCGCTGCCGTAGCGCAGGGTGTAGACGATCCCGGCGAACGAGGCGACGAGACCGGACACCACGAACAGCACCAGTTTCAGCCGCTTGACGCGGATGCCCGCGAACCACGCGGCGTCCTCCTGCGCGCCGATCGCGAACAGCGAACGGCCGAAGCCCGTGCAGTGCAGCGCGATCGCGGTACCGACGGCGAGCACCGCGAACAGCGCGACCGGATACGGCACGAAGGTGCCGGGCACCGTCTCCGTGTACGCCGCGTACTTGGCGTACGTCTCCGGGAAGTCGGCCACCGCCTCGTCGCCGAGGATGACGGACGCCAGCCCGCGGTAGAGCGTGAGTGTGCCGATGGTGACGGCCAGCGAGGGCAGGCCGACCCGGGTGACGAGCCAGCCGTTCAGCAGCCCGCCGGCCGCGCCCGCCAACAGGCAGATGGGCACGATCAGTTCGAAGGCGAAGCCCGCCTGCCAGAGTGAGCCGGCGAGCGCGCTGGACAGCCCCAGCATCGAGGCGACCGAGAGATCGACCTGCCCCGCGACCACCAGCAGGGTCATCGGCAGCGCGATCAGCGCGATCTCGGAGACATCGCCGAGCGCCGCCGACAGGTTGTCCGTGTTGGCGAACCCCTCGGTGGTGCCGGTGCCCGCCAGGAAGACCGCGATCAGCAGGATGCCGACGGCCGTGTCCCAGCGCAGATATTTCGTCAGTGTCGTCATCGCGGTCATCGCCGGCTCCTCTTCCTGAGCGCGCTGGTCGTACGCACCTGCAAGACGCGGTCGGTGGTGATCGCCGCGAGCAGCAGCACACCGGTGATGGCCTGCTGCCAGAAGGAGTCGACCTTGAGGACGACCAGTGCGCTGCCGATGGTGGTGAGCAGCAGCGCGCCGAGCGCCGCGCCCCAGACGCTGCCCGTGCCGCCCGTGATGGCGACGCCGCCGACGACGACGGCGCTGACGACCGTCAGCTCCCAGCCGTTGGCCGCGTCGGCGACGACGGTGCCGAAGCGGGCGAGCCACAGCGCGCCCGCGAAGCCCGCGACGGCACCGGAGAACGCGTAGGCGGCCAGGATCCGCCGCCGTACGGGAATGCCCGCCAGCCGCGCGGCCTCCGGGCTCGACCCGATCGCGTAGAGCTCACGCCCACTGCGGTAGGTACGCAGGAAGTAGCCGGTCGCGGCGAGTACCGCGGCGGAGATCAGCGGCAGATAAGGGATGCCGAGGACGCTGCCGGAGCCGAGGGAGAGCACACCCTCGGGGACGTTGACGGCGTTGATCTGCTCGCCGTGCGCCCAGGCGTGGTCGATGCCCTGGATGATGTAGAGCATGCCGAGCGTCACCACGAGCGCGGGCACCCGGCCGAAGCTGACGAGCGCGCCGCTGACGAGCCCGCAGACGGTGCCGAGCCCGATACCGAGCAGGACGACGGTGAGCGCGCTGTGATCGGTGCCGGAGACGAAGTGGCCGCAGGCGAAGGCCGTGAGACCCACGACCGAGCCGACCGAGAGGTCGATGTTGCGGGTCATCACGACGACGGACTGACCGACGGCGAGGAGCACCAGGATCGAGGAGTTGAGAAGCAGGTCCTTGATGCCCTGGTCGTCGAGGAAGCCGGGGTTGGCGAGCCAGGTGCCGAGGATCAGCAGCGCGAGCGCGCCGCCGATCGCGATCTCCCGGGCGCGGAAGACGGCGTCGACGAGCGAGCGGGCCGACCGGCCTTCCTCGGCCGCGGCTTCCGGGGTGGGCTTGTCGAGCGTGCTGGTCATGGCGTCGGCTCCTTCGCCGCCGTACGTCCGGTGCGGTCCGTGTCCGGCGTACGACCGGTCGCCGCCGCCATCACGGTCTCCTCCGTCGCCCGCTCACGCGGTATCTCGGCGGTGAGCCGTCCCTCGTGCATCACGAGGATCCGGTCGGCCATGCGCAGCACCTCGGGGAGATCGGACGAGACCATCAGGACGGCGAGTCCGTCCGCGGCCAGTGACGAGAGCAACCGGTGAACCTCGGCCTTCGTACCGACGTCGATACCGCGCGTCGGCTCGTCGACGATCAGCACGGCCGGGTCGGTGGCCAGCCACTTCGCGAGGACGACCTTCTGCTGATTGCCGCCGGACAGGACGGACACCGGATCGGTGAGTTTGCTGTATTTGAGCTGGAGCCTCACCGCCCAGTCGGCGGCGCGCCCGTGTTCGAGCGCCCGGCTGACCAGCCCGCGGCTGCGCACGCCGCGCAGCCCCGTCAGAGCGATGTTCCGCTCGATGGACATCTCCATCACCAGACCGCGCAGCCGCCGGTCCTCGGGGACGAGCGCCAGCCCGGCCTCCATCGCCGCCGTCGGTGAACCGGCGGGCAGGACACGGCCGTCGACCTTCACCTCGCCCGCGTCCGCGCGGTCCACACCGAAGACGGCCTGCGCGACCTCGCTGCGCCCCGCTCCCACCAGCCCGGCGAGGGCCACGATCTCACCCCGCCGTACCTCGAACGACACGTCCCTGAAGACGCCTTCACGGGTCAGTCGGCCTACGGACAGCACCGTGGAGCCGGGCTCCGCCGCCGACTTGGGATACAGGTCGTCCAGATCGCGCCCGACCATACGGCGCACGAGGTCGTCCTCGGTGAGCCCGTCGAGCGGTTCGGAGGCGACGTGCCTGCCGTCGCGCAGGGTCGTGACGTGCGAGCAGAGGCCGAAGATCTCCTCCAGCCGGTGCGAGATGAACAGCACCGCCGCGCCTTCCGCCCGCAGCGTCCGTACGACGGAGAACAGCCGGGCGGTCTCGCCGCCGGTGAGCGCGGCCGTGGGCTCGTCCATGATCAGGACCCGCGCGTCGAAGGAGAGCGCCTTGGCGATCTCGACGATCTGCTGGTCCGCGATGGACAGCCCGCGCGCGGGCCGCCGGGGGTCGAGCGCGACGCCGAGCCTGCTCATCAGGTCGGCCGTCGCGCGGTGGACGGCCTTGCGGTCGATACGCCGGGCCGAACGCCGTGGCTGACGGCCCATGAAGATGTTCTCCGCGATGGACAGATCGGGGAAGAGCGTCGGCTCCTGATAGATGACCGCGATCCCGGCGTCCCTCGCGTCGGCGGGGCCGTGGAAGACGACGGGTTCGCCGGAGAGCAGGATCCTCCCCTCGTCGGGGCGGTGGACACCGGCGAGAGTCTTGATCAGGGTGGACTTGCCCGCGCCGTTCTCACCGGCCAGGGCGTGGATCTCACCGGGCCGCAGATCCAGGGAGACGTCGTGCAGGGCCCGTACGGCTCCGAAGGTTTTGGAGACTCCCCTCAGCGCCAGGACAGGGGCCGGGCCCTTGTCGGGCTTTTCCATGGCGGGCTCCTCGGCGAGGCTGGTGTGGGCGGTGGTGTCGGTGATTCACCGACTTACTCATGAAAGGATTCAACTTTTCCCGGAAGCTAGACGTCCCAAGCGGTTCGAGTCAATGGGCGTGCACCGGAAACCCTCGTCTTTTCGGTGTGGAGGGGCAGTGTGCACGCTGTGGACAAGTCGGGGCCTTGACAGGCGGGTTGGCCCAGCTCATCATCGCCCTTGATGAATCGATTCATGGTCTGCTGAATGGAGCGTTGAGAGATGACGAGCCGCCGATCCGACATCTCCGCCGTGAAGGCGGCCCTCATGACGCAGGCTGTCGAGACACCGTCCTGGGCGTACGCCAACAGCGGGACCCGGTTCAAGGTCTTCGCCCGGCCGGGCGTCCCCCGTACCCCCAGGGAGAAGTTGGACGACGCGGCCCGCGTACACGCCCACACCGGCGTCGCGCCCACCGTCGCGCTCCACATCCCGTGGGACAAGGTCGACGACTACGGCGCGCTGGCCGCGTACGCCCAGGAGCGCGGCTTGCGGCTCGGCACCATCAACGCCAATGTCTTCCAGGACGACGACTACAAACTCGGCAGCGTCTGCCACCCGGACGCCGCGGTGCGCCGCAAGGCGCTCGGGCATCTGCTGGAGTGCGTCGACATCATGGACGCGACGGGGTCGCGGGACCTCAAGCTCTGGTTCTCCGACGGCACCAACTACCCCGGTCAGGACGACATCCGCGCCCGCCAGGACCGCCTCTCCGCGGCACTGGACGCCGTGTACGAACGGCTGGGCGACGACCAGCGGATGCTGGTGGAGTACAAGCTCTTCGAGCCCGCCTTCTACGCCACCGACGTCCCCGACTGGGGCACGGCCTACGCCCACTGTCTGCGCCTCGGCGAGAAGGCCCAGGTCGTGGTCGACACCGGCCACCACGCGCCCGGCACGAACATCGAGTTCATCGTCGCGATCCTGCTGCGGGAGGGGAAGCTCGGCGGCTTCGACTTCAACTCCCGCTTCTACGCGGACGACGACCTGATGGCCGGCGCCGCCGACCCGTTCCAGCTCTTCCGGATCATGTACGAGGTGATCAGGGGCGGCGGGTTCACGTCGGACATCGCCTTCATGCTCGACCAGTGCCACAACATCGAGGAGAAGGTCCCCGCGGTCATCCGCTCGGTGATGAACGTCCAGGAGGCGACGGCGAAGGCCCTGCTGGTGGACGCCGAGGCCCTGGCCGCCGCCCAGCGGGCCGGCGACGTCCTGGCGGCGAACGCGGCGCTGATGGACGCCTACAACACGGACGTACGCCCCTTGGTGGCCGAGGTCCGCACCGAACTGGGCGCGGACGCGGACCCGGTGGCGGCGTACCACGAGTCGGGCTACGGAAAGAAGATCGTGGCGGAGCGGGTCGGCGGGGAGCAGGCGGGGTGGGGGGCGTAGGCGCTGTCAGCTTTCGGTTCGGGCTGACACCCGTGACCGGCCTCCGGCCGTGGGGCGGCGAGGCACCTTCCCTGAGTTGATCCAGCCTGACCGACGGCTGGTACGACATCGGGGCCGACGGCCACCACCTCTTCCGCCACAGCGACGGAACGTACGTCGACCGCGCTGGAGCCCGTCCCGTCGGCCCTGGTCCCGTTCGTCACCGGCGACCAGGGCCCCTGGCTGCGCCGCGCCCTGGACCTTCCGTGCGACACCGACTGGGCGGCCGTACGCGCCGGGGTCCGCCTCCTCGTACCCGTACCGCCCCCGTAGCCTCGTCCCCATGCCCCACCCGCGCGTGCTCATCCTCGGCGGTACCGGCGAAGCCCGTCGGCTCGCCGGCGCGCTCGCCACCGCCGCCCCGGACGCGCACGTGACGACCTCCCTCGCGGGGCGCGTCACGAACCCGGCCGCTCCTGCCGCCGGGGACGTCCGCGTCGGGGGATTCGGCGGGCCCGACGCCCTCGCCGCGTGGCTGGTCGCGCACCGTATCGACGTTCTCGTCGACGCCACGCACCCCTTCGCCGCCACCATCAGCGCCCACGCCGCCCAGGCCGCGGCCTCATCCGGCACCGACCACTTCGCCCTTCGCCGCCCCGGCTGGCCCGTCGACCCGCGAGACCGCAGACACCCCGCCCGCTCGCTCGCGGACGCCGCCGCGCAACTCCCCGTACTGGGGGGCAGGCGCGTCTTCCTCACCACCGGGCGTCAGGGGCTCGCCGCCTTCGCCGGGCCCGAACTGGACGGGTCGCACTTCCTCGTACGCACCGTGGAACCGCCCGAGCCGCCCCTGCCCCGCAGCACCCACATCCTTCTCGACCGGGGCCCGTACACCCTCGAAGGCGAAACCGCTCTCCTCCTCGACCACCGCGTCGACGTCCTCGTCACCAAGGACAGCGGCGGCCCGGCCACCGCCGCGAAGCTCACCGCCGCCCGCGGACTCGGCCTGCCCGTGGTCATGGTCGAACGGCCGCCCACGCCCGAGGGCGTACCGGAAGTCCCCGACGTACGAGCCGCGCTCGCCCGGCTCGGGCTCAGTCCCGCCGCAGCAGATACGTGTCCATGATCCAGCCCTTGCGGGCGCGGGCCTGAGCCCGTAGCTCCACGATCCTGTCCGCGACCTCCGAGAGCCGCCCCGAGACGAGGATCTCGTCCGCCGTCCCGACGTACGCGCCCCAGTGGATGACCGGGTCCTCCGCCAGGTGGTGGCGGAACGACTGGTGCCCGTCCAGCATCACCACCACATCGTCCACCCCCTCCGGCCACGCCTCCGCCAGCCGCCGGCCCGTGGTGATCTGCACCGGGCGCGCCACCCGGTTCAGCCCCGTGCGGTGCTTGGCGAGCAGCGCCGAGACGCTGCTGATGCCCGGGATCACCTCGTGCTCGAAGGCGACCGTGCCGCGTTCCAGGATCTCGTCCAGGATGCCGAGCGTGGAGTCGTACAGCGCGGGGTCGCCCCACACCAGGAACGCTCCGACCTGGTCGTCGCCCAGCTCGTCGGTGATCATCCGCTCGTAGATGCCGGCGCGTTTGGTGCGCCAGTCGCCGACGGCGGGGGAGTAGTCGGCGCCGCCGGCCGTCCGGTCCCGTTCCGGGTCGCGCGCCTCCACCAGCCGGTACTCCCGGCCGTCCGCGATGTGCTCCGCGAGGATGTCGTGCCGCAGCCGGATCAGGTCGGCCTTCTCCGCGCCCTTGTCGAGGAGGAAGAAGACGTCCACCCGGTTCAGCGCCTTGACCGCCTGGAGGGTCAGCTGGTCGGGGTCGCCCGCGCCGATGCCGATCACATAGATCTGTCTCACCGGGCCGAGTCTGCCTCATGGCCTCGTCAGCCTTCCTCCCGGCTTCCTCCCGGCTTCCGCCCCGCTTTCTGGTGGCTTTATGTGGACGTGGATTCATCGGACGTCTGCGCGGGTCTTACGTTCGCCGCAGGTCGCGGCATATGCTCCGGCCATGCGTGTCGCCCTCTTCGTCACCTGCGTCAACGACGCGGTGTATCCGTCCACCGGGATCGCGACCGTGCGGCTCCTCGAACGTCTCGGGGTGGAGGTCGACTTCCCCGAGGCGCAGACCTGCTGCGGCCAGCCCCAGTACAACACCGGCTACCGCGCGCAGACCGAGCCGCTCGTACGCCGTACGGCCGCCGCCTTCGAGGGGTACGAGTACGTGGTGACCCCTTCTGGATCCTGTGCCGCCATGGTCCGGCAGCACTACCCGAAGATCGGCGACGCCTCGGCCGCGGCCCTCGCCGCCCGTACCTACGAGCTCACCGAATTCCTCGTCGACGTCCTCGGAGTGACCGACGTCGGCGCGTACTTCCCGCACACGGTGACCTACCACCCCTCCTGCCACGGCCTGCGGCTTCTCGGCCTCGGCGACAGACCCCGCCGCCTCCTGGAGGCCGTCGACGGACTGGAGTTGCGTGAACTGCCCGGCGCCGACGAATGCTGTGGCTTCGGCGGCACCTTCGCCGTGAAGAACTCCGATGTATCGACCGCCATGGGCCAGGACAAGGTCAGCAACGCCGTCTCCACCGGCGCCGACGTCCTGTGCGGCGCAGACAACTCCTGCCTCATGCACATCGGGGGCGTTCTGCGCCGCGAGGAAGCACCGCTGCGCGCCCTGCATCTCGCCGACATCCTGGCGAGCACCCGAGAGGAGCCCCTCGTATGAGCGGGACGTTCGTCGGTATGCCGTCCTTCCCGCGCGCGGCCAAGGAGGCCGTGCACAACAAGACCCTGCGCGGCAATCTGCGCCACGCCACCCACACCATCCGCGACAAGCGCGCCAAGGCGGTGGCCGAACTCGCCGACTGGGCCGAGCTGCGCGAGGCGGGGAAGCAGATCAAGGACCACACGCTGCGCCATCTCGACCGCTATCTCCTCCAGTTGGAGGCCCAGGTCACCGCGGCGGGCGGCACCGTCCACTGGGCCGCCGACGCCGACGAGGCCAACCGGATCGTCGCCGACCTGGTCAAGGCCACCGGCGAGAGGGAGGTCGTCAAGGTCAAGTCGATGGCCACCCAGGAGATCGGACTCAACGAGGCCCTGGAGGCCGAGGGCATCGCGGCGTACGAGACAGACCTCGCCGAACTCATCGTCCAGCTCGGCGACGACCGGCCCTCCCACATACTCGTCCCCGCCATCCACCGCAACCGCGGCGAGATCCGGGACATCTTCCGCACGAAGATGGCCGACTGGGGCCGCGCCGCGCCCAAGGGGCTCTCCGACACCCCCGCGGACCTCGCCGAGGCCGCACGGCTCCACCTCCGCGAGAAGTTCCTGCGCGCGAAGGTCGGCATCTCCGGCGCCAACTTCATGGTCGCCGAGACCGGCACGCTCGTCGTCTTCGAGTCCGAGGGCAACGGCCGGATGTGTCTGACGCTCCCCGAGACACTGATCTCCGTCGTGGGCATCGAGAAGGTGGTACCGACCTGGCGGGATCTGGAGGTCTTTCTCCAGACGCTGCCGCGCTCCTCGACCGCCGAGCGGATGAATCCGTACACGTCGATGTGGACGGGGACCGCCGACGGCGACGGGCCGCGGACCTTCCACCTCGTCCTCCTCGACAACGGCCGCACCGACACCCTTGCCGACGAGGTCGGCCGCCAGGCGCTGCGCTGCATCCGCTGCTCGGCCTGTCTCAACGTCTGCCCGGTGTACGAGCGGGCCGGCGGGCACGCGTACGGCTCCGTCTACCCGGGGCCGATCGGGGCGATCCTCAGCCCCCAACTCCGGGGCACCCAGAGCGAGATCGACGCCTCACTGCCGTACGCCTCGTCGCTGTGCGGCGCCTGCTACGAGGTGTGCCCGGTCGCGATCGACATTCCGGAGGTGCTGGTTCACCTGCGGGAACGTGTCGCCGATCAGGGCGGCAAGGGCCACCGGCTCGAAAAGGCCGCGATGAAGGCGGCGGGGTGGGTTCTCGACCATCCCGGCGTGCTGGGGGCGGGGGAGCGGGTCGCGTCGAAGACGCGCAAGCTGCACCCGTCGAAGCTGCCGGGCACCGGCGCGTGGACGCGGAGCAGGGAGCTGCCGGAGATGCCGGCGGAGCCGTTCCGCGACTGGTGGAAGAAGAACCGTAAGCAGTCGGGCACGACGCCGAACACGGAGGGGAAGAAGCCGTGATGAGCACCGGCCCCGCCACCAGCCCCGGATCAGGCCCCGGTTCGGGCTCGGGCCCCGGCCCTGGCCCCGGTTCGGGCTCGCGTGAACGCGTCCTCGCCAGGGTCCGCGCGGCTGTCGCCGACGCGCCCGACGCCCCGGAGGTGACGCGCGGCTATCTCGACACGCACACCCCCGACGCCGGGATGGTCGACCTGCTGGCCGAGAACCTCGCCGACTACCGGGCCGTCGTCCACCGCACCGACTCCGCCGGGCTCACGGAACTGCTGATGCGCCTGCTCGCCGAGCACGGTTCCCGTACGGTGCTCGTACCGCCGGGCCTGCCCCCGTCCTGGCTCGCCGCCGCCGATCCGACCCGGATCCATGACCGGGAGGAGTCCACCGCGGGGGAGTTGGACGAGGTCGACAGCGTCGTCACCGGCTGCGCCGTGGCCATCGCGGAGACCGGCACGATCGTCCTGGACGGGAGCCCCGACCAGGGCCGGCGCCGTATCTCGCTCATCCCGGACCACCACATCTGTGTCGTACGGGCGCCGGAACAGGTCGTCGCGTCCGTACCGCAGGCGATGCCGAGACTCGACCCGACCCGTCCGCTGACCTGGATCTCGGGGCCGTCGGCAACGAGTGACATCGAGCTGGACCGGGTCGAGGGTGTCCACGGCCCGCGCACGCTGGAGGTGGTCCTGGTCGAGGACTGACCAGGACCCCCCTCCGCTGTTTCTTACGCGTCCGGCACCCAACTGCCGTGGAATCCCAGGGGCACCCGGCCCGGCAGAGGATCCGCGCGACCGGTCGGCCCGTGAAGTCCTGCGCTGACAGGATGACGAGGTCGGACGCGCCGCGCTCCAGGTTGTGGACGTACGCCGGCGTGCAGCCGTCGTCCTCCGCCGCCGATTTCGACTCCGGACGGGACGGCACGAAGACGGCCTCCGACGTCGCCGCGTCTTTCGTGAAGCGGTGTACCCGCGTGGTGCCGCGCACCATGTCGTGCTTGATGAGGGTGTCGCCGAAGGACCCGTCCGGCGGCACCCCGTCGACGGTGCCGTAGGCCCGCCGCATCTCCGCGGCCGAGGCGGAGCAGGCGTAGCGGTGGCGGTGCGCCACCACGGCCTCGTTGACGCGCGGGAATTCCTGCGGGCGGTCGTCGAGCCGTTGGTGGCGCGCCTTCCCGTCAAGGGCGGGCCGGCCTCGTCAGGCGCGGCGCTTCGGCGGTGGGATCCACCGGCCCGTCGCCGACACGTCCCGCCAGCTCACGGGCCCAGGCGGTCAGCCCAGGGACGTCGATCCCGTACGGCGCCCCGTGCCCGGAGATCCGCTCGGCACCCCGCAGCAGCAACCGTGCCCCGCCCGTCGGATTGCCCCGGGCGGCATGCGTCAGCCCCACCGCGAGCTGCGCCATCCCGCGCCACAGCGCCTCCTCGTCGTCGGGCCCCGACTTCCACGCGTCCTCGAACACCTCGTGCGCGTGGAACGGCATCCCCGCATCGAGCAGCCGCTGCGCCTCCCGCAACGTCTCGCCGGGGGCCCGCACGACCCCCTCGGGCCCCCGCTCGACCCCGGGCGCCCCGTAGGCCAACGGCCGCCCCAGCCCATCCCGCGGCCGCGCACTCCGCGCCCGCCCTTCGACGTCTCGATCCCGCGGGTTCTCCGTCATGCCCCGATTGTCTCCCGTCCCTCCCCCCCAAGGGACGGCCGGCCGCCGTCCGGCCGTGGGGTAATGTTCTCCACTGTGGCCGCACGGGAGTTCTCCCGGTCGGCGACGGGAACAGCGGGACGTGGCGCAGCTTGGTAGCGCACTTGACTGGGGGTCAAGGGGTCGCAGGTTCAAATCCTGTCGTCCCGACTCGTGAGAGTCGCAGGTCAGGGTCGGCTTCGGAGAAATCCGAGGTCGGCCCTTGGTCATTTTGGGGACCAGGCGGGGACCAGAGGGTCCGCCGAGACGACCTGCCCGGCCTCCACACCCTCGCCGCGGGCATCGACCGGGACCGCGACGCCGTCATCGCGGCCTCACCCTTCCAGGGAACTCCGGCGTCGTCGCCGGCACCGGCGAGACCGTTCTACGATCTCGGCTCATGACGACTCCCGACTGCTACGCATGCAGCAAGGAAGCAGAGTTCGACGACCTTCCACCACGCGAGTGCGTGGCACATGATCAGCACTGGCGGGTGGCCCACGGCTTCAACACCGCGGTGCCCGGCTGGCTGGTGCTGCTGCCCCGACGTCACGTCGCCGCAGTCCACGACCTCACCAACGCTGAGGCATCTGCCCTGGGGATGTGGCAGGTCAAGCTCTCCCGGGCTCTCCGGAGCGTGACTGGTTGCGCCAAGACGTACGTCGTTCAATTTGCCGAGGCCGAAGGCTTCGCGCACGTGCACTTCCACATCGTGCCGCGCATGGCAGATCTGCGGCCGGAGCATCGTGGGCCGGGCATTTTCGAGCTGCTTCGGCGACCTGAGCGGGAGCGGGTAACGACTGACCAGGCAGACCAGATGGCCCGCTCTCTCCGAGCGCGACTTCAAGGGCATCCGAACGCTCAATGGTCAGACCACGGAATCTGAGCCGGAAACCGGCGATGCTGTCGTCGCCGGCCGGGGCGGGCACGCCGAGAAGGGCGGACGCGTCCACGAGGTCGCTGACGACCACGTCCCGGCCCGTATGCGGGTGAGCCGCCCGCCTGCTCGGGATCATCCCTGGTCTCACAGAGCACCCGGCGGATCTCTCGGCGTACGCGCGCGAGGTCACGCAATCAGTGTCACAGTGGATGGGACGAGCCTGGCGCGGCCGTTTGCTCCGGCCGCCGGGTGACAGCCGGAACCACCGACCAGATCACCCCGCCTCCGGCACCGTCTGCGGCGGCATTCCGGGTTCGCGCCGGGTGGTCGGAATGTGCGGCCATAGATGAAGGCACGTGTCTACAACGGCCCCCACGACGTCAAGCTGGCGGATGTACCGGACGCCCGGATCGAGCACCCCAACGACATCATCGTCCGTCTCACCACCACCAACATCTGCGGGTCGGACCTGCATATGTACGAGGGGCGCACCTCGTTCGAGAAGGGACGCTCCCTGGGGCACGAGAATCTCGGTGAAGTCGTCGAGACCGGCTCCGGGGTGAGCAAGGTGAAGGTCGGCGAATATGTCGCCCTGCTCTTCAACATCGCCTGCGGTTTCTGCAAGCAATGTGAGAAAGGGCTGACGAACTACTGCCTGACCATGCAGCCCGAGCCGACGCTCGCCGGGGCCGCGTACGGATTCGCCGAGATGGGCTCGTACGCGGGCGGGAAGGCGGAGCCGAGCTTCGTCTCGCCCGAGCTGAAGCTCGATCAGGGACCCACGGCATACGAGAATTTCGACGCCCGCCTGGATGGCTGGACCAAGGTTGTCTTGCACCCTGACGGCGTGACCGCCTGACGACCATCGGACGGGACGGCCCAAGGGCCCGGGTCAGATCGGACCCCGGGCCCTTCGGTTCAGCACCGGAGCCGGCACCGGAGCCGGCACCGGAGCCGGCACCGGAGGCCGGAGCCGGCTCCGGAGGCAGGGAGGCAGGGATGACGAATAGTGCAACGCCCCGTGATGTCGTCCGCGTCGTTCTGGTCGCCGACCCGGGGCTGCCGGCGGACATCGTCGAGGAACTGGGTGCCACCCTGCCCTCCCGGCTCAGGAAGAAACTGTCCGACCGGGTCGACTGGCAGGTGCGCACGCTCACCGCGGGAGTCGTCGTCGATGAACAGGTCGGCGTCTCCGAGATGGTGGAGCTCGTCCACGACCGACTCGACGCCGCCATCGAGGGCGAGATCGAGTGGGACGTGGCGGTGCTCCTCACCGACCTGCCCCGGCGGGAGGGAAATCGCCCGGTCAGCGCCGAGATCGGCCGCACCGCACACGTGGCCCTCATCTCCCTGCCGGCTCTGGGCTCCGTGCGCCTGACCCGCCGGGCAGCCCGGGCAATCGTCACGGCGATCGGGCTCGTACTGCCCGACAGCACGCGGCCCGGTCCCGAGGATCTGCCCAAGGACCCGGTCGTCGGACAACCGATGGCCGCCGGCCGTGGCATGCCCGACCGCTACGTCGTGCCCGGCCTGCCCGGATACGGACGGCTCATATCCGGCATGGTGAAGGCCAACCGGCCCTGGCTCCTGTTCACCTCGCTCTCCCGCGCCCTGGCCGGCGTCTTCGCGACCGCCGCCTACTCGCTGTTCAACGGCACCGTCTGGCAGGTCTCCGACCGTCTGGGCTGGTGGCGCGAAACCGTACTCGCCGTCCTGTGCCTGACCGCTCTGACGTCCTGGATCATCATCGACCACCGGCTGTGGGAGCGGCCCGACGGCTATCTGCCCCGCGCCCGTGCCCGCCTCTACAACCTCGTCACCGCCATCACCATCGGCCTGGGAGTCCTGTGTTTGTACGTGACCCTGTTCGCCACGCTCACCGCGGTGACGTACCTTCTGCTCGACACCGGCATCCTCACCCAAGTCCTCGGGCACGGCACAGGTGCGGCCGACTCTCTGGATCTCTCCTGGGTCGTCGCCTCCGTCGCGCTGGTCGGTGGCGCCTTCGGCTCCGGCCTCGAAGAGCACGGCGTCGTCCGCAACGCCGCGTACGGCCGACGCCAACGCGAGCGACAGCGCGAGAAGGACAGCGAGAATACCGACTGACCGAACCGGGCGGACGCTTCACAAGGAGACGGCGCGCGGCCCGCGACGGCCGATGCCCGGGAAGCCGCGCCGCGCGAAGCGCCCTCGTCGCGGCACGCGCCGCAGACCTCCTGCCGTCGCCGCTTCTCACCCAAGCCGCGCTGCTCGCCGAACTCGCCCGCCCGGTCCCGGAGGCGGGCGACGACGGATGGCGTTCGGGCCCGGCTCGTCACCACCCCACCCGGGGCCGCCGGGCCCTCGTGGGGTTCCTCCGCTACGTGGGTAGGGCATGCAGCTTCTTGCCGTGCAGGGCGAAGACACGCTTGCCGTCGGTGGCCACCAGCCACGCGTGAGAGTCGCCGGACTTGTCGTTGAACGTCCAGCGCAGTTCACCGGTCTTCGCGTCGATGGCGACGATACCGCCCTGCTTGTCG
This sequence comes from Streptomyces sp. NPDC051217, assembly GCF_044455465.1. Classification (NCBI taxonomy): domain Bacteria; kingdom Bacillati; phylum Actinomycetota; class Actinomycetes; order Kitasatosporales; family Streptomycetaceae; genus Streptomyces; species Streptomyces sp. NPDC051217. The sequence continues at coordinate 764,166 of NZ_JBITEV010000001.1, forward strand.
AGGCTCGTGGCTCCGTAGAGGACGCCACCCGCCTTGACGTACTGCCGGGTCACCTGGACCTCCGCGTCCGCGAGGGCTTTGGACTGCCAGATCTGCTTGCCGGTCCCCGGCTCGACGGCCCGCAGCGTCCGGCTGCTGTCGGCGATGTAGAGCACGCCCTCCACGACGGCAGGCTCCTTGAACGTGGTGAGGCGCTCGGACTTCATGGACCACTTCTCGGCGCCGTCGGACAGACTGAAGGCCTGAAGGCTCTGCCCCTGCGGGACGATCACCAGATTCTCGTGGACGGCGAAGAAGCCGTAGCTCGTCTTTGTCGTCTTGTGTGTCCACACCTGCTGACCGGTGGCGGTGTCGCGCACCGTGAGGTTCTTCTTGAAGTCGGTGTACACGAGATACCGGCCCTGGACAGCGGCGTGGACCCCCATCTGCATGGTGCCGAGGTCACGCTGTTCACTCCACGCCACCCTGCCCGTGCTGCTGTTCAGCGCGGCGATCACGTTGGTCCGGGACGAACCGTCGTCCTCAAGTATCTCGGCGATGACGTACACCTGCTTCTCGTCCACCGCGATCGGCTTCGGCTGCCGGTAGTCCTTGCCCAGGTGGCTGCGCCAGGTCTCCCTGCCCGAAGCCGGGTCGTAGCCGGCGACGGTACCGTCGTACTTGCCGCTGGCCAGGTACAGGGTGCCGTTGCCGACCAGCATCGGCGCACCGGGGACCGCACCGCCCTCCAGCGACCACCGCTCCTTGCCGGTCGCCGCGTCGAAGGCGGCGAGCGGATCACCGCTCGCGATCACCACGCCTCCCACGGCCACGAATTCGTCGTTGTCACCGAAGGTCTGTGCCGAGGTCGACTTCGTCCACAGCGGCTCCGGGGCCTGTCCGTCCTCACGGGCGCCGCCCCCGGACGGCTTGTCACCCGCGGATCCCTCGGATCCGCCTGAGCCCCCGCCGTCCGCCGTGTCCTCGCAGCCGACCGCCCCGGCCGTCAGGAACGCCAGTGTGAGACCACCCCCGGCCAGCCTCAGTGCTCGCCGCCGGGAAGATCCCCCACCCGCCGTGTTGCCACCCAACATGCTGTCTCCCATGGCCATTTCGCGTATCCCCGTGAAGTCGTAAGAGCAGAAACCCGCGCAGGGCGATGCCATACCGGCATGCGGCCCCGCGACCAGGAACGTTAGCCGCTGCCGGGCGCGACGGCAGATGCCGTGAACCAACCGGGACAACGCCGTGCACCAATCGGGACAGCATTCCCGCACGCCGCTCCGTCCCCATGGCGGCCCCCGCCCTCCAGTACCCCGCCTCCGTGGTGCCAGAAGCCCGCGGACAAGCCTCATCGTCCCTACTCGGGACAACGCCGGTGAGTTTCCCGCGCGTTGGAAGCCGTGTCTCCCACTTCAAGAGCGAGCCGGTCGATTGCTCCACAAGCGGCACGCTTCACCTCGACACCGAGAGCGACGCCTTCGAAATATGCTGGCTCAACGGCCGGCCGATCCAGGACACGGTTCCCGGCCCCCGCTTCGCGGGCTACCGTGATCTTGTGTCAGCCTGGCCCGGCCAAGACCCCTGAAGGAAGCCGGGGCGAGCGGCCGGAAGGGCTCGCGGCAGGACCGGCCCCCACGCTGACGAGGAGCCTCGGCCCCCGGCCCCGGTCTCACTCAGCAAGGACCACCCGCACGCTCTCGACCTCGGTATCCGCGGCGTCCGGCACGGCCATCCCGGCCGCCACGCCGTCTCGCAGGTACGTCAGGACCTCGACGGTGACCCGCTCGCCCGGCAGCGCCACCGGGATCCCCGGCGGATAGGGGGTCAGCATCTCCGCGCAGACCCGCCCCACGGCCTGCTTCCACGGCACCCGCTCCACCGCTCCGAAGTACGCGTCACGGGGGAGCATGGCCTGTTCGAGCCGGAGGGCGGCGGGGTCGGGGATCTCGACGGCGGGGGCGGGGCGCAGTTCGGCCGCGTGCTCGGCGACGTCCGCGAGCGCGGTCAGCAGCGCCTCGGCGGTCCCGGCGTCGTCCGCGTGTGTGAGCTGGGCGTTCGTACGGCGGTGGTCCGAGGTGTGGAGGTTGATGCCATGGCGCTCGCGTACCTGATCGGCGACCCGGTAACCGGATGTGCCGAGCGCGGAGACGTCGATGACGATCTGGAGCGGATCCAGGTCGCTGCCCCGCCCCGGTCCGCAGAAGTCCTCCCTCCCGTGCACGCGCAGGCCGTCGATATCCCCGACGCGGGCGCGCACGGTTCGTGCAAGGTCCAGCGCCCCGTCGTAGAGGTCCTGTCCCCGCTCGACCATCTGGCGGCGCCAGCCGTCGAGAGCGGCGTAGACGAGAACGGACGGGCTCGTGGTGGCGAGCAGATCAGCTCGGCTCTTGAGCACCTCGGGCGCGATCAGGTCGCCCTGAAGATGGAACACCGATCCCTGTTCCAGCCCCGAACCCATCTTGTGCACCGAGGTCACGCACACGTCGGCCCCCGCGTCCATCGCCCAGGTCGGCAGCGCCGGGTGGAAGGGCAGATGCGCGCCCCACGCCTCGTCCACGACGAGCGGCCGGCCTCGCTCGTGGCAGATCCTCGCGATCGCCGCGAGGTCGGAGCAGGTGCCGTACGGAGTGGGCGAGGTGACCAGTGCGCCGCGTGCGTCCGGATGTTCGGCGAAGGCCCTCTCGTACGCGGCGGGGGACGGCGCGTGGGCCAAGTGCCGTTCGGCGTCCCACTGGGGGGCGACCCACACGGGCCGCAGGCCCGCGAGTATGAGCCCCGACACCACCGACTTGTGCACGTCCCGGCCCACGAGCAACTTCTCGTGCGGGTTCGCGACGGCCAGTATGGCGGCCTTCACCGACAGGGAGCTGCCGCAGGTGGAGAAGAACGTGTGGTCCGCGTGCACGGCGTGGGCCATCAACTCCTCCGCGAGCTCGATCACCCCGCCCGACGACGTCCGGTCGTCAAGACCGCCGACGGCCAGGACGTCCGAGCGGAAGACGTCGTCGCCGAGGACGGCCGCGACCCGCTCGTCCGTTCCCCGGCCCTGCTTGTGCCCCGGTGGTGTGAACGGCACGTACCCCCGGCGGTGATACGCCTCCAGCGCTTCGAGTACGGGAGCTTGTGAGTGATCCATCGATGTCCGACCTTTCCGACTGCCGGGGAACACGCACTACGGGAGGGGGGTGCCGCCGGTGGCGTTGACGATTTCGGCGGTGATGTAGCTGGCTTGGGGGGAGGCGAGGAAGACGTAGGCGGGGGCCATTTCGGCGGGTTGGGCGGGCCGGCCGAGGGGTGATTGCTTTCCGAATTCGGCTGTGTCGGGCATGGTCGCGGGGATGAGGGGTGTCCAGACGGGGCCGGGCGCGACGGCGTTGACGCGGATGCCGTCTTTGGCCAACATCTGGGCGAGTCCTTGGGTGAAGGTGACGATCGCGCCTTTGGTCATGGCGTAGTCCAGCAGGTGGGGGCTGGGTTTGTATGCCTGTACGGAGGTGGTGTTGATGATGGATCCGCCTCTGGGGATGGATGGCAGGGCCATTTTGCAGAGCCAGAACATGGCGTACAGGTTGGTGTGGACGACCCGGTCGAACTGTTCGGTGGAGATGGCCTGGATGCCGTCGGGCTGGGACATCTGGTAGGCGGCGTTGTTGACGAGGATGTCGATGTGGTCGAACTCCGCGACGGTCCGGCCGACGAGAGCGCGGCACTGTGCTTCCTGGCGGATGTCGCACGCGACGGCGACCGCCGTGCGCCCGGTTTCCTCGATCAGCCGTACTGTTTCCCGGGCGTCTTCCTCCTCCGAGTCCAGGTGGCTGAAGAGGACGTCGGCGCCTTCGCGGGCGTAGGCGAGCGCGACGGCGCGTCCGATGCCGGAGTCGCCGCCTGTCACGAGGGCTTTGCGGCCGACGAGCAGTCCGTGGCCTTCGTAGGACTCTTCGCCGTGGTCCGGGGGCGGGTCCATCGGTCCGCTCCAGCCCGGATGTGACTGGTCCTGCTGGGGGAAGTCCGGCTGTGGGTACTTGCTCACCGGGTCCCCGGATGCCCGCGCGTTGTCAGTCACCTGTACCTCCTGTTGGAAAGACGGAGCATTCATCTGTTCCCGGAAAGGAGCCGTCGAATCCGGCACGTCCAGCCGGCGGGTTGTGGAATACCAGGGTCGAAGCGCCTGCCGTGAGCCTGGAGGCCGCCGAGACCGGGCGGGAGCGGAACTCACCCGGCCGGAGTACGGTGCCCCGCCGCCGTCGGTACCCGTGGTGCGTCTGGGAGGTCGCGTTACGCCACGGCGGTTCCCTCAAGCTCGACCATCAAGGTGGGGACAGCCAGCCGTGTCACCCCGAGCATCGTGGTGGTCGGCGCCACCCCGGCAGCGCCCAACCGCCCCGCCAGCCCGCCGTAGTGCTGGAACAGCAGATCGACGTCGGTGGTGTAGACGTTGAGCCGTACGAGGTTCACGAGGGACATGCCGGCCTCGCCGAGCACCGCCTCCAGGTTGTCGAGGCTCAGCGCCAACTGTGCCGCCATGTCCCCGTCATGCTGGGGCTCGCCGTCGCCGCTCATCGCGGTCTGCCCCGAGATGTACAGGGTCCGGGTGTGCCCGGAGACGACCTCACCCTGGTGGTAACCCATCTCCACCGACCACGGCACCGGGTTGACCGCCGTTCGCTCCACAGCCACATCAGCTCCATTCGATTCGTCGACGCAGCTACGTCCAACGGCTCGGCAGCCGCCCGTTCTGACGTCGTGTCGAGGAGCCTCCCGCACAAATCACGACACCCTTCGTCATGTATTCCGGTAGCGTTTTCGTATGCGTGCCGACCGGTTGGTCTCGCTGGTACTGCTGCTGCGCCGGCGGGGTCGGCTGTCGGCGGCCACGCTGGCCCGCGAGTTGGAGGTATCCACCCGCACCGTGCTGCGCGACATGGAGGCGTTGTCCGCGGCCGGCGTCCCGGTCTACGCCGAACGCGGCCGGAACGGCGGGTTCGCGTTGTTGCCCGGTTTCCGGACAGAGCTCACCGGACTGAACCACGACGAGGCGCTCGCCCTGCTGGTCGCCGGATCACGGCGCGGCGCGCAGGCGTTCGGCCTCGGCTCGGCGCTCGCCTCCGCCATGCTCAAGGTGGTCGACGCGCTGCCGGAAAGCCATCGGGACACCGCGGCCGGCGTGGCCGAGCGACTCCTCATCGACCCGGAGACCGACCTTCTCTCGCGCCGCGTGGTCGCCGAGGAAGTGCCCGACGCCATTGTGGCCGAGGTCCGGCGCGCGGTGTTCGCCGGACACAAGCTGCGCATCCGCTACGCGGCCGCGGGCCAGACACCACAGTGGCGCACGGTGGACCCGATCGGCCTGGTGACCGTACGAGACCAGGGCTACTTGCTGGCGACGAGGTCCGGCGCGGACCGCACCTACCGCCTGTCCCGGGTGCTGGCCGCCGAGGAACTCCCCGAACCCGCGCAGCGGGCGGACCGGGTCGATCTGGACCGGGCCTGGCAGGAACGTGGCACGCGGTTCCGGACCGGCGGTGACCAAGTCGCCGTGCTGGTACGGGTGAACCCGGTGCGGCGGGAGGACCTGGTGGCCACCGCACTGGCCGTCCGATCCGAAGAGGCGGAGGCGGACGGCCGGCTGCGGCTGGAGGTGACCTTCCAGGATTCACGACACGCCGAATGGGCGCTGTGGCAGCTCGCCACGAACGCGGAAGCCCTGGCCCCGCAGTGGTTGCGTACCTCCCTGCGCGACCGCGCCGCCTCGATCGTCACGTGCTACGGAGCGCCGCCCGAGAGTTGCCCGCCTTCCGCGGACGGCCCCTGAGGCGTTCCCGGAGCGCGCTGTCCGCTCCTCTTCACCGGTCGGTCACGGCGCTCCCGCACGACGGCCATCAACAGGCCCAACTGCGGCTTTGCCAAAGGGGAGTTCGTATGATGCAGCCCATGGCAAGTCACGGGGATCTCATAGCGGGGCGCTACCGCATCACGACACCGCTCGGACGCGGCGGTATGGGCACGGTCTGGCGGGCGAACGACGAACTGCTCGGCCGGGCCGTCGCCGTGAAGGAGTTGCACGTCGACGAAGGGCGCTCGTCCGCGGAAGCCGAGAGCCGACGCGAACGCACGATGCGCGAGGCGCGCTCGGTCGCGCAGGTGAAGCACCCCGGCGTCCTCGTCCTGCACGACGTCGTCCAGCATGACGCGCAGCCCTGGCTCGTGATGGAGCTGATCGACGGCAGGTCGCTCGCCGACCGGATCGCCGTGGACGGCCCGGTTCCGCCCGCCGAGGCCGCCCGTATCGGTCTCGCCCTGCTGGCCGCGCTGCGCGCCGCGCACTCGGCCGGCGTGCTGCACCGCGACCTCAAGCCCGCGAACGTACTCCTGGAGGCGGCCACGGGCCGCGTGGTGCTGTCGGACTTCGGGATCGCGCAGGTCGACGGGCAGACGACGCTGACCGAGACGGGCGCGTTCGTCGGCTCCCCGGAGTACACCGCTCCGGAGCGGATGTCCGGGAAGCGAACGGGCCCGGAGTCCGACCTGTGGTCGCTCGGGGTGCTGCTCTGCGCCGCCGTCGAGGGCGAGTCGCCGTTCCGCCGCGACTCGGTGGTGGAGGTGCTGCATGCCGTGGTGATGGACGAGGTCAAGGTGCCCGACTCGGCCGGTGGTCTGCTTCCCGTCCTGAACGGTCTCCTTGAGCGAGATCCCGCGCGGCGACTCGGCGCGGACGAGGTGGAGCGAGCACTGCGCGGCTTTCTGACGCAGGAGCGGATGCCCACCGTGCCCCACACGCCGGTGCCCCCCAAGTCCGTGGACCCGTCTCCGTCCGACGGGCCGGTCGTGCTCGGCGCCGCTCCCGCACAGGCCGGGCGCCCCCGGATCCGTACGGCGCTGCTTGTCGGCGCACTGGTCGTCGTCCTCGCGGCCGGCGGTACCGGTGCGTGGGTCATGACGAGAGACGACTCCCGGGGGGCGGAGGCGACGGGGGCGACGGGGAAGCCCTCCAAGAGCCCCGACAAGCTGAAGATTCCCGGCAAGAAGGCCTCCGACGCTCCCGAACCGCTCGGCGAGGGCACGGGCAAGCCCGATCCCACACAGTCCGCGGACTCTTCCGAGCCTGCCGGTGACCCGGCCCCCGCGGGCTACCGGCAGGTCTCCGACCCATCCGGCTTCACGATGGCGACGCCCACCGGCTTCATCCGCACGGACGAATCGCCCCGGGTCTTCTACAACTCGGCGGACAACGCCTTCCGTATCGGCGTCCATCCCCAGCCGCTGGATCCGAACGGCCCCGTCGCGGTGATGCGGCAGGCGCACGAGGCCGGCCCGTCGGACTACCCCGGCTACCGGGACGGTTCGGTCCGCGAGACCACGCACAACGGATTCCCCGCCGCCGTCTGGGAGTTCACCTGGGACGGCGGCGCCCAGGACGGCGGGCCGCGCCGCACGTACGACCTGAGCTGGAACGAGGGCGGCAAGATGTACGACCTGTGGGTCTCAGCGCCGGCCGATCAGGCGGCAGTGGGCGAGCGTCACTTCATCGAGGCGCACAGGTCGTTCGCGCGGACGGGCTCCTGACGCGAGGACCTTCGTGTCCTCCACACACGCATTAGCCTTGCCGTGAAGTCCGGCCAGTGACAAAGGTATGGAGCGCGGCGATGCGGAACCCGAAGGATCGGATCGACACCACGACGGCGCACTCGGCGCGGGTGTACGACTACATTCTCGGCGGCAAGGACCATTACCCGGTCGACATCGAGGCGGGTGACGCGATGTGCCGTCACTGGCCCGCGCTGCCCGTGCACATGCGGGAGAACCGCCGCTTCATGCACCGTGCGGGCCGGTTTCTCGCGGGTGAGAAGGGCATCCGGCAGTTCCTCGACATCGGCACCGGGCTGCCCACTTCACCCAACCTGCACGAGGTCGTCCAGGAGGTCGCGCCCGAGTCCCATGTGGTCTACGTCGACAACGACCCGATCGTCCTCGCCCACGCCCGCGCCCTGCTGAACAGCGGTTCAGAAGGTGCGACGGCCTACATCGACGCCGATATGCGGGACCCGGACTCCATCACGCGAAGCCCGGAGTTCCGGGCGCTGCTGGATCTGGACGAGCCGGTCGGTCTGATGGTCATCGGCATCATGCACTTCATGCCGCCGCCGGACGACCGGGAGCTCGTAGGGCGCCTGCTGGAACCTCTCCCGCCGGGCAGCCATCTGGCGATGACGATCGGCACCGCCGACTTCGCGCCGGAGGAAGTCGGCCGGGTGGCGGAGGAGTACAAGCGGCAGAACATGCCGATGGTGCTGCGCGACCACTCCGCCTCTCTCGCCTTCTTCGACGGCATGGAACTGGTCGAACCCGGCGTCACCCAGGTCCACAAGTGGCGGCCGGAGGCCGAACAACAGCGCGTCCACGACCCCGACATCGCGATGTACGGCGCGGTGGCACGCAAGCGTTGACCGATGGGCGGATCCCGTCGCCGGAAGCGGGGCGACCCCTCGGCCCGGCCCGAGCGGGCGGACTGGGATACTCCGGTCATGGACGCCGGGCTGACGGGCAACAGGGCGAGACCGGACGTGGCCGTGCCCGCACGGACCGGGTCGGCGCACGGCACGGGCTGGAATCTGCGTTCCGCGGCGGCAGCGGACATCGAGGCCGTCGCGGAGCTGCGGGCCACTGTCATGCGCGCGGACCTGGAACGTCTGGGCCGCTACGACGAGCACCGGGTGCGGCAACGACTGCGGGATTCCTTCTCCACGCGGCACACGTCGATCGTCATGATCGACCACGAACTCGTCGGCTGCGTCACGGTCCGGCCCTCCGAAGGCAGGCAGTGGCTGGAGCACTTCTACCTTGCTCCGCACTGTCAGGGCCGAGGGCTCGGATCCGCCGTACTGCGCACGGTTCTGGAGCGGACGGACGCGCAAGGCACGACCGTGGCTCTGAACGTTCTGCGAGGCAGTGGCGCCCGTCGACTCTATGAGCGCCACGGATTCGTCGTGGAGGCCCAGGACCCGATCGATGTCTTCATGGCGCGCCCGCCCAGCCGGGCCGGCGGGCCGGCGCGCCACGAACTCGATCGCGGCCCGGGGCGCCGGATGCCGGGCGAGTAGTGCCACAGCGCCGGCGGCTTCCCAGCAGTCCGCCGCAAGGTTCTCGCAAGGGTCCGTCGAGCCTTCCGTCCCCACTGCCGGGCATCCCGTCGGCAGATGAAGTTCGTGGCACTCGGAAGAGAAGTCAACAGGGGGACGCCATGCCGGCGTTGAGCACGACCGGATCGAGTACGAGCGAAGCGAGCAGGTTCCAAACGGGAACGACGGAAACGGGCATCAACGAAACGGGCATCAACGAAGCGAGCGCGGGTGAGTCGCGGCAGTGGCTGACCTTGGTGGGGCGCAAGAAGGTGCTCGCCGTGGTTCACACCGTGACGTACGGGAAGCGGCTGCTCGACGTCCTCGCGCTGCTGGAAGGCGACTTCCGGCTGCAAGTGGTCTTCACCGCACCGCCGCACGCCTTCGGCGACGACGTGCCCGCCTTCCTCACGCGGCTGGGGAGCGTGGTGCTGCCGTGGGAGCAGGCGACGCGCATGACCTTTGATCTCGCCCTGGCCGCGGGGCCGCGCGGTGTGCAGTACATAGACGCGCCGCTGATCACCCTGCCGCACGGGGCCAACTACCTGAAGCGGGTGGTCGGAGGAGCGAACGCCGGTGTGGCGGGGTTGCGCAGGCGGGATCTGCTGCCCGGCGGGAGGCCGCCCGCCGCCGTGGTCGTGCCGCACCTCGCCGAGTTGCGGGAGCTGGCGCGTGATTGCCCGGAGGTGCTTCCGCTGGCGCACGTGACCGGTGATCCCGCACACGACAGGATCACCGCCAGCCTGCCGCTGCGCGCCGCGTACCGCAGGGCGCTCGGGCTCGCCGACGAGCAGAAGCTGGTGGTCGCGGTCTCGACGTGGGGAGCGCAGTCGTCCTTCGGCCGGTTCGACGCGCTGCTGCCGCGGCTGATCGGCGAGTTGCCGGCGACGCGCTACCGCACGGCCCTGCTCGTCCACCCCAATGTATGGTCGGGGCACGGCGCCTATCAGATCCGCTCGTGGCTGGCACGGTGCGGCGAACTCGGTATGGCGCTCGTGCCGCCGGAGGCGGACTGGCGCAGTGTCCTCATCGCGGCGGACTGGATCATCGGTGATCACGGGTCGGTGACTCTGTACGGGACGCTCACCGGTGCGCCGATGCTGCTGGCCACGTCGCCGGAGCGGGAGATCAATCCGTCGTCGCCCGCCGCGGCCCTCGCGGCCCACGCGCCGGCGCTGTCCCCCACCCACCCGCTGGTGGACCAACTCGACTACGCGGCAAGGGAGTACCGGCCCGACGAGTACGCCGCGATCGCGGCGCGCATCACCTCGGAGCCCGGCCGGTTCAACCGGAACATGCGCAGGCTGATGTACAGGCTGCTGGGAATGGGCCAGCCCGCGCACGAGCCGGTGACCGTCCCGCTGCCGGAGCCGCCGCCGCTGCCCGCGTGGGTACCGGGGCGCGGGGAGGTGTCGGCGTGAGGCGCTTCGTCGTGGTCGAGGCGAGCGCGGTCCCGGCTGTCCTGCACGCGCGTTGCGCCGATGCGTCGTTCAGCGTGCGCCTCGGCGGTGCGGCGGATCTTCGCTGCGAACCGGTCATCGACGAACACCTCGTCGTGGACGCCGACACCTGCCGGGACGGCAGCCTGCTGGACTGCGCCGACGTACTCCAGGGAAGCCGGGCGCACACCGTGGCCGACGCGTTGCGACGGTTGACGGACCTCACGTCGGCCCACCCGGCCCGCGGCATCGCCGCCGTACCCCTGACCGGTGTCGCGGGCGCGGGCGGCTGGGCCGTGGCCGGCGGCACCGACCGGGCCGTGATTCTCGTACCGTACGAGACGCACCAGGCGTACGCGGTGTCCGGCGAGCGGTCGTTGTTGCCGTCATGCCTGCACACCTGGCTGGTCGCGGGGCGCTCGCTGCGGGAGTGGCCGCAGGCCCGCGTCGCACCGCTCGGCTGAGCGCCGTCACACATTGAACGCCGACCCACCGGGGCCGGGCCGTCACCAACGGCCCGGCCCCACCCGCCCGTTCACCCGCCTTCCGCGAGCCGCCGCGCGTCGGCGGGGCTCGTGGCCTCGAACAGAGCGAGCGCCCGCGCGCGGAAATCCTCCGCCGCCGGCCCGTCACCGTGCTCCGCAGCACTCTCGCCGAGCATCTCCAGGGTGCGCGCCTGCCAGAACGCCGCTCCGGACCCGGTGAAGACCAGCAGCGCCTCGTTCATCCTCGCCACGCCCTCCGCGTACGAACCCGCCCGGACACCGGCGCGCCCCAGGAAGGCGAGGGCGCGCGCCGCGTCGTGGGGGTCGTTCACCGCCACCATCGCGGCGTGGGCCTGGCTGAAGCAGGCGACGGCCTCGTCCGGCGCGCCCGCCGCGAGCGCGATCTCGCCGAGAGCGGTGCGGGCGAGAGCCGCGCCCCGCGGGTATCCGCAGCCCTCCCACACCGTGATCGCCCGGTTCAGATACCTGACGGCCTCAGCCGGTCGCCCCGCCTCGCGATGGCACGCGCCGAGGCCCAGCAGCGCCTGGCCCTCATCTCGTACGTCGCCGGCGTCGCGCGCGGCCTGGAGGGAGTCCCGATACCAGGCCGCGGCCTCCTCGGTGCGGCGGGCGGCGCCGAGGCCGATGGCCCCGGAGTTGAGCATCTGGCGCTCGGCCGCCCTGTTCCCGGCCCGCCGAGCGGCCGCCAGGCCGATCTCGTGGGCCTCGATCCAGTCGGAGTAGTGGCGTAAGCGCAGGAAAAGCGGCCACATGGCGTCCACGAGCATCCAACTTGTATCGTGCCAGCCGCTGTTGGCGGCAGCCCGTACGGCACCCATCAGATGCGTCCGGTGAGCGTCGAGCCAGCCGAGCGCCGCGACGTCGTCGGCGAACGGCAGCGGAAGGTCCGGCCGGTGGACGTAGGCCCGGGGGAGGGTGAACTGCACCGGGGTCAGCCGCTCCTGAGCCGCAGTCGCCGTGTACAGGCACCAGTCGCAGAAGCGCCGCAGCGCCTCCTCGCGGGCGGCGTCCGTGTCGTCCTCACGAGAGCGGTCGTGCGCGTGGATCCGTACGAGATCATGGAAGCGGCAGGCCTCCGGGCCGAAGTCCTCCACAAGGTTCGCCTCGACCAGCTCGTCCAGCCTGCGCTCCGCCCACTCCACCGACTCACCGCAGGACGCCGCGGCGATCCCCGCGTCGAAGGTCCGCACCGGGAGCAGACCGAGTGTCCTGTACAGGCGGGCGGTCTCCTCGCTCAGTACGGCGTACGACGCGTCCAGAGCCTTGTGCACCGAGGTCTCCCCTTCGACTTCGAGCGCGGCCAGCCGAACCCCGCCCGCCTTCCGGTCGAGAGCGTCCGCGAGCGCCCCCACCGACTGTCTGGGCCGGCTCGCGAGCCGGGCGGAGGCCAGGCAGACCGCCAGCGGAAGGCCCGCGCAGAGGGCCACCACGCGGCGGACCGCGGGGAGTTCGCCCGCGACGCGGTCCGCGCCGATCCCACGGGTGAGCAGTTCGACCCCTGCGGCCGGACCGAGCGCGTCGAGCTGATGGAACCCGGCTCCCTCCATACGCAGACCGGTCAGCCTGCGGCGACTGGTGACGACCACGAGGCCGCCGGGCCCGCCGAGCAGCAACGGCCGGATCTGGGCGGCGGTGAAGGAGTTGTCCAACATGACCACGATCCGCAGCTCGGCGGTGAAGGACCGCCACAGCGACGCCAGTTCGACCGTGTCCGTGGACGGTGGCCCGGCGCCCAGGGCCCGCAGGAACTGGCCGAGGACCTCCGCCGGTCCCAGCGGCCCGCCCGCCGAGTGCCCGCGCAGGTCCGCGTACAGCTGTCCGTCGGGGAACTCGGTACGCAGCGAACGCAGCCATTTGGACACCAGCGTCGTCTTGCCGATTCCGGCCGGACCGCTGACGACGATCAGCGGCAGTCCCGAGTCGCGAAGACCGTTCAGCGACGCGACATCTCCCTCCCGGTTGGTGAAGTGGGCGGGCACGGGCAGCAGTTGCCGTGGCGGCGCGGGCCGCTCGGGTGCGGCGGGCGCGGGATGGAGGTGAATGCCGCCGTGCACCTCACGGGCCTGGACAGTGGGACCGTACAGTCGCGCGTCGCCACTGATCTCATTCCCGTGAGGCCCTTGCGCGGCCGTATTCTGCTCACTCATCCATCCGCCCCCCGCAGATCGATTGCCGTTTACACGGACCATTTCGGTCCTACCCCGGCGCGACGTGGAATGACCATCCGGAATAAGAACGGATCGCGCCAAGTATGGCAACGGTCTATGGCGGCATTCGCCGCGTGATGTCATGCTCGTGGGCCATCCGACGAACCAGCGGGGGCGCTGGTGGAATTCCAGATTCTCGGACCGGTGGGGCTTCGGCTGAACGGGCGCTGGCTGACGCTCGGATCGGACAAAGAGCGGGTGTTGCTCGCCTCGCTCGCACTCGACGTGGGCCGTCCCGTCGCGATCAGCGCGCTCATGGAACGGCTCTGGGACGGCGACCCACCGGAGCGCGCCCGCGAGAACGCGCACACCTACGTCTCACGCCTCCGCCGCCGACTGCGGGACGCCGGTACGGGGCCGGGCGCGCCCACCATCATCGGCCGGGCGCACACGTACACCCTGCTCACCGCGCGTGACACCGTGGACCGGCAGCGATTCCAGCACTTCGTCGACGCCGCGTTCAGCGGTGACGGTGACCGCGACGAGCGAGTTGTCGAACTGCTCGCCCGTGCCGAGGAGTTGTGGCAGGGCGAAGCTCTGGCGGGCCTGCCCGGCTTCTGGGCGTCGACCGTACGAAAGGCGCTGGCCGAGACGCGTCTCAGCGCGAGCGCTTCGCGTATCGCCGCCGGGCTGCGGCTTGGTCGATTCGCCGAACACGTCGGTGAGTTGTCCGCGCTGGTCGACCGGCACCCAGGAGACGAGACGCTGCTCGGTCAGCTGATGCTCGCGTACTACGGCAGCGGACGGTACGCGGACGCGCTCCGGGTCCACCAGAGGGCCCGGCAGTCGCTCATGGCCGATTACGGGGCGCTCCCGGGCGCCGAGTTGAACGCCATTCACCAGGGGGTGCTGGCCCGTGTACCGGCACGTGAGCTGGCGCAGGGAGGAGGTACCGCGGAGCGAACGGCCGGTCCGCTCAAGGCCGTCGCGGGCGCTCCTGCGGCGCCTGTGCGTGACGAGGCCGCGCCCGAGATGCCCCCGCCCGACGTGCCGCCACCCCGGAATCTCCCCCAGCAACCGGCGCTCGTGGGCCGCCGGTCGGAGTTACAGGCGCTGACCTCGATGATCGCCGACAAGGGGGCGCACGACGGATCGGTCGTCTTGGTGGAGGCGGTCAGCGGCATGGCCGGCGTGGGCAAGACCGCCCTGGTCGTCGCCACCGCCCGGCTGCTGGCCGAGAGGTACCCAGACGGCCAGCTCTACATCAACTTGCGCGGGCACTCACCCGCCCAGGAACCGGTCACGGCCAGGGCGGCGCTGGCGACTGCGCTGAGGTTGCTCGGCGCGCCCGCTTTCTCCATTCCGGCGGAGCTGGAGGGACGGACGGCCCTGTGGCGGACCATGCTGGCCGAGCGCAGAGTGGTCATCGTCCTGGACGACGCGACCGGACCGGAACAGGTCGGGCCACTGCTGCCGAGCGGGTCACCGTCCCTGACGATCATCGCCAGTCGCCGCCATCTGACCGGTATCCCGCAGGCGTTGTCGGTCCCGCTCGACGTCCTGTCGAGGGAGGACGCGATCACGCTCTTCCGCGGCTTCGCGGGCGAGGAGCGCACCAGGGACATCGCGGAGACCGAGCGAGTTGTCCGCCTGTGCGGGTATCTGCCGCTCGCGATCGAGCTGGTGGCGCACCGATTTCGAGCCCGTACGTCCTGGACGCTGGGGGTCCTGGCCGCGCGTCTGGCTCGAAGTCCGGGGCGGCTGGCGGAAATTCGCACCGCGGATCAAGAGCAGGAAATGACCCGGGCTTTCGCACTGTCCTACCGGACTCTCACCGCGCAGCAACGCACCGCGTTCCGCCGCCTCGGACTGCATCCCGGACCGGATTTCACGGCCGACGCGGCGGCCGCCCTGCTGGGCCTGCCGGCGGATACGACGGAGCGATTACTTGAGGGCCTGCTGGCATGTCACCTGCTCAGAGAGCCCGTACCGGACCGCTATCGCTACCACGACCTATTGCGTGAATATGCCTGCGGATTATGCAATTCGGAGGACGGTGAGCACGAACGCGACCAGGCCGTCGCCCGCCTGACGGATTTCTATGTCACGACGGCCGACCTCGCGGATCGCGTCGCCCATCCCCGCCGCATACGGACGGCCCCAGCACCCCCGTCCCTGTCTCCGGCTCCCTCTTTTCCGGACACCGCCGCCGCACGGGCCTGGCTGGCCGCCGAGCGCGGAAACCTCCTGGCCGTAGAAGACCACGCCCGTCGCGGCGGCGCCCCCGAGCGCGCGGCCCTACTGGCCTGTGCCCTGGCGGGGTTCTTGCAGGCGGAGTGTTACTGGCAGGACGCGAAGAAACTCCTGCGATACGCCGTCGCCCACTGGGAGCGAACGGCGGACGAGCCGGCGCTCTGCCACGCCCTGATCGACCTGTGTGCGGCGGAGGCGAGCGTCGGGAGTTACGCGGAGGCCGCCGAGGCGGGAGAGCGGGCGTTGGAGCTCGCGCGTGCGCTGGGCGACGGTCCGGCCGAGGCCGAGGCGCTGCGCGTACTCGGCACGCTGAACTGGCATCTCGGCGAGAATCGCAAGGCTCTCGTCCTGCTCCAGAAATCCCTCGCCATCAAGTCGCTCTCGGGTGACGTGTGGGACAAGGCCCGCAGCCGAAACAATGTCGCGGTCACTCTCCTGCTCCTTGGAGAACACGATCGGGCGTTACAGCATTTTCGAAATGCCCTCGAAGGGTTCAGGGAAGCGGAAGACGAGACCTCCTCCGCCAAGACGCTCAACAATATCGGGGAATTGCAGATGCAGGCCGGTGAATTGGTATCGGCCCGTCGTTCGTTCGAGGAATCCCTGTCTTTTCTGGAGGCTGCCGGAAGTCGGTACGACCGCGCGACGGTACGAAGGAATTTGGCCGGAGTCCTCACGGAGTCCGGAGAATCCCCTGCGGCTCTCATTCTGTTCGGGGAGACCCTCTCGGAGTTTCGGTCCCTCGGCGACAGGAAGAGTCAGGCCGAGGCTCTGGTCGGGATCGGCGAGGCCCACTGGCGACTGGGAGACGTGCGGGAATCCGTCCGGCACTGCCTCGAAGGACTGATGATCGCGCAGGAGATAGGAGCGGCCCGACACGAGGTCCAGGCTCTGCGGCGGCTCGGGCGCGCCGACTTCGCCGACGGCCGATTGGCCGCCGCGACGGGTCGCCTCCGGGCCGCGGTGGCTGTCGCCACCCGCACCCATGACGTCGACGAGGAAACTGCCGCGCGGATGCTGCTGGCCGAGGTGCGACTCGCGGCGGGGGATATTGATGAAGCGCTCATGACATTACGTCAAGCATTCGAATTAGTGCGACATCGGGACACTGTTGATGCGCGTAGAATTGGTCGCCGTCTGAGCGATGTCGAACGCATGGTTGATGGTGAATCGGATGTACGTTCTACGCTGCGCGACGAATAGTTCACACGGTAGTACGTTCGCTCATGCAAATTCGGTAATCTTTTCGATATGATGTAGCCTCCCACCTGTTGAAGATCGACAGTCTTGGGAAGGAAACCTCGAACGTGTACAACATCCTGGCGGTCAACACCCTCGATTTTTTGACCGTCTTGGTACAGAACGGCTGCATCATGATCTGAAGCGGCACGCCGGTTGAGACCGGGGCCCGCCGAGGTGGTCGCAAACGCCACCCCGGCGGGCCCGCGTTCTTGTGTGGCCCGGCAGGGCGGTGGCCGAAGAACTCGACCTCCGCCAGGGCGATCCGGCGGTCCCTCCCGGTGCCGTACGCCGAGTCGACCGCGAGTCCGGCCCGTACGGTGTCGGAGCCGCGCAGGTCGAAGGTCTGCTCACCCGCCCGGCCCCGCAGCCGGATGGAACGAGTCGTCAACTCGCCCTCGTGCAAGGTCAGTTGGACGGCGCCCCGCGCGGGGCGGGCCTGGGTGAGGAATCCGTCCTTGCGGGCCGACGTACCCGAGAACACCAGCACCGGTCCTTGGCGCTGCTGGATCACATGGGTCAGCTCATGGGTGAGGGCGGTACGGCCCTGCGGCGACGACGGGTCGTACGCGTCGCGCTGGAAGACCACGTTATTGCCCACGGTGTACGCGTGCGCGCCCATCCGGCTCCCCAGATCCGTACGGGTCTCGGTGTCGAGGGGCGAACCGCCGGACGACACGACCTCGTGCACCGGCGGACGCCGCTCCTCCTCGGCCTGCTCCGTCGAGCAGTTCCGGGCACGCTGGATCACCGGGCCGAGCGCGCCGTTGCCGACGGTCCGTTGGAGGAGACCCATCCCGGCGGTGCCGATCACATCGGTACGCCCGGTGGCCGCCGCGCGGTAGAGGTGGTGGGCCCGCCCGTCCAGGCCGCGCACCGGCCCGACCGGGGCACCCGCCGGTGCTGCTTCGGGGAGCCCGCAGGGGCAATTGCGTCGTCCGAGGAGGCGCATGACACTGGGAATGCGGGGGCGCTTCCAATGAGGATGTGCCGTATGAGCCAGAGCGATGACAACAGGAACGAGTACGACGAGGAGGAGACGGAGGTCGTCGACGCGGAGCCTGCCGGCTATGCGGATGATGACGAGGTCGGCGAAAAAGAGCCCGACGTCTATCTCGATGTTCCGGTGCTCAAAATCGACGAGATTCAACTGGGTGTGCATGACCTACGTGCACATGTGTCGCTCCAGGCCGAAGTCCTTGATCTGCTCAAGCTGAACGTCGGGGCCGATGTCGCGCTCGGTTCGGTCGAGCTCGATATCAAGGGCGTTGAGGCGCAAGCACAGTTGAAAGTCCGCCTGCACAATGTCGCGACCATAGTCAACCGCGTACTGACGACGATCGATCGGAACCCCGAGATCCTGGACCAGCTCGGCAAAGGCTTGGGAAAGGCGGTCGAGGACGTCGGTACGGGGGCGGGGAAGGCGGCCGGCGAGATCGGCAAAGGCGCGGGGGGTGCCGCGGAGAGCGTGGGCCAGGGGGCCGGGGAAGCCGTGCGGGATGTCGGACATGGGGCCGGTGAGGCAGTGGAAGACGTCGGCGAGGGTGCCGGTGAGGCCGTCGAGGACGTCGGCGAGGGTGCCGGTGAGGCCGTCGAGGACGTCGGCGAGGGTGCCGGTGAGGCCGTCGAGGACGTCGGCGAGGGCGCTGGTGAGGCCGTCGAGGACGTCGGCGAGGGCGCTGGTGAGACCGTGGAAGACGTCGGGAAGGGGGCCAAGGGCGCGGCGGAGAATCTGGGGGAGAGCGCCGGCGAAGCCGTCGAGGACGCCGGGAAGGACATCACCGGAACGGCGAAGAACGTCGCCGGTGACGTTGGGCGAGAAGCCGCCGACGAGACGGCCGAGACCGCCGACACGGCAAAGAAACAGACTGGAAAGTCCGAGGACGGTGATGCGGCGCGACGGAGGACTCCGGCCGCCAAGAACGCGCGGAAACCGGTCAGGGCTCCCGATGGGCGCGGTGGCGACGCGCACCATAAGCGGCGGAGCGACCGGACAGCCCGGCGTCGTGACGCGTACAAGCGCTGAATTTCGCGAATGTGCTCTGTCGCAGATGTATTTCCAGGGAGGGTTCACCCAAATGGCGTTCCGGTGATGCGCGGAGCAGAGTTGAACAGGTGGGTGGAAAACCGTCCCACGCGCGATAACCGTCGGCTTCGTGGCTACGACAGAGCGTAAGAAACCTTGAGTGCGCGGGCTGCTTCGGCCGAGACGAGAACCTCGCGAAGGAGGTTGACTCATGCAGGAACAGACGAAAGTCGCCGTGGCCACGGCCATCATGGGCGGCTACGTACTGGGCAGGACCAAGAAAGGCCGTCTCGCGCTGATGGCCGCCACGATCGTGGCCGGGAGGGGGCTCGGAGGCCCCCGGGAACTGGCAGCGAAGGGCGCCCGTCGGCTTGGGGACGTGCCAAAGGTCGCGGAGTTGGGGGACCAGTTCCGGGGTCAGGGTGTGGAAGCCGCGCGCAACGCGCTGTCGGCCGTCACCGACCGGGGCATGGGTTCGCTGGCCGACGCGATCAGCGGCCGCGCCACGGCGCTCAGTGCGAAGGACGACGAGCAGGAAGAGGAGGAGGACACGGAGGAGGACACGGAGTACGAGAACGAGGAGGAAGAGGAAGAGGACGAGGAGGGGGACGAGGAGGAAGAGGAAGAGGAACCGCCGTCCGCGAAGCGCCGGCGCCCCAGCCGCGCCTCCGGTGCGCGCCCGGGGCCGAAGAAGAAGGCCGCCGCCAAGAAGGCGCCCGCGAAGAAGGCCGCGCCCGAGAAGAGGGCGGCGAAGAAGACCGCATCGTCCCGCTCCAGCCGTCGGAGGTGATTCCGTATGACCAGCACCAAGGAGGACACCGCCGCCGATACCGCACCCTCGAACGCCCAGAGGCTGCGTGGGGAACTCTCCCACTACGTCTCATTGAGGCTGGACCGTGCCGTTGACAAGGTGGGTGGCAAACTGACCGACCTCACGGGCCAGTTGACGGACGTCGCGGACAACGGTGGGCAGCTGCCCGCGATCGGCTCCCGCATCCTGCACGGCGAGTCGCCGATGCGCTCCCTGGTCTCCGAGAAGGCGAAATCCGTCAAGGACTCCGTGGTGGACAAGGCCAAGGACGTGACGGGCATCGGCGGGGGCAAGCCGGGCTCCGGGGACCTGAAGGTGACGAACATCGTCGAAGTCCAGGACGTGGGTGTGCCGCTGAGGACCGCGTACGACTACTGGACCGAGTACGAGAAGTTCGCCGATTTCGCCAAGGGAGTGGGCAACGTCTCGAAGGACGAGGACGACGCCACGACCAGCAAGTGGACGACGAAGGTGGGTCCTTCCACCCGCAACTTCGAGGCCACCACCCTGGAGCAGATCCCGGACGACCGCATCGTATGGACGTCCGAGGGCTCAAGGGGCACGACTCATGGGGCCGTCAGCTTCCATGAGATGGCGCCAAACCTGACCAGGATCGTCCTGGTGGTCGAGTACTACCCGTCCGGCTTCTTCGAGAAGACCGGCAACCTCTGGCGCGCCCAAGGCCGCCGCCTGCGGCTCGACTTCAAGAACTTCCAGCGGTACGTGACTCTCACCGACACCGAGCCTCAGGCCTGGCGCGGGGAGATCCGGGACGGCGAAGTCGTCCGGACACACGAAGAGGCCATGGAGGAGGAGAACGAGGGAGACGAGGAGGCGCCCGAGGACCAGGAGGACGACGACCAGACCGAGGAAGACGAGACCGAGGGGGATGAGGAAGAGGAGGAAGAGGAGGGGGACAAGGAAGACGACGACGAGGAACGGAAGGGCTAGCCCTGTCGTTGTCTCGACGCGAGAGGCCCACATCCCAACGGGATGTGGGCCCCCACGGCCTGTCCTGTGGATCAGGCCCCTCGCCGATGCGGAGTCACGAGGTCACTTCGCGTCCCGTTCCGGCATGGGGGAGTAGGTGGTCGGCCCCGGAGTCTTGCCCTCCGGGGGGTAGTCGCAGTCGAGAGTGGACGTCTCGTAGTCGTTGCCCTCGTTCTGTTCCTGGTCGACGACCACCGCCGCGGTGCACGCGCGGCCGTGCTCGTCGGTGAACGTGACTATCTCGCTGTAATCCGTCGGGGCGGTGCTGCACCCCACGAGCAGCAGCGTCGCCCCCGCGGCCGCCGCCACGCCGAACCCCCGTACCCGCTTCATCTGTTACCCCTCCACGTCCGCTTTCACCGACCGACTCGGCTGCCGCGCCGCACCGTGAGCGGCGACGACGGCCCGGTTATCGTGCCCAGAAGACGGCGGTCCTGGATATGACCGGAGGGTGATGTCCAGCCGAACATTCGTCAGTGGTGTGCCGGGGTCGTGGGCTGTCCGACGTGGGGCTCGGACCGGGTCGGCAGATTCCCGCGCCAGGCGAAGAGCACGGTCATCACCATGCAGACCAGCGCGAAGAAGACGACCCCGCCTATCTCGCCCCTGACGAAGTACGAGAAAGAGGCGACCGTGAACACGCCGGACGCCAGCCCGAACGAGGACGTGAGCACGGGCACAGCCCGCTCTCCCGGCAGTACAGCGCCGATGGCCAGCGCGGCGACGATCACCGCGTCGGGGACGACGAACGCGCTGTCCACGTCGCTCAGCAGGAGATTGACGAGCGTTCCGAGGCTGATGAAGACAGCCGCGTATCTGCCGGTGGTGAGGGTGTTCGGCACTGCCGCCTCCTTGGGCGCGGCACCGCGGACGCGACGGAACTCCGCCGACCGCGGTGGTCGATTTCATTTGTCTACACCGTAGACGCGTCCGGGGTCTTTGTCTACGCCGTAGACAAGGTGCGACAATGGGAGCATGTCCAAGCCGCGCTTCCTCACCCCCGACCTGATCGCCCGTACAGCCCTGGAGCTGGGCGACCACACTGGCGAGAAGGCGATGACCATGCGCCGGATCGCCTCGGAGCTGGGCTGCGACCCCATGGCGCTCTACCGGCACTTTCGCAGCCGCGAGTTGCTGCTCGACGCCGTCGCCGATCTCGCCGTCGCCGACGCGGCCGATCCCGACCCGGATCTCGCCTGGGACGAGCGGATCACGGCGACGGCGCACGCCATCCGTGGCGCCGCGCTGAGGCATCCCGGGATCTCGGCCCACATCGCCTCACGCCCGCCCATGGGGGAGAACGGCCAGCGGCTCGGAGCGGCCATGCTCACGGCGCTGGACGAGGCCGGGCTGTCGCCCGTCACGGCCGTACGGAGTGTGCAGACGCTCGTGGCCTACCTGGCCTCCTCCTTGGCCATGGCCGTACGAGCGGGGGTGCGGGACCAGCGCTGGGAGGAAGTGCGCGACGTCATCTCCGAGTTGCCCGAGGCCGAGGCGCCGGGCGAGGAGCTGTTCGTCGTCGGGTCCGCCGAGCAATTCCGTTTCGGGCTAAGGCTGTTGATGGCCGGCATCAAGGCAGAAGCGGTCGCCGAGTCCGAGGCGGAGGGGACCGGTTCGCGGTAGGCGGATGTGAAGCCCCCGTGCGCGTGCCCAACTCCCTTTACACACAGGGTAATAGGCTCCATGCGCCCGGTTAACGCAGGTCGTTTCCGTCTCCTATCCTCATGCGGACGCGGCATCCGGGAGAGGGAGGGCGCATGGACGAGCTGGAGAAGAGCGATCCGGAGTGGATCGGCGGCTATCGGCTGCTCGCGAGGCTCGGTGCGGGCGGCATGGGGCGGGTGTATCTGGCCCGTTCGGGCCGTAGCCGTGTGGTCGCCCTCAAGGTCGTCCAGGAGGAGCTGGCCCGCAAGCCCGACTTCAGGCGGCGCTTCGCCCAGGAGGTGAAGGCGGCGCGACGGGTCGGCCCCGAGTGGACCGCGCAGGTGCTGGACGCCGACACGGACGCGCCGACACCGTGGGTCGCCACGGGCTACGTCGCCGGGCCCTCGCTCAACGAGGTGGTCGACGAGCAGTACGGACCGCTGCCCCTGAACTCCCTGCGAGCGCTCGCGATCGGGCTCATCCACGCACTCCGGGCCATCCACGGCGCCGGGCTCGTACACCGGGACCTCAAGCCCTCCAACGTCCTGCTGACCGTCGACGGACCCCGCGTCATCGACTTCGGCATCGCGCGCGCCCTCGACGCGGCGATGCAGTCCGCCGACGGGCTCACCAGGACGGGCGTCATCGTGGGGACACCGGGCTTCATGTCGCCCGAGCAAGTGCGCGGGGAGCGGGTGACGTTCGCGAGTGACGTCTTCTGCCTCGGTGCCGTGCTGGCTTACACGGCCACGGGGCGGCAGCCCTTCGGCTCCGCCGAGGGCGGGCTCCACGCGCTGCTCTTCCGCATAGCGGACGCGGAAGCCGACCTCGCGGGGATCCCCGAGCCGTGGGAGGCGCTGATCGCGGCCTGTCTCGCCAAGGCCCCTTCCCAACGTCCCTCGCTGGAAGACCTGTTGGCGCGGATCGAGGAGACGCGGGACGCGGGCGGCGCGTGGTTGCCGGGCGAGGTTCTGGCGGACCTGGGGAGGCGCGCCGCGAAACTCCTGGACATCGAGGACCCGGATCGCCTCGCCTTCGCCGGTGGCCCGACAGGCCCCGGACCGGCAGCCGGACCGGGCTTCGGCCCGCCGGTCCCGTACACCCCGTCCGCGTCCCCGTGGCAGAGCCCCCCGCCCGTCGGTGTCCAGCCGGGCGGTCCGGGCGCCTCGCCGCCCTTCGCGTCGGGTCCCCCTTCTCCCACACCCGCCATGCCCGCCGTCCCGCTCCGGGCTCGCCCGGCCGGCGGCCTGGCGAGGGCCCTGAGCATCCTGCTGGGTCTCTCCGTCCTGCCACTGCTGTATCGGGCCATCGTCTTCGGCAAGACCCAATCCCACCTCGGTGACGTGCCCAGCAACTACTCCACTTCCTGGATCAGGGACTTCGAGGACCTGAGGTCCGCGACGATGGCAGCTGACGCCGCCATCGTCCTGGTGGGCGTGGCGGTGGCGGTGGTGTGGTCGTTCTGGTTCCGGCGTACGCGGATCAACGCCGAGGCCTTCGCGCCGGGACGCGTCCGCCACCCGCCTGGGATGGCGGTCGGCTCCTGGTTCCTTCCGGTCGTCAACCTCTACATGCCCAAGCAGATCGGCAACGACATCTGGACGGCGACGACCGGCCGGCCGACGGGCGCGCAGCGGTGGCTGCTGCACACGTGGTGGTGGTTCTGGGTGGCCTACATGGCCGCGTATCTGAACGACTCGCTCAGCGACTGGTACGAGAGCGACTTCCCCGAGGGCGCCCTGGACACCATTGCCATGTCGCAGGTCACCCATGTCGTCGGCGTCCTGTCGGCGGTGCTGGCCCTGGCGTTCGTCACCCGGCTCACCTCCCTTCAGAAGGCCAGGGCCGGCGGAGGCACCTGAAGCGCGGCCGGCGGGAGCCGTCGTCCACAGCTGGAGTCTGTCGGGGTTGAGCACCGCCCGGATGCCCGGCCCCGCCCCCCACCCCTGGCCTCGCGCCCCAACTCCCGGGCCCCGCCCCCAACCCCCGGCCCCCCGCCCGGCGGTTGCCGTCGGCCTCTATGCGATCTTCGCTGTGGGAGCGTGCGCAGCGGCGCTCGCGGCTATCCGGTGATCACCGGGCGGGGAAGGTCGATGAAGCTCTGCTTTTTGGTGGAGGAGCAGTACCGCTACGACGGTATGCCGGTAGAGGTGATCGCCCAGCTCAGGGAGTGGGGGCACCACGTGGACGTGCTGCGGCCCGGCAGTTCACTGATACGGGTGTCGGACGCCGTGCGGGCGGGCAGTCACGACGCCTGGGTGCTCAAGACGGTGTCCGGCGGCCCCGGGCTGACGCTGCTGGAGGCCGCGGCGGCTGTCGGCCTGACGACGGTCAACGACGCGCGGTCGGTCCGGGGCGTACGGGACAAGGCGCTGGCGGCGGCGATCGGGCGGAGCGGGGGTCTGCCGGTGCCGATGACGTACGCGGTGGCTCGCCCGGAGTTCCTGGCGGAGATACCGGACGCCGACTTCCCTCTCGTCGTGAAACCCGCCGACGGGAGCTCCGGCAGAGGGGTGCGGCTGGTCGCGTCGCCGGGCCTGCTGGCCGGGATGAAGGAGGAGTTGGCGGCCGAGGGGATGCTGATCGCCCAGCCGTATGTGCCCAACTCCGGGGTGGATCTCAAGGTCTACAGCGTCGCCGGCGAGCTGTACGCGGCGCAGCGGTCCTCACCCCTGCATCCCGGACAGACCGCTTTCGAGCGGCGGGTGCCGCTGAGCGCGGAAGTGGCCGCCGTCGTGGCCCATGCCGGGGCCGTCCACGGGCTCGATCTCTACGGTGTGGATGTACTGCTGGGGCCGGACGGGCCGGTGATCGTCGACGTGAACGACTTTCCGAGCTTCCGTCAGGTACCGGACGCGAGGGCACGAGTGGCACGGGCGATCCTGGACCTGGCCCGCAAGGGAGGCACCGTCACGGGGTCGCCGGCGGCGCGGGTTCCGGCCACGGCCGGTGAGGCCGGATGAGGATCTGCCTGATTACTCCCCGCCCCGGCCATCCCCTCCTGGCCGGCATGGCGGCGCTTCTGGCCTCCCACCACCGAGTCGAGACGGTCGATCCGACGGCGGACGATCAACTCTCCCCCTATGGGGGCGAGTTGGCCGACCCACTTGCGGACGTCTACCTGCTCAAGGCCAGAACCCGGCAGGCGTTGGCCCTGGCCCGGTCCTTGGAGGAGCGGGGTGCCACCGTGGTGAACTCGGCTGCCGCGACCGAGCTGTGCCAGGACCGTACGGCGATGGCCGCGCTGGCCCACGGCGCCGGCCTGCCGTTCGCGAGGACCACGACCATGGCGACGCTGCGCCAACTCGCCGCGCGGGCCGACCTCACCCACCCTCTGGTCGTGAAGAGCCGGCACAGTCGGCGGAGCGATCTCGTCGCCCGCGTCGACACCCCCGCCCAGCTGCGTACCCTCCGTGCCACCTGGGGTGATGAACCGGTCGTGGTGCAGCCCTTCACCGAGAACAGCGGCTGGGACCGGAAGCTCTGGGTGATCGCCGACCGTGTCTTCGCCGCGCTCCGCCGCTCGGAGCTGGCGGACTCGGGCGGCCGGGGGCCGACCCTGCCGCTCGCGCTCGGCGATCTGCCGGACGGCTGGATCGAACTGGCCCGTGCGGTCGGGTCCGTCTTCGCGCTGGACGTGTACGGCGTCGACATCATCGATGCCGGTGGCGCGCCGTTGATCGTGGACATCAACGCTTTCCCGGGAATCCGCGGCCAGTCGGGCGCCCCTTCGGCGCTCGCGGCACTGGCCCTGCGCAAGGCCCGGACCGCCAACGGCGCTTAGGACCCGGTCGGTTGGCCCCCGCGTGTGGGCCCCGTGGGCTCAGAGCCCGGCGATGCCCGCGTGCCCACCGGCCGCGACGGGTGGGACGCTCCCGACTTCGACGCCCCCCTCGAAGGCGGCGCTCGGCGCCGGAGTCCCGGCGCGTACCTGACGGCCGGCCAGGCGGCAGCCGACGCACTCCGGGTGACCGGCCCGCGCCGTGAGGTCCCTGACCCGCCAGTGCCACTGGCCGGACGGGCGGGGTCCGGCCGGCTTGCCCCAGCCCGCCAGATGCAGCACCAAGGTGACCACCGCCGCCAGCGCGCAGATCGCGAGCCCGAGCCAGATGCCGGGGTGCCATACGCACATCCCCACCCCGGCGACGGTCGTACCCACGACCGCGACGGCCCAGCCGGTCCACCCGGCGACGGTGTGTCCGAGGTCGACGTCCTCGTGGAGTTGGCTCATGGTTACTCCTCGCACGTGCCGCGCGACACACGTCGACGGATAGGGTCGAGTCCAGCGGATCTTTCATCAAGTAGATCTCTTAGATGCTAAGGGGATTTTCAGTGAACGGCAAGGCGCGCCCTCCGGCGACCCCCGCCGAGGCGCTGGCCGCCATGGACCGGCTGATCGCCACGAGCCTGGTGGCGCAGCACGCCATCGCGCAGCGACTAGGTCTGAACGTCACCGACCTCACCTGCGTGGGCCACATCCTCGGCGCGGCGGATGCCCCGCTGACGGCGGGCGAACTGGCGGTACGCGCCGATGTCACCACCGGAGCGATCACCGGGGTCGTCAACCGGCTGGAGAGCGCCGGGTTCGTCGAGCGCCGGGCCGACCCCGCCGACCGGCGGCGGGTGCGCATCGTCGCCCGGGACAGTGCGTCACGCCGGATCTACGAGGTGTACGAACCGTTCTACGACCGCCTCGCCGAGGTCTTCGCCGACTACTCGCCCGACGAGATCGCTGTACTGGGCGACTGGCTGACCCGCACCGGAGGTCTGATGAGCACGTATCTCGCGGAGTTGCGGGAGCGGGGCGACGCGTGACAGCCGGGCAGGGGGCACGCGGGGTCCTGCTGGAAGGAAGATTCCGGATCTCTCCCGGACGGGCGGCGCCGATAGGTCATGCTGGTGGCCGCCATGCTCCGGACAACAGGTTCCCGTGCCGCGCGACGATTCAGGTCAGGTCAACTGAGCGGCGTGCCGGTGGCCGCTGCGCGCGGCACGGTGTTCAGCGCGGCGAGTACGGCGCTCGCTGTCACCGGGCACCATCTCGTCTCCGGACAGCCCGTACCCGGTCGCACCCCGTGGGTCGCCTTCGGGCTGCTGCTCCTGGTGACGCTCCCTTTCTCCCGTCGGCCGAGGGCGCTTCCCACGGTGATGGCGGCCACCTGCACGGCGCAACTCGCCCTGCACTTCTGGCTCTCACGTGCCCCGGGTGGGCCGGCCGGAAGCAGGCACACGATGGCGGGGCACGGCGGTACGCACGACGTCCATGACGCATGGCACTCCGGCGGGCACGACGGGACGATGGCCGCGGCGATGGCCGTGGCGCACATCGCCGCCGCCCTCCTTGTCGCCTGGTGTCTCCAACGCGCGGACTCCGCTTGCTCGTTCGTCGGGGAGCGCCTGGGTGAGGTCATCGTCGCGTTCGTCGTACGGCTCTCCCCGGTGGGACCGGTCCTGCCGGCGCCGCGCCCGCTGCGGCCTCTGGTAGCGCGGGCCAAGTCCCCTCCGTACGACTTCCTGATGCTCGCGTACGTGGTGGTGCGCCGAGGTCCTCCGACGATGCCGGCTGTCGTCATCCGACCTCGCGGCCTGCTCCGCCGTGCCGCAAAACCCCTTACCACCATGGGAGTTACCCGTGACCCGTATTGCCGGGCGGCCCTTCGCGCGCCGTCTGTCCGCCGTCACCGCCGTCACCGGCGTGGCCCTGGCGGTCTCGTTCTCCCTCGCCGTACCGGCGTCGGCGCACGTCGAAGTCGAGTCCAAGGGGGCCAGCGCACTCGCCGAGAACGTCACCCTGGAGTTCAACGCCGAGACGGAGTCGGACAAGGCCGGAATCGCCAAGCTGGAGGTCGTGCTGCCGGAGGGCATCGAGCCGGCCGACATCACGTACAAGGACGGCCCCGCGGGCTGGAAGATCACCGCCACCAACCGGGGTTACAGCGTGGGCGGCCCGGCGGTCGGCGCAGGTGAGGACGTCGCGTACGCGGTGACCGTACGCCAGCTCCCGGATGCCGAGTCGGTGGCGTTCAAGACGCTCCAGACCTACAGCGACGGCCGCGTCGACCGATGGATCGAACTCGAAGAGCCCGCCGGGGGCGGGCACGGCAGCCTCGCGCCCATCCTCGAACTCGCACCCGCCGAGCCGGGCGCGAAGCCGCTCAGCCCCACCCCGTCCCCCGAGCCGGCCACGCGGACGCCGTCCAGCCCGGCCGAGGCGACGGAGACGGCTCCTGCCACCACCGAGGCCGGTGGGGCCGACACGGAGGACGCAGGCACCAACACCGTCGCGATCGTGGCGGTCGTCGTGATCGTCCTCGCGTGCGTGGGCGGCGGTGCCTGGTGGTTCCGGCGCCGCAGCGGCACCGGCACGAGCTGAGGGGAACGTACGGTCAACTCACCCTTTCCGGCGGTTCGTTGGCCAAGAGGATCACGTGGACGGCAGAACCTGGGCAGGGGGTCGGGTGACCACATTGATGTTGAACGTGTGGGCACCCAGACCGCCCGCGATGCCCATGAAGAGCAGGGCGAAGTGCTCCTGGCCGCGTGAGGTCGTGATGCCGCCCATGTCCAGCTGGGACGAAGGGGGCCAGCCGAGGTCGGTGAGCAGCCGGCCGGTGGTGGCTTTGGCGTCGGCGTCGTCGCCGGAGAGGAAGACGGTGCTCGGGCCGTCGAGACCGTCCGGGGCGGTCATCACGGTGGAATCCATGGTGCACAGCGTCTTGACGACGGGGGTCAGGGGGAAGGCCTTCTGGATCTCTTCAGCCAGACTGCTGTTGGGGTGCGAGAGCTCGGCGAAGTCGTCGGAGAGGCCGACGCCGACGTCGATCAGCGGGGTGCCGGCCAGTGCCGGCGCCCCGATGGAGTGCAGCAGTTCCACGGAGACGGTTCCCGGGGTGGCGTTGACCAGTACCTCTGCGTGGGCCGCTGTCGCGCTCAGGCCCGCCACAGGGAGACCGATGTCCGTCCGTTCAGCAGGCTGACGTGAACCGAGAAGTACGTCGTGTCCTGCGGCGCTCCAGCCGTGGGCCAGTGCGCGGGCGACGTTGCCGGTGCCAAGTAGTCCTATACGCATGGTGTGACGCTAGCCGCTGTCGGTACTCAGCGGATCGGACCGAGGGCCCGGGTGGACCGGCACCAAAGACGTAGTCCCGCGGTCGCGGGCGAAAGACGCGCCGGGTGTCGGTGGAATGCCGTCGTGGCGGGGATCGGCGGGGGCTTCGGCGGGCGGGTGGGCGCCGCCCGGGGGCAGGCCCGGATCGGGGACGGCCGGCCCGTAGACGGCCCTTCCAGGCCCTTCGCTCACCCCATCTGACCTGGCCTTTTATCTCGATACGCCGTAGCGTCGCCGGATCGGGAAGGGGATGTGATGGACCGGAACATACGAAGCGTCGAGGACGTGCTGAGGCTCCTGGACGGCCTGTTCGCACCGGAGGCCGACCGGTGGTCGGCCGGAGCCGCCGACTGGTGGGACGGCTTCTACCAGGACCGCTCCAAAACCGTGCCGTTCTTCGTCGCGAAGCCCGACGAGAACCTGGTCTCGTATCTCGACCGGGGGCTGGTCGAACCGGCGGGCCGGGCGCTCGATTTGGGCTGCGGGCCGGGGCGCAACGCCGTCCAACTGGCCGTCGCGGGCTTCGAGGTGGACGCCGTAGACCTCTCCCCGACGGCCGTCGAATGGGCCGAGGAGCGGGCTCGCGAGGCCGGCGTCGACGTCCGGTTCCACCGCGGGGACGCCTTCGACCTCGTGGGCGGTGCGGAGTTGGCGGGACCGTACGACCTGATCCACGACTCCGGCTGCTTCCACCATCTGCCGCCCCACCGCCGTATCAGCTACCTCGCCCTGGTCGAACGAGCCCTCGCCCCCGGCGGGCACCTCGCCCTCACCTGCTTCGCGTCCGGAGAGATGGGCTCCGAACTCCCCGACGCCGACTTCTACCGCCGGTCCGGCCTGCACGGCGGTCTCGCGTACACACCGGAGTCCCTGCGCTGGATCTTCTCCGGCCTGACGGAGATCGAACTGCGCCGCATGCGCGACGAACCGGCCGAGTCACCCCACTTCGGCGAGCCTTTCCTCTGGACGGCGCTCTTCCAGAACGCTCGTCCGGGCGTCAGATGTGGGCCATGACCTGACGTATCGGTCCCCCGAGCGCGTCGGCCAGCGCGGTCAGTTCCTCGCCGGTGAACCAGTCACGCCCTGGGTTCCAGACCGCGATCTCGAACCGGGCGAAGCCGCACGGCCAGTCGTAATCCAGCGTGTCGATGGACAACTCGGCGCCGCAGCAGGGGACGTGGGCCAGCAGCGTGGCCAGGCCGTCGTCCTCCTGGGTCTCCAGGAGCTCGTTCCACCAGTCGAGGCCGACGGATCCGGCGCACCGCGGGCACCCGATCCTCTCCAGGTTGGCTCCGCAGTCGACGATCGTGACCGCGTCGTGCCAGCTGATCTCGACCTCGGCGAAGCCGTCGGACAGCTCCGGGATCAGCTCGGCCACGATCGCGACCGCCCGGTCGGCGGCCTCGGGGCCGGGCTGCCAGTGCGGGTCGGCCGGTATGACCGACAGGATGTTGTCGCTCACCTACGGACTCGATTCGTCGTTGGGAGGCACTGGAGAGCGGGGGCGGGGCGCGACGGCCGGGCGGAATCGGACGACGCGGAATCAGGCGACGCGGAATCAGACGACGCAGAACTCGTGACCCTCCGGGTCGGCCATGACCACATGGTCCGGCTTCCCCCGCAACTCGTGTTCACCTATCACCGTCGCCCCCGCGGCGGTCAGCCGCTCGACCTCGGCGAGAACCCGCGGCCACCGTGTCTCCCAGGGAACCTCCCGGCCGCCGCCGACCCGGAGATCCAGATGCAGCCGGTTCTTCACCACCTTCGGCTCCGGGACCTTGAGGAAGGACAGGGTGGGCCCGACCCCGTCCGGATCCGCGAGATACGCCCCGTCGTCCCACTCCTCCTCCGGAACCCCGTAGTCGATGAACCACGCCTCCCAGGAGGAGAAACCGGCCGGCGGGGGCGGCTCGGCATACCCCAGCGCGAGCGCCCAGAACTCCGCCAGTTTCGCGGGGCGCGCGCAGTCGATCGTCAGACTCCACTTGGTGGACATGGTGCCTCCCAGTTCGTATTCACGAACCGTATCGGCCACCACTGACAACGCCCGGAGCCCGGAGCCCCACCAGGAAAAGCAATACCGCCGGCCCACCCCGACCGATAGCCTCCGCCCGGTGAAGTGGAGCCGCTATGTGACTGGAGGGCCCTGACATGGCCAGTAAGTTCACCGAGCTTGCGATCGACTGTGCCGATCCCGAAGGTCTCGCCCGGTTCTGGTGCGCCGTCCTCGACTACGAGGTAAAGGACCAGGACGACGGAATCGTCATCATCGGTTCCCCCGCGGTACCTGAAGGCAAGGACCGCCCCGGACCGGTGCCACCGACGTTGACGTTCGCGAAGGTGCCCGACACCAAGACCATCAAGAACAGGCTCCACCTCGATGTCAATCCGACCGACAGGGAGCAGGACGAAGAGGTCAGCCGCCTCCTCGGCCTGGGCGCTCGACACGCCGACGTCGGCCAGGGCGATGTGAGCTGGGTCGTCCTCGCCGACCCGGAGGACAACGAGTTCTGCGTCCTCGCGAGCCGCCACCCCTGACCGGAGGACGCGCCGCCCGGCGCCGCCCGGAAATGCGTTGATGACCATGCCGCAGCGCCCCAGCGGATCAGCCGAGTTCACCCACTTCATCACCCGGGCTTCCGCGTCCCCGGACCGGGTCGGCCTGGTCCTGAGCGGATCGCAGGCCCGGGACGGTATGGCGACACCCGCTCCGACCACGACGTCTACGTGATCACCGCCGACGACAGCGCGGCTGTTCCGCCCGCCGTCTCCGCCGGGCGCGCCGGAGTGGGCCGCCGACGCGCGCTTCCGCGGATCCGGCGCGTCGCCGACGACGGCGACCTCGCCTCGCAGCGCGCCCTCTTCGCGACCGTCGAACGCGCCGCCCGGCAGGCCGGGCACGCGACGGTCCTCGACTCCTGGGCCACGGACATCGACCTGCTGCGCCCCGACGGCTGCCTCGCCGCCCCCGGCCCGCGACCGGGTGACCGGCGCCGTGAGTCGTCAGTCGTCAGTCGTCGAAGTCCACCGACCGCCCCAGCTCCGCCCAGCGCGCGTCGCTGTCCGTCAGCGTCCTCATCTTCTCCGCGACATAGTCCACGGCGCTCCGGCCCAGCACGAGGTGGAGCGGCGGCTCGTCCATACGCGCGACGTCGAGCAGTACGCGCGCCACCTTCGCCGGGTCGATGGGCTCCTTGCCGAGCGTGGACCGCAGGCGCCTGCCCATCGCGCCGACCGTCGCCTCGTACTCGGGCTCGACCTCGGGGATGTCCATCGACGCCCCCGCCCAGTCCGTGCGCATCGAGCCCGGCTCGGCGAGCGTCATCTTGATCCCGAGGGATCCCACCTCTTCGTTGAGCACCCCGGAGAACCCCTCGACGGCGAACTTGGCCGCCTGGTAGGCGCCGACCCCCGGCGCGTTGCTGCGCCCGCCGATCGAGGTCACCTGGATGAAGTGCCCGGCCCGCCGCTCCACGAAGTGGGGCAGCACAGCCTTCGTCACATACACCGTGCCGAAGAAGACGGCGTCGACCTGGGCGCGGAACTCGTCGAGGCCGAGCTGGGCGATCGGTACGAGGTTGGCGTAGCCGGCGTTGTTCACGACGACATCGATACGGCCGAACTTCTCTGTGGCCGCCGCGACCGACGCCCGCGCCTGCGCCGGGTCCGTGACATCGAGCCGCAGTGGCAGCACCCGGTCGCCGTACTTCTCGGCGAGATCGGCGAACGACTCGGGGCGACGGGCGGTCGCGACGACTCGGTTGCCCGCCGCCAGGGCCTCCTCGACGATGGCGCGCCCCAGTCCCCGCGAGGCTCCGGTGATGAACCAGACCTGGTCAGTCATGGCTGTTCCTTCTCTCCGTAAATCGCTGATGCCGGTGGTCCCGGTCGTTCTTCCGGCCACTCACTCCAACATAACGCAGATGCATTGCGTTACCTAACGCAAGATGATTGCTTTACCATTCGAGGTATGAGTAAGCCACCCGCCGGATTCCGCCGCGCGCGCACGCCGGAGAACAAGCAGGTACGGGCGCTCGCGCTCATCGACGCCGCCCGGACGCTCGCTCTGCGCGAAGGGGTACGGAGCGTCACGCTCAACGAGATAGCGGCGACCGCGGGCGTGCACGCCTCGGCGGTGCGCCGCTACTTCGAGTCACGGGAAGAGATCTATCTGCGGCTCGCCGCCACCGAATGGGAGGGCTGGGCCGCGACGCTGGAGAGCGAACTGGACGGGGCGGGGACCCTCGCGGCACGCGACCTCGCCGCCGTACTGGCACGGACAGCCGCCGGCCGACCGCTGTTCTGCGACCTCCTCGCCCACGTTCCGCTCAGTCTCGAACGCTCCGTGTCCGAGGAATCCGTCCGGGCCTTCAAAATCCGTGCGCTCGACGCCTTCGACTCCGCCGTCGCCGCGATCCGGCGTGCCGTCCCCGATCTGAGCGCACGCGACGCGGCCGACGTGGTCACCGCTCTCACCGCCATGGTCGGCTCGCTCTGGCAGATCGCCCACCCGTCGGAGACCATGGCGCGCGTGTACGAGCGGGAACCCCGGCTCGCCCACACCGCCGGCGAGTTCCTGCCGCGGCTCGCGCGGCTGCTGGAGCCGCTCGTCCTCGGGCTGCTCGCGGACGGTGGGGCAGGGGAGAGTAGGGGTTGATCGTCGGGGGCACCCGCATATCATTGGCGAATGCGCTACTTGCGGGCCCGCCGAGTTCGGAGCGATTGCCGGTGACGACCTATGAGATA
This sequence comes from Streptomyces sp. NPDC051217, assembly GCF_044455465.1. Lineage (NCBI taxonomy): Bacteria > Bacillati > Actinomycetota > Actinomycetes > Kitasatosporales > Streptomycetaceae > Streptomyces > Streptomyces sp. NPDC051217. Next base: position 798,173 of record NZ_JBITEV010000001.1, read on the forward strand.
CGTGGCGCGGCGCCCTCCGCTGTCACGCCCACCCCGAACGGCACTTCCTCCACGCCGAACGCCGTACCGTCCCCGGCGGGACGCGCCTCGTCCCCGAAGAAGCCCGGACGCCTCGTGGCGACGAGCGACCTGCACATCAGGCACCCGGAGAACAGGAAGATCGCCGACTCCCTGTGGCCCGAGTCGGAGCACGACTGGCTCCTGGTCGCCGGTGACATCGGCGAGTTGGTGTCCGACATCGAATGGACCCTTCGCACGCTGAGCGAGCGGTTCGCGAAGGTCATCTGGGTGCCCGGCAACCACGAACTGTGGACCGCGCCCGACGACCCCATCCAGCTCAGGGGCGACGCGAAGTACCGCCATCTCGTCGAGCTCTGCCGCCGGATCGGCGTCGTCACGCCGGAGGACCCCTACCCCATCTGGGAGGGCGAGGGCGGCCCTGCCGTGATCGCGCCGCTGTTCCTCCTCTACGACTACTCCTTCCGGCCCGCCGGCACCGACTCCAAGGCATCCGCCCTCGTGGTCGCCGAGGCCGCGGGTGTTGTCTGCACCGACGAGTTCCTGCTCCACCCCGACCCGTATCCCAGCAGGGAGGCGTGGTGCCGCGCCCGGATCGCGGCCACGGAGCGCCGACTGGCCGAGATCCCGGCCGAGTTGCCCACCGTCCTGATCAACCACTGGCCGATCGTGCGTGAACCGACGAACGTGCTGTGGCGCCCGGAGTTCGCGCTGTGGTGCGGCACGGAGGCGTCGGCGGACTGGCCGCGCAGGTTCCGGGCGGCCTCGGTCGTGTACGGACATCTGCACATCCCCCGGCTGATGTGGTGCGACGGGGTGCCTCACCAGGAGGTCTCGCTCGGCTATCCGAGGGAGTGGGGACGGCGCGCGCAGCAGCCGGGCCGCCCCGTACAGATACTTCCGCTGCCGATCCGTGAGGAAGCGGGGCAGCCGCGGTGATCGAGCGCATCGTGCCCGCCGAGGTGGAGACCGCCGAGGCGTACGGAGACCTCGCCGAGGCCAAACTCTTCCCCGAGGAGGCCCTGTTGGTGAAGTCCGCGGTGGAGCAGCGCCGCGGCGAGTTCGCCACCGCCCGGCACTGCGCGCGCCAGGCGCTCACGCGGCTCGGGGCGCCGGCGGGGGCGATCCTCACCGGCGAGCGTGGCTCGCCGGTGTGGCCGCAGGGAGTGGTCGGCAGCATCACCCACTGCCTGGGTTACCGCGCGGCCGTGGTCGCCCGCCCCGCGCATGTCACCTCGATCGGTGTCGACGCGGAGCCCGCGCTGCCGTTGCCCTCCGGGGTCCTGGAGGCGGTGGCCCTGCCCGACGAGCAGATCGCGGTCAAGGAACTGCTGGAGTCGGTGCCTGGGATCCGGTGGGACCGGCTGCTGTTCAGCGCCAAGGAGTCGGTCTACAAGGCGTGGTTCCCGCTGACGAGGCGCTTCCTGGAGTTCGAGGAGGCCCGGCTCGTCTTCGACCCGGTGGGCGGGACGTTCACGGCCCATCTGCTCGCCGGTCCGGCGCGGGCAGGAAGCCGGACCCTCCACACGTTCGACGGACGCTGGCTGTCGGAGAAGGGCATCGTGCTGACCTCGGTCACGATCCCCGCGTAGACGAAGTGACCGGGCTGTCCGAGGACGGGCAGCCCGGTCGTACGCGTAGTAGCCCCGTCGTACGCGTATACGGCGCCGTTCAGGCGATCGACGCCGACACGATCGCCGACACCGCGATGTTGCAGGACGCCGTGACCCACACCGCGGGGTGCGGCTCCGCCTCGACCAGCGTCGCGCCCAGCTTGCCCGGCGTCACGAGATCCACCACGAGGAACGCCACCGCCATCATCACCAGGCCGAGCACCCCGAACGCGGCCGTCGACGCGAGGCCCTTGCCGAAGTCGTCGTACGTCGTCCAGATGGACGTGAAGACGATGCCGCCGATCCCCAGGAGCGCCGAGCTGAGCAGGAGCGCGGCGTTGCGGTTGCGGTCCTCCCAGATCTGCTTGCCGAGCTTCCCCGGCGTCAGCAGATCGACGAGGACGATACCGAGGATCAGAAGGACCACACCGAGCGCGCCGTAGGCGCCGGCCCGGCCAAGTCCGTTGACTATGTCGTTCATTGGGAAGCTCGTCTCCGCTGCTGAAGATGATCGTGGCAAAGGCGTCGCAAAATGTATCGCACGGTGCCTGAGGTGCGAGCGGGAGCGGGAAACCGCAGCCGAACCGCGTCCCGCCCGTGGCCGGAAGCTCGTGTTCCCCGCCCGAATTATCGATCAACATGCCTGAACTCCTGATTTGTCCAGCTGTACGGAGCGAACAGAACAGGCACAGACATGCACCGGGTGGGGCAGCGAGCCCTGCTCACTACGATCGGTGCGACCGCCGTCGCGGCAGGCGCGCCGGCACGCGCGTCCGTCGCCACCGGCGGCCCCGCGCCCGCCACCGAGAGGACACCAGTCGTGCAAGCCGCCACCCCGGCCAGTTACCCGGACACCCCGTCGGACGGCTCACCGGCCGACCCCTCGGCCCGGAACGATCCGTACGACCGTCCCGTCGCCGAACTCCTCGCCCGGATGACCGACGACGAGAAGCTCGGCCAGCTCCAGCAGCTCGCCTGGGCGGGAGCCACCGGCCCCGGCGGCACCCAGACCCGGCAGGCCGAGGAGGCGGCCCGCGCGGGCCTGTTGGGCTCCGTACTGAACATCCACGGAGCCAAGGAGAGCAACGCCCTCCAGCGGATCGCGGTCGAGGAGTCCCGGCTCGGTATCCCGCTGATCTTCGGCCTCGACATCATCCACGGCTTCTGGACCACCTTCCCGATTCCCCTCGCGCAGGCCGCGAGCTTCGACCCCGCGGTGTCCGAGCTGGACGCGTCGGTCTCGGCGGCCGAGGCGCGGTCCAACGGTGTGCACTGGACGTTCGCGCCGATGATGGACGTCACCAGCGAGCCGCGCTGGGGCCGGATCGCCGAGTCGGGCGGCGAAGACCCCTATCTGAACGCCGTGTTGGCGGCGGCCAAGGTACGCGGCTACCAGGGCGGCGACCTGAAGGCGAAGGACCGGATCGCCGCCTGCGCCAAGCACTACGTCGCCTACGGCGGGGCCGAGGGCGGCCGGGACTACAACACCGTCGACGTGTCCGAGGCGCGGCTGCGCAATCACTACCTGCCGCCGTTCAAGGTGGCCGTGGACGCCCAAGTGGCCACGGTCATGGCCGCGTTCAACACCATCAGCGGTGTCCCCGCGCACGGCAACGAGCACACCCTCACCCGAATCCTCAAGCAGGACTGGGGGTTTGACGGCTTCGTCGTCAGCGACTGGTCCGGTGTGCAGGAACTCGTCCCGCACGGCTTCGCCGCCGACGGCGCGGACGCGGCCCGGCTGGCGGTCAACGCTGGTGTCGACATGGAGATGGTCAGCACCCATGTCGCCGACCACGGAAGGAAGTTGCTGAGCGAGGGGCGGATCGACGCGGCGCGGCTGGACGACGCGGTGACCCGTGTCCTGCGCGTCAAGTTCCGCCTCGGGCTCTTCGACGACCCGTACGTACCGGAGGCGGCCGAGATCCCCGGCCCGACGGTGCGGGCCCGGTCGGCCGCCCGCACGGCCGCCGCGCGCTCCATGGTGCTGCTGAGGAACGAGGCGGGAGCGCTGCCGCTCGCCAAGACCGTCCGCTCCGTCGCCGTCGTCGGGCCGTTCGCCGACTCCGACGATCTCCAGGGCACCTGGGCGGGCCCCGGCGCGGAGAAGTTCCGGTCCGTCACGGTGCTGGACGGCGTACGCGCCGCCGTACCGGACACCGAGGTGACCCACGCCCTGGGCGTCGACGCCGCGGGGAAGGACACCGGCACGCTCCCGGCCGCCGTCGCGGCGGCGCGGGCCGCCGACGTCACCGTCCTGGTCGTGGGGGAGAGCCCCGCCATCAGTGGCGAGGGGAACTCGCGCAGCGACATCGGACTGCCGGGCCGGCAGGAGGAGTTGATCGCCGCGGTCGCTGCGACGGGCAAGCCGTACGTCGTCGTCCTCGTCAACGGCCGCCCGCTCACCCTCGGCGACTGGGCCGACGACGCCCCGGCAGTCCTGGAGGCGTGGCACCCCGGCATGGAGGCCGGGAACGCGGTCGCCGACGTGCTGTTCGGCGACGTCGACCCCGGCGGCCGGCTCCCGGCGTCCTTCCCCCGTACGGTCGGCCAGATCCCGGTCAACTACAACCACGAGCGGACCGGCCGCCCCTACAACCCCGCCGACCCGGACCAGCGCTACGTCTCCCGCTACCTGGACGTGGCCGACGGCCCGCGCTACCCGTTCGGCCACGGCCTGAGCTACACCACCTTCACGCTCACCGAGCCGTCGCTGAGCCGGAACTCGATCGCCGCCGGGGCCCTGCGGAAGGGGGACACGGTCGAGGTCGCCGTCACCGTACGCAACACGGGCGAGCGCGAGGGGGACGAAGTCGTCCAGCTGTATCTCCACGACCCGGTCGCCGGCATCGTCCAGCCGGTACGGCGACTGCGCGGATTCCGCCGGGTGACCCTGGCGGCCGGGAAGTCCACCACCGTGCGCTTCAGCCTCGGCGCGGACGATGTCGGCTTCTGGACCAACGATCCGGCCGGACGCTTCGTGGTCGAGGAGGGCACGGTCGACATCGTCGTCGGCACCAGCTCGACGGCCACCGCCCAGGACACCCTGACGATCACCTGAGGCGCGGGGGCCCACTTGCTTCCGATGGAGGCCCGCCGGATGATTCCGGCGGGCCTCCGCCTCGTACGGAGAGCACCCGGAACGTTTTCTCCGACGACCAGGGAGACGAACCAGCCATGGCAGAGACCGACATCCGCGACAACCGGGCGCAGGGCCGGCTGGAGGCGTACGAGGGCGACGAGCTCGTCGGCGTCGTCGGCTATTTCGTGATGGCCGGCGCCCCCGCCGCGCTCGTGGCCGTCCACACGGTGGTGGAGCAGGGCCACGAGGGCAAGGGCATCGCGGGCGCGCTGGTGAAGGCGTTCTACGAGATGGGTGGCCGCGAGGGCGTACCCGTCGTACCCCTGTGCCCGTACGCCGCCAGGTGGGCGCAGCGGCACCCGGACGAGGTGGCGGTGGCGCCCGCGGCCGACGAGGAGACGGTACGCGCCGCCGAGGCCCAGCTGAAGGCGGACTCCAGGCGCTGGTGAGCTCGGCGGGGGCGATGCGCCGGGCCGATCATGAGTGGACCCGGCGCGCGTGGGCACGCGCATCGCGAGACATTGGGAACGCACGAGTCCGTACTTTTGGAGGACTGGCATGACCCATCCGTATCCCGACCCCGTACCGCCCTCGCCCAACCCGCCCCCGGGCCCGCCCGGCCCCGAACCGGGCCCCGCCCCCGGCCCCGTGCCGGGCCCCTCGCCGGTCCCCGCGCCGCCGCCGGGCCCGGCCCCGGACCCGATCCCCAGCCCCCCGGGCCCCGACCCGGTCCCGGACCCGGAGCCTCAGCCGGGCCCAGTGGGGTAGAGGGTGTCTTCTCGATCAGGCCGGCTGTTCGAGCACCGGGAATCGCCTGACGGAGCCCTCGACCGTGACGGTCGAGGGCTCCGGACACGCTCGGCAGGGGCGGGTGTCTCGCGGGGTGCGATCAGTGGGGCAGGCTCCCGGGGTTCGTCGCCCATGCCGTGTTCGGGTGCGGCGCGAGGGTGAAGGTGAGTGAGCCGCCGTGGCGTACCAGCGAGGAGTCGACCCAGGCCGCGTCACGGACCCGGCCGCCCAGCCGGACCCCGTCCACGTACTGGTTCGTGTCCGACGCCGCCGGAGCCGTGATGGTGACCGCGTGCCGGCCGCCCGACGCCGCGATCACCGCGCGCGGGAACAGCGGAGCCGTCAGCAGCAGGTCCGCGCGGCCCGGGGCCTGCGGGTAGATGCCGAGCGCGGCGAAGACGTACCAGGCCGACATCGTGCCGAGGTCGTCGTTGCCCGGGAGCCCCGAAGGGCCGGTCCCGTACACCGTGTCGACGATCTCGCGGACGGTCTCCTGGGTCTTCCAGGGCTGCCCGAGCGCGTTGTACAGCCAGGGCGCGTGGATGCCCGGCTCATTCGTGGGGTCGTAGCGCAGCGCGTCGCCGCCGCGGAGCGACCAGGAACCGTCCGGCTTGTGGAAGAAGAGGTCCAGTCTCGCCGCCGCCGCGTCGCGGCCGCCCATGGCTTCGGCCAGGCCCTGTACGTCCTGCGGGACCATCCACGTGTACGTGGCCGCGCTGCCCTGGGCGAAGCCGCGGTCGGACGCCGGGTCGAAGGGGGTCACCCAGCTACCGTCCAGGTTCCTTGCCTGGATGTAGCCCGCCCCCGGCGTGGCCTGCGGGTTGAACACGTTCTTCCAGTAGCCTCCTCGCTCGCTCAGCTCCCGGTACTCCCGCTCGCGGCCCAGCTCCCGCGCCCACTGGGCGAGCGCGGCGTCCGCGACGGAGTCCTCCAGGGTTTCGGCGGCGCCGCCCCAGCAGTGACAGGCGTCCTGGGCCGCGTAGTGCGAATCGAGGTACTGGGCCAGATTGGGCCGCTGGCCCTCGCACTGGCCGGGGCAGCCCGCGTCGGAGAGCCCGTCCGGGTGCGGGACGGTGGCCTGGCGGTAGAGGGAGTCGAAGGCGCCCTTGGCGTCGAAGTTCCGTACGCCCATGGCATAGAACGTCGCCAGCGTCGCGGCCGTCGGGTCGCCCGTCATCACATGCGTCGCACCGCTGATGTGCACCCAGCGGTCCCACACCCCGCCGTTCTGCTTCGAGAAGTTGAACAGCGACTGGGCGAAGTCACCGGCGACGCGCGGCTCCAGCAGGGCGAGCAACTGCACCTGCGCGCGGTACTGGTCCCAGCCCGAGAAGTTGCTGTACTGCGCGCCCTGACCGTGCGCCACGCGCTGTGTCCTGCGGTCCATCCCGGGATAGCGGCCGTCCCTGTCGCTGATCAGATTGGGCTGCTGGAGCGAGTGATACAGCGCGGTGTAGAACGCGGTGCGCTGCGCCTCGCTGCCTCCGCTGATCGCGACGTCACGCAGCTGCCGGTCCCAGGCCGTCCGGCCCGCCGCCGCCACGTCGGCCACGCTCGCGCGGGACGGTATCTCCCCGCGGAGGTTCGCCTCGGCGCCGGCGAGGGAGACGTACGAGATGCCGAGCCGCATCCTGACATCGTTGTCGCGTGCGGTGTCGAAGCTGACGTAACCCCCGGATCCCTGGCCGGCCCGGTCCGCCCCGGTCTTGTAGCCCTCGCCGCCGTCGGCCTTGGTGGAGCCGGCGGACAACTGGTCGTTCCGCCAGGTGCCGACGCCGGAGAACGCGCGGTCGAAGGAGGCGGTGAAGTAGAGACGGTAGTAACTGTTGCGGTTGTTCTCGCCGCCGTTGGCACGCCGCCCGCAGAACGCCCCGGTCTCCACCCAGCCGGTGACCTTGCGCGCCTTCTCGTCGATGTCGACGTGCGCGTCCTCGCTGCCGTTCAGGGAGTTGGAGACCCGGAAGAGCAGATTGGCGGGCTTGTCGGCCGGGAAGCTGAAGTCCGCGACACCGGCCCGTTCGCTGACCGCGAGATCGGCCGCCGCGCCCGAGTCGAGCCCCACCCGGTAACGGCCGGGCTCGGCCTTCTCGTTGTCGTGCGAGAAGTCCGCGGCGTACTTCGCGTCCTTGGTGTCGGCGGAGGGCGAACTGTCGACGTCGCCCACGAACGGCATGATCGGTACGTCACCCGCGGCCCCGGGGTGGCACCCGGCGCCATTGACGTGGGTGACGCTGAGGCCGCGCATGCGGGTGGTGTTGTACGAGTAGCCATTGGCCGCGCCGGTGTCCGTCTGGTCGCCCCTGGTGCTGGTCGGGGACCAGGCGATCATGCCGAACGGCAGATTCGCGCCCGGGTAGGTGTTGCCGCCGTTCGCGGACCCGATGAGCGGATCCACGTACTCCACGGGATGCCGCACCTGGGCGGCCGAGGGTTCGGCGACCGCGGTGGTACCGGCGGCGAGTGAAGCCACCAGCCCGGCCAGAGCCGCGGCCATCCCGCCGCCGAACAGCGCCGATCGGCTCCTTCTTCTTTGCTTCTCCCGGAACGCTTCCATCGCGAACCACGCCCTTTCCTGTGCAGCCACATTGCTCGAAACCGCTGCGACCCTAGGAGAGTCCGGGGGTCCGGCTTCATCCGGCGGGAAGCACAGCCGGTGAACGTTGCGTGAAACGGCCGCGGGCAGTTGACCGCTGTTGCCGTGGCGTCGACCAAGGGGCTCGTGTGGCGCCATCGTGGCGTCATTGTGGATCTATCGCAAGCCGCGTCGCTGTCGGCGCGGCACCATGGTGCATCAATTCCATGGAGAAGTAGCAGGTCAGGACCGCCTGTCGTCGGACGCGGCCAATCTGGCTCGCAATAGCGCCATCGATGTGCCATGATGGCGTCATGGACCTCACGCCCTACGTCGACAACCTCCGGCAAGAGCTGTCCGTCGCCGCGGACGCCGGCGGCGACGACGCCCGTGCCCTCGCCGAACGGCTCACCGCTCCCCTGGAATCCGCCGCCCGCCTGACTCTCCTCAACGCACTGTCCGCCGCCATGGGTGAGGTCACGCGGGAGCTCGCGCCGGGCTCGGTCGACGTACGACTGCGGGGACTCGACCCGGAGTTCGTGGTGACGGCGCCGCCCGCCCCCGAGCCGTTCCGGGAGGAGCGGGGGCCGGTCGCGGCCCCCGCCGCACTCCCTGCGCCACCGCCGCCCGGGGACGCCGACGACGGCGCGGTGGCGCGGATCAACTTCCGTCTCCCCGCGCACCTCAAGGCCCGTGCCGAGGCCGCGGCGGCCGCCGAGGGCCTGTCGGTCAACGCCTGGCTGGTGCGGGCCGTATCGACCGCCCTCGACGGCGGTGAGCGTGCCAGCCCGGCGGGCCGCGGCAAGGACTCGGGCGGCCGGGGCTTCACCGGCTGGGTCCGCTAGGGCGTGTGGTGGAAGTAGCGTCGTCCGCCCGCAGGGCGGGGTTCACGGCGGCTGGTGCGTGCGATCGCGAGGCGGAGGATCGCCCTCGTACCGGGCGTACTCGGGTGACCCGAGTACGCCGCGAGCGTGCGTGCCAGGCGTCGTGAGCCGGACGGGACTTTCACCACACGCCCCAGGCCCTGGCGCCGCAAGCCGTGGCGCCCCGAGCCGGCGCCCGGCGGGCCCACCCACCCCGCCTTCGCGGGCGGATCGCCGATCCCGCCGACGTACTCATCACCCGCCTCACCGGCGGGATCAACCACCAAGCCATGAGGACGGTACAGCCATGCCTACTTTCGAGACCCCCGAACCGATCTCCGTCACCCTTGAGCTGGACTCCGGCACGGCCCGCATCACCGCGGGCAAGCGCACCGACACGGTCGTCGAGGTGCTGCCGGGCAACGGGTCCGTCGACAGCGACGTACGCGCGGTGCAGCAGACCCAGGTCACCTGCTCCGGCGGCCGTCTCACCGTCAGGACACCCAAGAAGCGCTCCCTGTTCGGCAAGCCGGGCACCATCGAGGTGAGCATCGAACTACCCGCGGGATCGGATGTCCGGGGCACCACGTCCCTGGGCGGGTTCTTCTGCGAGGGCCGCCTCGGGGAAGTCACGCTCAAGACCTCGCTCGGTGACCTCCAGCTCGACGAGGTCGCTGGGGGCAACTTCAAGACCGACCACGGTGACATCCGTCTGGCCCGCTCGACCGGGGACGTCGAAGTCATCGGCGCGGGCCGGGTCGAGGTCGGCACGGTCGCCGGCGCCGCGACCGTCAAGAACGGCAACGGCGCGACCGAGATCGGCGAGGTCACCGGCGGTCTGAAGACCAACGCGGCCAACGGCGACATCTCCGTCGGCATCGCGCACGGCAGCGTCGGCGCCAAGTCCGCCAACGGCCGGATCGAGATCGGCGTCGCGCACGCGGGGGCCGAGGCGATGTCCTCCAACGGCCGTATCCGCGTCGCCGAGGCCCGCCGCGGCCGGTTCGACCTGCGGACCTCCGTCGGCGACCTTGAGGTGGGCGTCCACGAGGGCACCGCCGCCTGGCTCGACGTGAACACCAAGTACGGCACGGTACGCAACTCGCTCGGCTCCTCCACCGGCCCCGCCGACTCCGACGAGACCGTCGAGGTGCACGCCCGGACGGGGGTCGGTGACATCACGATCCGCCGCGCCTGAGCCGCGTTCGACCTGCGTACCCCCACCCCGGAAGGAAGGCCGCCGGTGCTCCCGCACCCGCCCCGGACATCGACCCGTACCTCAGTACGGAAGCACCGACGACCGGGCGCCGACGGGGCAACCGCCCGCCGGCGTCCGGTGGTTCGTCTTGTTCGTGAGGTCCTTCGTCAGGCCCCGCTCAGGCGGGACCTGACCGACAGGCCCGCCCGATCAGCCGGAAACCTCGGAGCGGTCGCCGCCCCACAGGGTGTGGAACGACCCCTCGCGGTCCGTACGCCGGTACGTGTGCGCACCGAAGAAGTCCCGCTGCCCCTGCGTGAGCGCGGCCGGCAGCCGCTGCGCGCGCAGCGCGTCGTAGTACGAGAGCGCCGCCGCGAAACCCGGGGTCGGCACACCCTGCCGTACCGCTGTCGCGAGCACCTCGCGCCAGTCGTCCTGCGCCGCGCCGATCTCCTCGGCGAACTGCTTGTCCGCCAGCAGGCTCGGCAGATCGCGCTGCGCGTCGTACGCGCCCCGGATCCGGTCCAGGAACGCCGCCCGGATGATGCAGCCCGCACGCCAGATCGCGGCGACCGAGCCGAGGTCGATGTTCCAGCCGTACTCCTCGCTGCCCGCCTGGATCTGGTGGAAGCCCTGCGTGTACGACACGATCTTCGACGCGTACAGCGCCTGCTCCACCTGGTCCGCGAAGCGCGCCGCCTCGGCCTCGCTGAGCGCGGTCGCCTTCGGACCCGGCAGCGTCTGCGAGACGTCCCGCAGCGCGGCGTGCCCCGACAGCGAGCGTGCGAAGACCGCTTCGGCGATGCCGGAGACCGGCACACCGAGGTCGAGGGCGATCTGCACCGTCCACCGCCCGGTGCCCTTCTGCTCGGCCTGGTCGACCACGACGTCGACGAAGGGCTTCCCGGTCGCGGCGTCCTGATGGGCCAGCACCTCGGCCGTGATCTCGATCAGATACGAGTCGAGCCGCCCGGTGTTCCAGGTCCGGAACGTCTCGGCGATCTTCTCGGGGGAGTAGCCGGCCACCGCGCGCAGCAGGTGGTACGCCTCGGCGATCAGCTGCATGTCGGCGTACTCGATGCCGTTGTGCACCATCTTCACGAAGTGCCCGGCGCCGTCGGGGCCGATGTGCGCCACCGTCGGGGCGCCGTCCGGCGCCTTCGCGGCGACGCGCTCCAGCAGCGGGCCGAGCGAGGCGTAACTCTCCGTGGATCCGCCCGGCATGATGCTCGGTCCGTGCAGCGCGCCCTCCTCGCCGCCGGAGATGCCCACGCCGACGAAGTGGATGCCGCGCTCGCGCAGCTCCTTCTCCCGGCGCCGGGTGTCCGCGAAGTGCGCGTTGCCGCCGTCGATGATGACGTCGCCCTCTTCGAGCAGCGGGGCGAACTCCTGGATCACGGCGTCGGTCGGGTCGCCGGCCTTGACCATGATGACGAGACGCCGCGGGCGCTCCAGCGCCGCGACGAACTCCTCCGCCGAGTCCGCCGGTACGAAGACGCCCTCGTCGCCGAACTCGTCGACCAGGGCGTGGGTCTTCGACGCTGTGCGGTTGTGCAGGGCGACGGTGAAGCCGTTGCGGGCGAAGTTCCGGGCGAGGTTGCGGCCCATCACCGCGAGCCCGGTGACGCCGATCTGGGCAGTACCACTCATGCGTGTGTGCTCCTGGGTCTCCGTCGGATGTACCTCGTCCGGCGGTGGAGGTGTACGTACCGGCGGACGGGGCTGTTCATCGATCTTCAAGCCGCCCCGCATTCTTCCGCATTCCGGGTCGGCCGCGTCGTTTCCGTTCATCTCTTGGGCGGAAGTGGGGTCCGTACGGGTCATCGTTCACCAACTCTTGACACTCTCTCAGCGGCGGCGTAACACTGGCCTGGCTTTGGAGAGCGCTCTCCCGCAGTGATCCCGGCGATCCCGGTGCCCGCCGTTCCTGCCGTACCCGGCGTACTCGGCGGACCCGGCGTTCCGGCCGGGTTTCCTTCGGGTCCTCCCCGGATCCGGGAGCCGCTCCCCGCGGTGCACCGTCCAGTACCACTCTCTCCCCCCACCGCATACGGCGCGTATGCGGACGAAGAGCGGCATGGAGGTCCGCATGGCCGAAAGACTCCGCAGAACCACCCTGGTGTCCGCGTTGCTCGTATTCACCGCCCTGGCCCTGGTGGCCATGGGTCTGACCGCGATCACGGACACCGCTACCGCCGACCCGAAGAACGACCGCGGCACCACGGCCGCGTCCCACGCGGGACACAAGATGCCGCCGGCCGTCCCCGTCCCCTCGGGCGACGATCCCGACGGCGACGGCTACATACCGGCGAACCCGCCGGTCACCGGCGTCGTACCGTCGGACGAACTGCCGCCGCACCGCTACTTCCACGAATTCCAGGCCAACTGCGAGGTCACCCACACCAGGCCGGACGACCCGATCGTCTACCCGGGGCAGCCGGGCGCCTCGCACGACCACACCTTCATGGGCAACAGGACCACCGACGCCAACAGCACCACGGCCTCGCTGGACGCCGGTTCCACCGCGTGCAAGGCGCCGGGGGACCGGTCCGCGTACTGGATGCCGACCCTGCTCAACGGGGACCAGCCGGTACGGCCCATCGGCCCGCAGGTCATCTACTACAAGGCGGGAGTCACCGACTACCGCACCGTCCGGCCGTTCCCGAAGGGCCTGCGCTTCGTGGTCGGCAGCCCGACGCAGACGGCCGACGAGTTCCGCGACCACCCGGGCTGGGTGGAGGGCTGGGAGTGCGGCAACTCGTTCAACAACACCGAGATCCCGCTCAGTTGCCCGGCCACCCCTGATGTCCAGCTCAACCTCCGCTTCCAGGCGCCCAGTTGCTGGGACGGAAGGTATCTGGACACCCCGGACCACAAGAGCCACATGGCCTATCCGCTGGTCCAGGGCGCCAACCAGGACGTCTGCCCGACGTCGCACCCGGTGGCGCTGCCGATGGTCGAGTTCAAGATGGCCTGGCCGGTGAACGGGGACATGTCCAGGGTGAGACTCGCCAGTGGGACGGGGCACTCCTTCCACTACGACTTCTTCAACGCGTGGGACAACGCCACGCTCGGCGCCATGGTCAACCACTGTGTCGTCGGCGGCCTCCAGTGCGACGCGCGCGGCTACGACCAGAACAATCCCGGGGCCGGTGCGGCCCTGAACGAGGACTACGAACTGCCGTGACCGGGCGCGCTCTTCCGCCGGGACGGAACACGCTCCGGCGGGAGAGCGCTCTCCCGGGTCCCTCGGGCCAACTTCCCGCTTCCCATATCCCTCCGCCCGCACTCTCCCCACAGGTGACTCATGAGCGATTCACGACTCTTTCCCTCACGACTCCTCCCGAGAACCGCGCCCGGCAGCCTGCGCACGATGGCGTCGGTCGCCGCCACCACCCTCCTCGCGGCCTTCGCCGTGACCGTCCCGGCCGCCGGCCCCGCGCAGGCGGCGGGCAGTGTCGTCAAGGTGACCGGATCCCAGGGCGCCTGGCAGCTGACCGTCGACGGAGCGCCGTACCAGGTCAAGGGCCTGACCTGGGGACCGTCCGTCGCGGACGCCGGCAAGTACATGCCCGATGTGGCCTCCATGGGCGTCAACACCATCCGGACCTGGGGCACCGACGGCACCACCAAGCCCCTCCTCGACTCGGCTGCCGCCAACGGCATCAAGGTCATCGCCGGCTTCTGGCTCCAGCCCGGCGGCGGCCCCGGAAGCGGGGGCTGCGTCAACTACCTGACCGACACGCAGTACAAGAACGACATGCTCGCCGAGTTCCCGAGGTGGGTGGAGACCTACAAGGACCACGCGGGTGTGCTGATGTGGAACGTCGGCAACGAATCCGTACTCGGCCTCCAGAACTGCTACAGCGGCGACGCGCTGGAGCAGCAGCGCAACGCGTACACGACGTTCGTCAACGACATCGCCAAGAAGATCCACGCGGTCGACCCGAATCACCCCGTGACCTCGACCGACGCGTGGACCGGAGCCTGGCCCTACTACCAGCGCAACTCGCCCGACCTCGATCTGTACGCGGTCAACTCCTACGCCGATGTGTGCAACATCGAGGAGACCTGGAACGCCGGCGGCTACACCAAGCCCTACATCGTCACCGAGGGCGGTCCCGCCGGTGAGTGGGAGGTGGACGACGACGTGAACGGTGTGGCGTCGGAGCCCGCCGACACGGCGAAGGCCCAGGGCTACAAGGACGCGTGGAACTGCGTCACCGGCCACCGGGGTGTCGCGCTCGGAGCCACGCTCTTCCACTACGGCACCGAGTACGACTTCGGCGGTGTCTGGTTCAATCTGCTGCCCGCGGGCCAGAAGCGGCTCTCCTACTACGCGGTGAAGGAGGCGTACGGCAGGAGCACCGCCGGCGACAACAAGCCACCGGTGATCTCCAACATGGCCGTCGACGGCGCCACCTCCGTACCGGCCGGACGTCCGTTCAAGGTCACCTCGGACGTGACGGACCCGAACGGTGACGCGCTGAGCTACGAGGTGCTGGTCAACAGCAAGTACATCGACAACGGCGGGCAGCTGACCCCGGCGCAGTTCACCGCCGAGGGCAACGGGGACTTCACCGTGACCGCGCCGGACCGGCTCGGGGTGTGGAAGGTGTACATCAAGGCGTCCGACGGCAAGGGCAACGTCGGGATCGAGACCAAGTCCTTCAAGGTCGTGCCGCCGCCCGTCGACGGCACCAACGTGGCAAGGGGGAAGCCGGCCACGGCGTCGTCCTTCCAGCCCGACAGCGTCGGCTGCCCCTGCCCGGCGGCGAGCGCCGTCGACGGCGACTTCGGCAGCCGGTGGGCCAGTGACTGGTCCGACCCTCAGTGGATCCAGGTGGACCTGGGCGCGCGGACCGACTTCAAGCACGTGCAGCTCACCTGGGAGGCCGCGTACGCCAAGAGCTACACCGTCCAGACGTCCGACAACGGGCAGGACTGGAGCACCCTGCGGACCGTCACCGGGGCCAACGGAGGCGTGGACGACATCGCGGTCACCGGCGCCGCCCGGTACGTACGGGTGAACGCGACCGAACGTGGCACCCCGTGGGGCTACTCGCTCTACGAGTTCGGGGTCTACCGCTGACCGGGACCGGCCGGTCCCGGCCGGCCGCCCCCGTCGGCTGATCATTCCTGCCGCGACCGTGCTCTCCCCGCCGGCGGCGCGGTGGTCCCGCGGCGGGTCACGGAGACTCCGTGACCCGCCGCGGATTCTTTTTCGTGCCCGCGTCCCGGCGCCCGGCCGTACCCGTTCCGCCCATGGCCGGTTCTCGCCCCTGGCCGGGAGGGCCGTCGGGCCCCCGCCGCGCCCGTATCTCAGGCGGGAGCGTCAGTGATCCGCAGGCGATCCGTGCGTGGTCCGTACATGTTTCCCTGCCCGTTTCCCTGCCCGTTTTGGGGCGCCGGACGGGACGCAGCTCACGTTTAGACGGCTGATTCCCGGAAGCCCGCCCACCGCTTCGGGCGCCGTTCGGGCATGGATCAGCGCCAAACGGGCACCGAAGCGGGCGCCGGAGTATGGCATTCCTGGCACGACCAGCGCAGACGTCGATGAGCAAACGGGCATGAACGGTCACACTCAAAGCTGCGAAGAGCCTGGTCGAGCCGGGCCTCTTGCTTGTAGAAACGACCCATGAGCCCGAACGGGTGCTGAGCCGCAGCAGAGCAGGGAAGTGTGTGTCGTGGACACGGACGAACGCCGACGAGAGATTCTTGAGATCGCCCGACGGGACGGGTCGGTGGAGGTCACCGCCTTGGCCGCCAAGTTGAGCGTGGCCAAGGAGACCGTCCGGCGCGACCTGCACGCCCTGGAGGAGCACGGTCTCCTGCGGCGCACCCACGGCGGCGCCTATCCCGTCGAGAGTGCCGGCTACGAGACGACCCTCGCCGTCCGGACCACCCGGCTCGTACCGCAGAAGTCACGCATCGCCGTCGCCGCCGCCGACCTCATCGGCGACGCCGAAACGGTCTTCATCGACGAGGGCTTCACCCCCCAGCTCGTCGCCGAGGCCCTGCCCAGGGACCGGCCGCTGACCGTCGTCACCGCCTCACTGGCGGTCGCCAACGGACTCGCCGACGCCGAGAAGATCGCGGTCCTGCTGCTCGGCGGCCGGGTGCGCGGCGGCACCCTCGCCACCGTCGACCACTGGGCGATCCGGATGCTCTCCGATTTCGTCATCGACCTGGCGTTCGTCGGCGCGAACGGCATCTCGCGCGAGTACGGGCTGACCACTCCCGACCCGGCCGTCAGTGAGGTGAAGGCCCAGGCCATGCGCAGCGCCCGCCGGAAGGTGTTCGCCGGAATCCACACCAAGTTCGGCGCCGTGAGTTTCTGCCGGTTCGCCGATGTCGGTGACTTCGAGACGATCGTCACCGACGTCGGACTCCCGTCGGCGGAGGCGCAGCGCTATTCGCTGCTCGGCCCCCAGGTCATCCGCGTCTGACGCGCCCCACCCCTTCCGGAACCCCCGCCGAGGCGGCCAGGGGGCCGGACCCGTACGGCCTCACGCCCCCCCGAGACCCCAGAACTTCCCCACCCCCCACCCATCAGCGACAACCGCAACCGAATGATCAGGAGAAACTCATGCCCCTCCAGCAGCGACGACGTGGCATAGGCGTACGTGTGGGCGTGGGAGCGGCCTTGACGGCACTCCTCGCCGGATGCAGCGGCGCGGGCGGCACCACCTCCGACGGCGGTGAGACGGTCAATGTGCTGATGGTCAACAACCCGCAGATGGTGGAACTCCAGAAGCTGACCGCCGCGAACTTCACCAAGGACACCGGCATCAAGGTCAACTTCACCGTCCTGCCGGAGAACGACGTCCGCGACAAGATCAGCCAGGACTTCTCCAACCAGGCCGGCCAGTACGACGTCGCCACCATCAGCAACTTCGAGGTGCCCTTCTTCGCGAAGAACGGCTGGCTGCACACGCTCGACGAGTACGTGGACAAGGACAAGGCGTTCGACCAGGACGACATCCTCAAGCCGCTCCAGGAGTCGCTGACGGCCGAGGACGGCAAGCTCTACGGCCAGCCGTTCTACGGCGAGTCCTCCTTCCTCATGTACCGCAAGGACGTCTTCGCCGAGAAGAAGCTGAAGATGCCCGCCAACCCCACCTGGCAGGAGGTCGCCGACCTCGCCGCCAAGACCGACGGCGCCCAGAAGGGCATGAAGGGCATCTGTCTGCGCGGTCTGCCGGGCTGGGGCGAGGTCATCGCCCCGCTCACTACCGTCGTCAACACCATGGGCGGCACCTGGTTCACCCAGGACTGGAAGGCGCAGCTGACCTCGCCCGAGTTCAAGAAGGCCACCCAGTTCTACGTCGACCTCGTGCGTGAGCACGGCGAGGCGGGCGCGCCGCAGGCCGGTTACGCCGAGTGCCTCAACAACATGACGCAGGGCAAGACGTCGATGTGGTACGACGCCACGGCGGGCGCGGGCTCGCTGGAGGCCAAGGACTCCCCGGTCAAGGGCAAGATCGGCTATGTGCCGGCGCCGGTCGACAAGACGGACAGCTCCGGCTGGCTCTACACCTGGGCCTGGGGCATGCAGAAGGCGTCCAAGAACACCGAGAGCGCCTGGAAGTTCATCTCCTGGGCGTCCAGCAAGGAGTACGAGCAGCTCGTCGGCAAGGAGATCGGCTGGGCCAACGTGCCCGCGGGCAAGCGCGCCTCGACGTACATGAACGCCGACTACCGCAAGGAAGCCGCCGCGTTCGCCGATGTCACCTCGGAGGCCATCTCCAGCGCCAACCCGCGTGACCCGGGTACCCAGCCCCGCCCGACCGTCGGTATCCAGTTCGTCGGCATCCCCGAGTTCACCGACCTCGGCACGAAGGTCTCGCAGGAGATCAGCGAGGCGATCGCCGGCCGCCAGTCCGTCGACGAGGCCCTGGAAGCTTCCCAGAAGCTCGCCGAGAAGGTTGCCGAGGAGTACCGGTGAGCACTTCTGTCAGCGCCGCACCCCCCGCCCCACCGGACCAGTCCCCGCCGGCCAAGTCCCGCCCCCCGGCGGGGCCCCGGTCCGGCAAGGCGCGCGCCTGGGCCACCCGTGCCCCCCTCCTGCCGGCTCTCATCTTTCTGATAGCCGTCACCCAACTGCCCTTCGTGGCAACGCTGTTCATCTCACTGTTCGACTGGAACTCGCTCAACCCGGACGCCCGCAGCTTCTCCGGACTCGACAACTACGGCTCCGTCTTCACCGACGCGGACCTGCGTGACTCGGTCTTCACCACGATGCTGCTCACCGCCACCGTGGTGATCGCCAGCGTGGTGCTCGGGCTGCTGCTCGCCCTGCTGCTCGACCGCAAGTTCATGGGCCGCGGCCTCGTCCGTACGCTGCTGATCACCCCGTTCCTGCTGGTGCCCGTCTCGGCCGCGCTGCTGTGGAAGCATGTGCTCTACAACCCCGAGTACGGCCTGCTGAACGGCGGTTGGGCCTGGTTCACCGGGCTGTTCGGTGTGGAGAACGCCTCGCAGCCCGACTGGATCTCGGACATGCCGCTGCTCGCCGTCGAGGCGTCGCTCGTCTGGCAGTGGACGCCGTTCATGATGCTCATCCTGCTGGCCGGGCTCCAGAGCAGGCCCATCGACATGATGGAGGCAGCGCGCCTGGACGGCGCGAACGCCTGGCAGATGTTCGCCTTCCTGACCCTGCCGCATCTGCGCCGCTACCTCGAACTCGGCGTCCTGCTCGGCTCGATCTACATCGTGCAGAACTTCGACGCCGTGTTCACGATCACCGCGGGCGGGCTCGGCACCGCCAACCTCCCGTACACCATCTACCAGACCTTCTACCAGGCTCACGAGTACGGACTGGCCTCCGCGGCAGGCGTGGTCGTCGTGATCGGCACCATCGTGATCGCGACCTTCGCCCTGCGCGTCGTCTCGTCCCTCTTCAGTGAGGAGGCGAGGCGCGCATGAGCACACTCTCCGCACCGAAGACCGCCGACGCCCCCGGCAAGGCGTCCACCTCTCCGCAAGACCATGACACCTACGGCCCGGCGGCCCGGCGCGCCAAGCGGCGCTCCACCGCACTCGGCCTGCTGGCCTGGGTGGTCGGAGTCGTCTTCTGCTTCCCGGCGCTGTGGATGTTCCTCACCTCCCTGCACTCGGAGACGGACGCGGCGACCAACCCGCCGTCCCTCACCGCGCCCCTCACCTTCGACAACTACAGCAACTTCTTCGGCGCCGACGGCGGGGCGAGCCCCTGGCCGCCGCTCATCAACTCGGTGACGGCGTCCCTGTTCTCGACCCTGTTCGTCCTTGTGCTGGCGCTGCCGGCGGCGTACGCGCTGTCCATCAAGCCCGTCCGTAAATGGACGGACGTGATGTTCTTCTTCCTCTCCACGAAGATGCTGCCGGTCGTCGCCGGACTGCTGCCGGTGTATCTCTTCGCCAAGAACATCGGGATGCTGGACAACATCTGGCTGCTCGTCATCCTCTACACCTCGATGAATCTGCCGATCGCGGTCTGGATGATGCAGTCCTTCCTCGCGGACGTGCCGGTCTCCATCATCGAGGCCGCACAGGTGGACGGGGCCCGGCTGCACACCGTCCTGATCCGGGTGGTGGCGCCGGTCGCCGCCCCCGGTATCGCGGCCACGGCGCTGATCTGTTTCATCTTCAGCTGGAACGAACTGCTCTTCGCCCGGGTCCTCACCGGTGTGACAGCGCAGACGGCGCCCGTCTTCCTGACCGGATTCGTCACCAGCCAGGGCCTCTTCCTCGCCCAGCTGTGCGCCGCTTCCGTTGTCGTTTCCCTGCCGGTGCTCGCCGCCGGCTTCGCCGCCCAGGACAAGCTCGTCCAGGGCCTCTCTCTTGGAGCCGTCAAATGAGGGCAGCGATCGTCGAAGCCCCCGGCAAGGTGTCCGTCACCACGGTCCCCGACCCGACCCCGGGCCCGCGCGACGTCGTCGTGTCCGTCGCCTCCTGCGGCATCTGCGGCACCGATCTCCACATCCTCCAGGGCGAGTTCGCGCCGACCCTGCCGATCCTCCCCGGCCACGAGTTCGCCGGCGAGATCGTGGGCATCGGTTCCGAGGTCACGGAGCTGGCGGTGGGCGACAAGGTCGCCGTCGACCCGTCGCTGCACTGTCACGAGTGCCGTTACTGCCGTTCGGGCCGCGGCAACCTCTGCGACCGGTGGAACGCGATCGGGGTCACCGTCCCGGGCGGCGCCGCCGAGTTCGCCGTGGCGCCGGTGGCCAACTGCGTCAAGCTCCCGGACCATGTGGACGTACGGGACGCGGCGCTCATCGAGCCGCTGTCCTGCGCCGTACGCGGCTACGACGTGCTGAGCAGTACGCTCGGCGCCGAGGTGCTGATCTACGGCACCGGCACCATGGGCCTGATGATGCTGGAGCTGGCCAAGCGCACCGGCGCCGCCGCGGTCGACGTCCTGGACATCAACCCCGAGCGGCTGGCCACCGCGACCAAGCTCGGCTGTTCACGGTCGGGAGCCTCGGCCGAGGAGTTCGAGCGGCCGGGCGGCTGGGACGTCGTCATCGACGCGACGGGCAACGCGGGCGCCATCCAGGACGGCCTCGGCCGGGTCGGCAAGGGTGGAACGTTCCTTCAGTTCGGGGTCTCCGACTACGCGACGACGGCGGTCATCGAGCCGTACAAGATCTACAACCAGGAGATCACCATCACCGGCTCGATGGCGGTGCTGCACAGCTTCGAGCGGGCCGCCGCGCTGTTCGCCACCGGGGTCCTGGACCCGGCGGTGTTCATCAGCGACCGGCTGCCGCTGGACCAGTACCCGCAGGCGATCGAGCGGTTCCAGGCGGGCCAGGGACGCAAGATCGTGGTGGAGCCGTGACCGACGCTCCCGGCGCGGCGGCGGATCCCGTCCCGGGTCCCGGCGCCGTCCTGGTGCTGGGAGAGGCGCTGATCGACCTGGTGCCCACGGCCGGCGACGCGCAGGCGCACCTGGCCCAGCCGGGCGGCGCCCCCGCGAACGTGGCCACCGGACTGGCCCGGCTCTCCACGCCGAGCTGGTTCGCCGGCGCCCTGGGGAGCGACGGGTTCGCCCGGTCGATCGAGCGGCGGCTGGTCTCGGCGGGAGTCGAGCTCGGCCTCTGCGCCCGGCCGGACCTCCCCACGGCGCTGGCCGTCGCGGACCCCGGCCCCGAGGGCACCGGCTACCACTTCCACCTCCAGGACACGGCGACCTTCCAGCTGCCGCGCCGCACGGATGTGGAGCGCTTCGCCGCCGTGTACGTGGGCGGCCTCGCCGCCGTCGTCGAGCCCGCGGCCTCGGCCGTGGCGGTGACGGCGCGCGCGGCGGCGGCCGGCGGCCCGCTGCTGGTGGTGGACCCGAACGTGCGCGAGGACCGCACCATCGACGCGGAGAGCGGTGCCCGGCTGCTGCGCGAACTGTGCGAACTGGGCCAGGTCGTCAAGGCGAGCGACGAGGATCTGGCGCGGCTCTGGCCGGACTCGACGCCCGACGAGACGTGCCGGGAGCTCGCCGCCGGCGGCCGGCTGGTGGTCCTGACCAGAGGGTCGCGGGGGAGTACGGCCTACAGCGGCTCGGCCGAACCCGTGTCCGTGCCCGCCGTGCGGGTCGAGGTGGTCAACACCATCGGCGCGGGTGACGCCTTCATGGCGGCCATGATCACCTGGATGGTCTCGCGGGGTGTCCACCCGGGCGGGGCAAGGGAGTTCGCCCCCGCGCTCGCCGAGGAGATGCTGGGCTTCGCCTCGCGGGTGGCGGCCTCGGTGGTCGCCCAGGCAGGCACCGAGCCGTCGCTCCCGGCGCATGTCTGACGCACCGTCAGTTCGATGAGCGACACCTGTCGTGGGCAGCGGTCCCGACCGCCGCCCGCGACAGGTCCGCTCACGCCGCCTTGTGGCTCCGGCCCGCCAACTGCCGGATGATCTCGGCGTACCGGTGCCCGCTCGACTTGATCGTCCGTCGCTGCGACGCGTAGTCGACATGGACGAGGCCGAACCGCTTGTCGTAGCCGTAGGCCCACTCGAAGTTGTCCAGCAGCGACCAGGCGAAGTACCCGGCGAGCGGCACCCCCTTGCGTACGGCGCGCGCGCACGCCTCCAGATGCTCCTCCAGGTACCGGGTGCGCTCCGGGTCGTCGACCGTGCCGTCGTCCAGCAGGACGTCCGGATAGGCCGAGCCGTTCTCGGTGACGTACACACGCTGTGCGCCGTACTCCCTGGTCAGCCGGAGCAGCAGCTCCTCCAGGCCGTCCGCGTGCACCTCCCAGTCCATGGCCGTGTGCCGTACGCCGGGCAGATAGACCTGCTTGGCGTACGGCGCGGGCCCGGACGGGTCGTCGGCGACGACCTGGCGGAAGTAGTAGTTCAGCCCCAGCCAGTCCAGCGGCGCGGCGATGGTCTCCAGGTCGCCGGGGCGCTCGGGCAGCGCCACCCCGTACAGGTCGAGCATGTCCTGCGGGTAGCCGCGCCCGTGGACGGGGTCCAGCCACCAGCGGTTGATGTGGCCGTCGGCCCGTACGGCCGCCGCCCGGTCCGCCTCGCGGTCGGTGGCAGGCTCGATCGGGCTGAGGTTGTTGACGATGCCGATCCGGGCGTCGGACGAGGCCGCGCGGATCGCCTGGACGGCGAGTCCATGACCGAGATGCAGATGGTACGAGGCGTGCACGGCGGCCTTGAGGTCCGTCAGCCCCGGCGCCATCCGGCCTTCCAGATGCCCGATCCAGGCGGAGCAGAGCGGCTCGTTGAGGGTCGCCCAGTCCGTCACGCGGTCGCCCAGGCGCTCGGCGACGACGGAGGCGTAGGCGGCGAAGTGCTCCGCGGTCTCACGGGCCGGCCAGCCGCCGCGGTCCTGGAGCGTCTGCGGGAGGTCCCAGTGGTAGAGGGTGGCGAACGGGGTGATGCCCGCCTCCAGCAGGCTGTCCACCAGCCGGTCGTAGAAGCCGATCCCGGCCTCGTTCACCGGCCCGTCGCCGCCGGGCACGACGCGCGGCCAGGCCAGCGAGAAGCGGTACGAGCCGACGCCGAGGCGCTTCATCAGCCCGATGTCCTCGGGGACCCGGTGGTAGTGGTCGCAGGCGACATCCCCGGTGTCGCCGTTGTCGACGGCGCCGGGGGTGTGGGAGAAGGTGTCCCAGATCGAGGGGGAGCGGCCGTCCTCGGTGACGGCGCCCTCGATCTGGTAGGCGGCGGTGGCGACGCCCCAGACGAAATCGTGGGGGAGGGCGTTGAGTTCGTTCACTGACTGCCTTTCCGGAGAGGGCACTTGGAGAGACTGACGAGAAATCAGCTGACGCTCCGTCACTTCACCGCTCCCGCCGTCAGACCCGCGACGAGATAGCGCTGGAGGAGCAGGAATCCGGCGACGACCGGCACGCTGACGACGAGCGAGGCGGCCATGATCTGGTTCCAGTACACGTCGTTCTGGGTGGCGTAGCCCTGGAGACCGACGGCGAGCGTGCGGGTCTCGTCGTTCGTCATCACGGACGCGAAGAGAACCTCTCCCCATGCCGTCATGAACGCGTAGACCGCCACCGCGACGATCCCCGGGATCGCGGCCGGCACGACCACCCGGAACAGCGCGCCCAACGGGCCGCAGCCGTCCACCTTCGCCGCCTCGTCCAGATCCCTCGGGATGGAGTCGAAGTATCCGATCAGCATCCAGATGGAGAAGGGCAGCGAGAAGGTCAGATAGGTGAGGATGAGCCCGCCGCGCGACCCGTACAGGGCGACGCCCGTGCTGTTGCCGATGTTGACGAAGATCAGGAACAGCGGGAGCAGGAAGAGGATGCCCGGGAACATCTGGGTGGAGAGCACCGTGACGGTGAAGACGCGTTTACCCCTGAAGCGGTAGCGGCTCACGGCGTACGCGGAGAACACCGCGATCGTCACCGACAGCACGGTCGCCGCACCCGCCACCAGCAGCGAGTTCATGAAGTAGTGCGCGAGCGGGACGGTGTCCCAGATGTCGAAGTACGGGCGGATCGTGATCTCGGAGGGGATCCACTGGAACGTGTCGGTCACGTCCTCCAGCGGCTTCAGCGAACTGCTGACCATCACATAGACGGGCAGCAGGGCGAAGGTGGTGAGGAACGCCAGGATGATCCGGCGCGTCCAGCGGAAGGACGCCGGAGGAGCGAGGGGAGATCTGGCCTTGCCGGCCAGGGCCTTATTCGGCACCGGAACCCTTCCTTCCGCGCGAGGTGGCCACCAGGTAGACCGCCGTGACCAGCAGCAGGAAGAGCAGCAGCAGGACGGACATCGCGGAGCCCGTGCCGAAGTTCCAGGTGACGAACGACGACTGGTAGATATGGATCGAGATGAGGTCGGCCGCCTCGGGCGCCGACTCGCCGAACAGGACGTACGGCGTGTTGAAGTCGTTGAACGTCCACAGGAACAGCACCAGCACCAGCACCTGGTTGACCGGGCGCAGCGAAGGCAGCGTGATCTTGCGGATCTGCTGCCAGATGCCCGCGCCGTCGATGGACGCCGCCTCGTACAGCTCGCGCGGGATGTTCTGGAGCCCCGCCATCAGCATGAGGAAGGCGAACGGCCAGGACTTCCAGACCGCCACGACGACGAGCGCGATGAAGCTGTTGTCACCGATCAGCCAGAAGGACGGCTCGTCGGTCAGGCCGAGCTGGTCGTGCAGGACGTGGTTGATCATGCCGTTGTCGCGCTGGAACATGAACGCCCAGGTGATGACCGCGGCGTACACCGGCAGGGCGTACGGGGTGAGGAAGACGGCCCGCAACAGGCCCCGGCCGCGGAAGTTCTCCTGGAGCATCACCGCGGCGGCCATGCCGAACAGCCAGGACAGGCCGACCGTGATGACCGTGAAGAGACAGGTGACGTAGAACGAGTGGAGCAGCGCCTCGCCGAGCGGGGCGTCGAAGTCGACGGCGATTTCGTAGTTGTCGAACGCCCGCCACGGCGCGTTGCCCCAGTTGTTGATGTAGAGCTGGGTCAGTTCGCGGAAGCTCATCACGATCCCGATGACCATCGGGACGATGTGCACGAGCAGTTCGAGCAGGACGGCCGGGAGCAGCAGAAGGTAGGGCAGCCCGCCCTGGCGGATCCGGTCGGGGATGCGGGGCAGTCGTCTTCGCCGCGCACCCCCGTCGCCCTGGTCCGCACCGCTGCCCGACTTGCGTACGGGGGGAGTCACGGTGGACGTCATGGGCGGTGCCTCACTGCTGCATCTGCTGCTGGGCCTTGTCCAGCCGCTTCTTGACGGACTCGGTGGTCACCGGGGTCCCTGAGGCGGCGTCCGCCCACAGGTCCTTGACGGCGGTGCCGACGGCTGTCTCGAACTGCGACTCCTCGGGCACCTGGGGGAGCGGCGCCGCGCTGTTCGCGAGGGTGTCGCGCAGGACCTTCAGGTCGGGCGCGGCGAACGCCGGGTCCGACTGGGCCGCGGCGACGGGCGGGATGGAGCCGTAGGTCTTGTTGAGGAGCTTCTGCTCGGCGTCGCTCGTCATGAACTTGACGAACTTCTTGGCGCCTTCGATGTTCTTGGTGTTCTTGAAGACGGCGATGTTGATGCCGGCGACCATCGAGTTCACCTGCGGGCCGGTGCCGGGGGCGCCGGACGGTACGGGTACGGGCGCGGCGCCCCAGTCCTCGGGCTTCATGCCCTGGGAGGCGAACGTCGAGGCGGCGGCCTGCCACAGCACCATCGCCGTCTTGCCCTTGGCGAAGTCGGTCAGCGACTGGTTCTGGGCGTACTCCGCGTTCCCCGGGGCGATGATCTTGTCCTTGGCCATGAAGTCGACGTACTGCTTCACGGCTGCCACGTTGCCGTCGGTGGTGAACGTCGGCTTGCCGGACTCGTCGAAGAAGTTGTCGCCGTGCTGCTGGCCGAGCGCGAACACCTGGTGGATGTTGTTCGACAGATTGCCGCCCTCCGCGCCCAGTGCCCACTTGCCGTCCTTGGACAGCTTCTTGCCGTCGGCGACCAGTTCGTCCCAGGTGGCCGGCGGTCCGTCGATGCCGGCGTCCGCGAACATCTGCTTGTTGTAGTAGAGCGCGTACGCGAGCGAGTACAGCGGCACGGCCGCCGGAGGCTGGCCTTCCGCACCGGCGGACGCGACGGCCGAGTCGACGAAGCGGTCCCGGCCGCCTATCGCCTCGAAGTTCTTGTCGTCCCAGGGAAGCAGTGCTCCGGTCGCCTGGAGCGAGGCGGACCAGGTGTTGCCGATGTTCAGGACGTCGGGGCCCTGGCCGGACGTGGTGGCGGCCAGGATCCGGGTGAGCAGGTCGGACCAGGGCACCACTTCGAGCTTGACCTTGATCCCCGTCTCCTTCTCGAACTTCTTCAGCTCGGGAGTGAGGATCTTCTTGTCGGCCTCGATGTTCGGGCCCTGGTTGGACGCCCAGTAGGTGAGCGTCTTCGGTGAATCGTTGCTGCCGCCCTCGTCGGTGGATGTACCGCCGCCGCATCCGGTGACGGTGGCGGCGAGGGCGGTGGCGAGGGTGACGACTACTGCGGCTCTGATTCCGCGCATGGGAGGCCCCTTTCCGGGGTGGCTGTGTTCGAGAGTCGAACGCTGCCTCACGGCTTAATTTATGTCGTGATTTAAGAGGTGAGAGAAGGTCGCGTCAAGGTCTGGGCCGGGGTATGTTGCCTGCTGGGAAGGAGCACCATGGCCGAACGGGACAGAAGAACAGTGCGTGACCTGCGCCGGGGCAACCGGGCGAGGGTGTTGCAACGGTTGTATTTCGACGGTCCCCTGAGCCGTCAGGAGCTCGGTCCCGCGACAGGTCTGAGTTCAGGATCCATCAGCAACGTCGTCACCGAACTCGCCGCCGAACGCCTCCTGGAGGAGGCCGGAGTGGTCGACTCCGACGGGGGCAGGCCGCGCACGCTGCTGCGGGTCGCGCCCGGCGGAGCGCTCCTCATCGGCATCGACATCGGGGAGACCCGCGTCCGCGTCGAACTCTTCGACCTGTCCCTGACCGAACTCGCCCGCACCGAAAGGCTGCTGGCCCAGCACGGCCACGACGTCGAACGCATCGTCGCGCACGTCCGCACCGGCGTCGCCCACGTCCTGCGGGACGCCGGGGCCGACCCGCGCGAACTGCTCGGCATCGGCATCGGCGTCCCCGGCATCATCGAGCGCGACGGCCCCGAGGGCGCGGTCGTGCACGGACAGACCATGGGCTGGGCCGCCGTGCCCTTCGAGAAACTGCTGCGCACGGCCGTCGACGTACCGGACGAGGTCCCGCTCTTCATCGACAACGGCGCC
This sequence comes from Streptomyces sp. NPDC051217, assembly GCF_044455465.1. Lineage (NCBI taxonomy): Bacteria > Bacillati > Actinomycetota > Actinomycetes > Kitasatosporales > Streptomycetaceae > Streptomyces > Streptomyces sp. NPDC051217. The sequence goes on from NZ_JBITEV010000001.1 coordinate 825,518, forward strand.
AAGACCCTCGGCCAGGCCGAGATGTGGTTCGGCGGCGGCCGGGGCGCGGGGACGGCGGCGATCGCCCTCATCGGCTCCGGGGTCGGCGCGAGCGTGATTCACGGTGGCGAAGACGGTGCGCTCGACGGGACCCACCGGAGCGACGCCCTCGAATGGGGCCACACCACCGTGCACATGCGCGGCCGCCGCTGCCGCTGCGGCTCCATCGGCTGCCTGGAGGCGTACGCGGGCGCGGAGGCGATGCGCGAACGCTGGCAGGAGGCGGGCGGCCCGCTCCCCGCCGACGCCGACGACGAGACGGCCCTCGCGGCCCTGCTGGCCGCGGCCTTCCCGCCGCCCGGCGGTCCCGCGCCCGACCAGGTCGCGGTGTCACTGCTCGACGAGACGGCGGAATGCCTCGGCGCGGCCGTCGCCGACCTGATCAACCTGTTCCTGCCCGAACGGGTGCTGCTCGGCGGCTGGGCCGGCCTCCAGATCGGCCCGCACCTGCTGCCGGACATCCGCCGCTACGCACGCGAGTACGCGCTGCGGCACACGGGCGCGCGGGCGAGCGTCGAGCTGGGCCGCCTGGGCCCCGACGCGGTCACGGTCGGCGCGGCGACACTGCCGCTGTCGGACTTCCTGGCCCGCGGAGGGACGAGGCCGGCACCGGTCGGCGGCGACGAGACCCCCCGGGCGGGGAGCGTACGGAGGGCGGTGCCGGGGGACCGGTGGAGCCACACCCCGACGACGGCGCTGGAGACGAATCCCTGACGGGCCGTCCGGGGGCGGTGGGTGGTTGTCGTCCGCCCGTCCGGCGCTTGAGGAGAATCCCCGCGGTCAGGCCGAGGCGCGGACGATCAGGGTGGGTTCGAAGATCACCGAGGTCACCGGGCGGTCCGGGCGGGACAGCCGGTCCAGCAGGAGACGCGCCATCTCCGCCGCCATGTCCTCCACCGGCTGCCGCACCGTCGTCAGCGGCGGGCGGCAGGACGCCGCCGCGCGGCTGTCGTCGAAGCCGATCACCGCGACATCGTCCGGCACCCGCAGCCCGTGCTCGCGCAGCACCCGGCACGCGCCCACGGCCATCAGGTCGTTCGCCGCGAACAGCCCGTCCAGGTCCGGGTGTTCGGCGATCAGCCGCTCCATGGCCGAGGCGCCGCTCTCCTCGGTGAACTCGCCCTCGGCGACGGGGATGTACGGATGTCCGTGCCGGGCCATCGTGTCCCGGAAGCCCGCCAGCCGGTCCTGCCCCGCCGGTACGTCGAAGGGCCCCGCGATCGTGGCGATCCGCCGGCAGCCGCGGGCCAGCAGATGCTCGGCGGCCAGCCGGGCGCCGTCCTGGTGGGCGAGGTCGACGTAGCTGATCCGGACCGGACGGGCGGGGCGCGCGTACAGCACCGCGGGAAGACCGGCGTCCGTGATGAGCGCGGGCAGCGGGTCCTCCGCGTGCGTCGAGACCACCAGGGCGCCGTCGGCGCTGCCCTGACGGAGGTACGACACCACCTCGTCCCGCGCGCGCGAGGTCTCGGCGAACATCAGCACCGGGTGAATCCCGCGTGGGCGCAGGAAGTTGACCACGCCCGTCACCACCCGGCCGAAGAAGGGGTCGGCGAAGACCTCGGTCATGAACGAGCCCACACCGCCGTCGAATCCGGCGCTCTCCCCGTCGCTCCCGCGGCTCCCTGAAGCGGCGGACGCGGCGGACGCCGTGGGCCCCGCCGTCGCGGCGACCGGCGGCGGGTCGTCCCCGGCGCCCGAGACCACCAGGGCGATCGAGTCCGCCTTGCGCGTGACCAGCGAGCGGGCGGCGCGGTTCGGCGTGTATCCGGTGACCGCCACCGCGTCCCGCACCGCCGCCTGGATCACCGGGTCGACATTGCGCACACCGTTGATGACGCGGGAGACGGTGGCACGCGAGACCCCTGCCGCCTTGGCGACATCCTCCAGCGTGGGCGCGCCCGCCGCTCGTGAATCCTCCGTCATGAGCGCATTTATAGCATCAGCGGAGAGCGCTCTCCATCGACGGACCCGCCGTGAGCGGCCCCGTCGCCGTCACCGTGAGTGTCGTGCGCAGCGGCAGCTCTTGCGCCGAAGACCCTGCCAGGAGCGTGAATTCACCGGCCTCCGTCTCCCAGCGTCCACGCTCCGTCGACCAGTGCGACAGCGCGCGCGCCCCGAGCCGTACGGTCGCCACGGCCTCCTCACCGGGACCGGCCTCCACCGCCGCGTAACCCGCCAGCGCGCGCACCGGCCGGTCGACCGCCGTGTCCGGCCGGGCCAGATAGACCTGGACGACCTCACGGCCCTTGCGCGGGCCGGTGTTGCGCAGCCGTACGCGTACGTCGACGGCTTCCCCGGACCCGCGTACGGTGTCCGGCGCCTCCAGCCCCTCGTACTCCCACGAGGTGTAGCCGAGCCCGTGCCCGAACCAGTACGCGGGCTCCGCCCCGGCGCGGAGCCACGCGCGGTGGCCGATGTGGATGCCCTCCTCATAAGGAAGACGTCCGTCGCGCGGCCGGGTGCCGAGCACCGGGACGTCCTCCTGGGCCAGCGCCCAGGTCGTCGGCAGCCGGCCGCCGGGTTCGGCGGCGCCGAACAGCACGTCGGCCAGGCCGTGTCCGGCCTCCTGACCGGGGAACCAGGCGAGGAGCAGCGCGGGTACGTCACGGTGCCAGGGCAGCGCGACGGGGCCGCCCGAGTTCACCAGCACCACCGTGCGCGGGTTGGCGCGCGCCACCGCCCGTACGAGCGCGTCCTGCCCGTCCGGCAGTGCCAGGGACTCGCGGTCGCGGCCCTCGGACTCGCTCTCCTCGGTCGTACCCACCACGACCACCGCGACATCGGCGGCCCGCGCGGCGGCCACGGCGGCCGCGCGGGCCGCCGACGCGTCACCCGGCGGAGGCGCGGCGGCCAGCAGCGTCGCCACACCCGTTCCGGGGTCGAGCCGGCGCCGGGCTACCACCTCGGCCTCCACGCCCTCGGTCAACTCGGCCTCCGTACACCGGTAGGGCGGGGAGACATGCACGCGGGTCGGGTCGTCGCTGTCGAGCGGGAACTCACCCGTCATGAGCGTCCGGCCGTCCACGGACAGGGAGATGAGCCCCCAGCCGCCCACCCCCAGCGTCCAACTGCCGCTCTCCGTGGGCCGGACGAGCGCGCGGATCTCCACGGTGACGGCGCCAGGGACGCGGGCCGGTTCCACGATGCGGCCCGACAGCCGGTGTTCGGCGTGCAGTTCGGTGCCTGCGGCGTCCAGCAGCCTTACGAGGACGCCCGGTTCGCCGTTGCGCGGATCGCGCGTCCAGGCCGGGTCGAGCGGCCGTGGCCGGGTGTGGGGCGGCAGGCCGGGCGTGTACGTCACATCGGCCGCCGCCCTGTCCGAGTCCCCGGCGGCTTCGCGCAGCGCCGCCTCGATGCCCTCCAGCGGCGTGACGACGGACGAGGGGAACACCTCGGCGCTGCCGCCCCCCTGGATCCGGACCGCCGTGGCGTGCGGGCCGACGACGGCGACGCGGCGCGTCCGGGCCGGATCCAGCGGCAGCAGGCCGCCCTCGTTGCGCAGCAGGACCGTGCCGGCGGCGACGGCCCGCCGCAGCAGTGCCCGTCGCTCGGTGGGCGGGGCCAACAGCGGCCAGACCGGGCTCTGTTCGCCCAGGGCGTGTTTCGGAAGTCCCGTCAGGCTCACGTCGCCTGGCACCCGAGCTCCCCGCGTTGTCGGAGTCGCCCGAGCGCGCCCGGCCCATCCACCACGCCGATCCTCCGCCTTGCGATCGCACGCGCCAGCCGCCGTGAGCCCCGGCCCGCGGGCGGACGACGCTTCTTCTGAGACACGCCCCAGCGCACCCACCCGACGGGCGAGCCGGAGCAGGCGCCGTACCTTGTCGTCGATCCGTGCCTCGTCGATCAGGCCCGCCCGCACGGCGTCGAGCAGTCCGGCCGCCCAGGGGCTCTCCGGGCCCGGCATGGCGAGGTCCTGGCCCGAGCGGGCGCTGTCGAGCAGAGTGCGCACCGCGCCCCAGTCGGAGACGACCAGCCCGTCGAAGCCCCAGCCGCCGCCGTGGAGCGCCCCAGTCCCGTCGGCCGGCCCGTTCTCGTCCGCCGGCCCGTTCTCGTCCACCGGCCGGGGTTCCTTCAGCGGCCGGTCCAGGAGCGGACTCGCCGACATCGTCTCGCCGTTGACCTTGTTGTACGCGGACATCACCGCCCAGACGCCCGCGTCCACCGCCGCCTCGAACGGGACCAGATAGACCTCACGCAGGGTCCGTTCGTCCACTCGTACATCGACGTGCAGCCGATCGGTCTCCGCGTCGTTGGCCACGAAGTGTTTGGCCGTGGCCGCCACTCCGCCCTCCTGAACGCCCGTCACGAAGGCGACGCCCGTACGCGCGGTCAGCAGCGGATCCTCGGAGAAGCACTCGAAGTGCCGCCCGCCCAGCGGTGACCGGTGCAGATTCAGGGTGGGGGCCAGCAGCACCTGGACGCCCTTGAGGCGTGCCTCGGCGGCCAGGAGCCCACCGAGCTCGCGCACCAACTCCTCGTCCCAGGAGGCCGCGAGAGCCGTCGGCGACGGCAGGACGAGAGAGGTCTGCCGCTCGTCCCAGGCGTCGCCGCGCACGCCGGCCGGTCCGTCGGACATCGTCACAGGACCGAGCCCGACGGCCGGTTCGTCGTACGTACGCCAGTTGCTGGCACCCGTCAGCAGACGCACCTTCTGCCGGATGTCGAGTTTCTCCAGCAGTCGCTCGGTCTCGTCCTCGGCCATACTGCCCCTTCAATCCTGTTGGAGAGCGCTCTCCCATCGACCTGCCCAAGACTCGCCGGACGGTGCGTGGGCTGTCAATGCCGGCCTGTGGGCTGCGACGACGCACGGCGGGCGCACGCGTGCCGTGCGGGCTCCCCGAGTGAGCCCTTGTCATTGCACATGCGACTGCCCTAAGTTGACCGATTGCGACGTGTCCCAGACGTCCTTACCTGCCAGTGGGGGAGCCGAGACCATGGCCGCAAACGGTCGCCACCGCAGATACCAGCCGAGCCGCATCAACCGCGCGTCGCTCACCGTGACGGCGGGCGGCGCGGGCATCGCCCTGCCACTCATGGGCGCGGGCACAGCCAGTGCGGCCCCCGTGGACACATGGGAGAAGGTCGCGGCCTGCGAGTCCACGAACAACTGGCAGATCAACACCGGCAACGGCTACTACGGCGGGCTTCAGTTCAGCCAGTCCACGTGGGAGGCGTTCGGCGGCGGGCAGTACGCGGCGCGCGCCGACCTCGCCACCAAGGACCAGCAGATCGCCATCGCCGAGAAGGTTCTCAAGGGCCAGGGACCGCAGGCGTGGCCCCACTGCTCGGTGGAGGCCGGCCTCACGCGCGGTGGCGACGCCCCCGACGTGGCACCGGCCAAGGCCCGTGACACCCCGGGCAGCCAGGACAACGCGTCAGCGCGGAAGGCCGGCGACTCGGCGAAGAGCGCCCCTCGGAGCGATCCGAAGAAGGCCGCGTCGCCCACGTCCGTGCCGACCGATCGCGAGGGCTACACGGTGGCGGGAGGCGACTCGCTCTCCGGGATCGCCGCCGCCGAGGAGCTGCGGGGCGGCTGGCAGCGGCTGTACGAGGAGAACCGCAGGGTCATCGGCAGCGACCCCGACCTGATCTTCCCCGGGCAGAAGCTCGTCCTGCACGTCTCCGCCCCCGCGAAGGACAAGCCGGCCGCCGAGGCGCCCGCCCCGCCCAAGGAGGCGAAGAAGCCCGCCGCGAAGGCGCAGCCGCCCAAGCAGGCCGAGAAGCCCAAGCCCAAGCCGCAGGCGGAGAAGCGGAAGGAAGAGCCCAAGCAGCAGGCCAAGCAGCAGGCTTCGAAGCCGAAGACGGCCGAGAAGCCGAAGCAGTCGTCCGGCTTCAGCGCACCGGTCAGCGCGAGCACGGGCACCCCGTACCGCAAGGCCGGTTCCTGGGCGAGCGGTTACCACACGGGCGTCGACTTCCCGGTCCCGACCGGCACGTCGGTGAAGGCCGTGGCGGGTGGCACGGTCGTGTCGGCGGGCTGGGAGGGGTCGTACGGCTACCAGGTCGTCATCCGGCACGGGGACGGCAAGTACAGCCAGTACGCGCATCTGTCGGCGCTCAACGTGCGTGACGGTCAGAAGGTGAACGCGGGCCAGCGCATCGCACGGTCAGGATCGACCGGAAACAGCACCGGACCGCACCTCCACTTCGAGATGCGTACGGGGCCCGGTTACGGTTCCGACATCGACCCCGTCTCCTACCTCAGGGCGGGCGGAGTCCGCATCTGACCGGATTGTCCGCCGCAGGATGTGGCGCGCGGCCTTGTGTTCAGGCTTGTGCGCCCCCTGGCGCTGGGCCGGGTGCCAGTGCCAGGCCGGGCGCGCCCAGGCGTGACGGTGCTCGATCGGCGCGGATCCGGCCGGCCCGTTGTCCGCCGCCACGACGCCGTCCGGTGCCTCCGCGCCGACAGCGGGCTCCTTGGCGGTGCCCGCCGTCTGCGCGGCGAGCCGCTCCGTCGTCAGGAGGACTAGTCCGCCCGCGGTCACCACACCGAAGCCGAGGGCGAGCATGCCGCCCGTCAGCCCGTAGCGGAAACCCTCGCCGAAGAGGGTGAGTCCGACCGCGGCGGCGACCACCGGATTCACGACCGTGACCGTGGCCAGCGGCGCGGCGAGCCCCGCGCCTCGGTAGGAGGCCTGCGAGAGCAGCAACCCGGCCACGGCCAGGCCCGCGATGACCAGCAGGCTCGGCACCTGACCACCGAACGTGCCCTCGGTCCAGTCGACGGCGACGGTCTTGGTGAACACCGAGGAGATACCGAAGGCGACACCGGCGGACGCGGCCAGCAGCACACTGCGGACGGCCGGACGGCGTACGGCCTGCGCGACCAGGAACAGCAGGGCCACCACGCCGACGGTGGCACCGGCCACGACCATGCGCTCAACGGAGCCCAGCGAGTGCGAGCCGGCGGAGCCGGTCAACGCGAGCAGCCCGGCCAGTCCGAGCGTCGCCAGGAGCGCCCCGCGCCAGGCGGCGGCACCCGCCTTGCGGCGGACGAAGACGGCGGCCATCGGCAGCGCGAAGACGATCGTCAGGGCGCCCAGCGGCTGTACGAGGCTGAGCGGTCCGTACGCCAGCGCCACGACGTGAAGCAGTCCGCCGACCCCGTTCAACGCCACAGCGGCCCACCACACGCCGTGATGCAGGGGCGCGTAGGGCCGGGCGGGTGTGTCAGCCGCTACGCGCTCCTGAAGGATCGCCCCGGCCGCATAGGCGACCGCGGAGACCAGTGACAGCAGCACGGACAGCGCGAGTGCACTCATATATCCACGATCTCTCGCCAGGTGCGATTAGTCGTCGTCCTGAAGACGGCATTCCGACGTACTGCTGTAGTAGTACGTCGGTGGAGCCGTAGTCATTCCCCTGGCGGTGGCCCCCGACCTCGGGTCGAGTCGCCGGGTGCACGGGGCGCTCCGGATCGGGCACTCACCGCGACCGCCGGACGTTACGGACAGTGACGCCGGGGTGATGATCGAACGCGTCGGTGAGGATCGATAAAAGAGGGGCGGCCAGGTGGATTTCGCGGAGGTCGGTTCCGTGGGCGGGTTCTTCGCCCTGCGGACGGAGGCGGTCGGGGAACCGGCGGAAAGACCCGCGGAAGGGGGCGCGCACGGCGGCGCGTACATCCCGTTCGCACAGATCTACGCGGGCGACATCGCGCCGCTCTCGGCGCGCGTCGACACGATCGCCCAGAAGCTCGGCGCGCCCGAGCGCCGGGTCGCCGCGTCCGTCGCGCAACTCGGGCTCGCGGCCCGGCTCTGGTCGGTCGCACTGGGCTCGGCCGCGCTGCACGGCGAAGTCCCGGACCTGGACCCGGGGCGACTGTGCTGGGCCCCTCTCCGCTCCTCGCCCGACGACCTCCGGCTGCCCGAGCCACGCGCTTTCCCCACGGCCGAGGGCACAGCCACCGCACTCGCCGCGGCGGTCCGCGAGGTGGTCCAGTTCGGCCACCTCGTGCCCCTCGCGGCGGCCCTGCGTGCCGACGGCTCTGTCTCGCCACGCCTGCTGTGGGGCAACGCCGGCTCCGCCCTGGCCGGGGCCGCGCGCGAACTCCGCGTCTGGAGCGGCCGGGCCGGACGGTCCGAAGTCGGAGAGCGGGCCGCCGCCATCGCCGCGGCGCTCTTCACCCATCCCGACCTGCGTACCACCGGCGTTTCGCGGGACGGTTCCTTCCGGCGCCGCAGCTGCTGTCTCTACTACCGTTGCCCGTCCGGCGGCCTCTGCGGGGACTGCGTCTTCGACCGGCCGCCGCAGCGCTCTTCCGCATGAGAGGTTTCCGGGTGACCATGACATGGCTGAGATCGTCGGGCGACGGGGGTATGGCGTGAAGGTCGGATTGCTGACCAGGGAGTACCCACCGGATGTGTACGGAGGCGCGGGCGTCCATGTGGAGTTCCTGGCCCGTGAGTTGCGTGAACTGACCGAGCTGCGCGTGCACTGCTGGGGCGAGGACGGCACCGGCGCCGGGGAGCGGGCCCAGGGCGTCGTCCGGCACCGGGCCGCCGCCGGACTCGAAGGCGCCAACGACGCGCTGCGCACCTTCTCCGTCGATCTCGCGATGGCCGCCGCCGTGGAAGGCAGCGACCTGGTGCACTCGCACACCTGGTACGCGGCGCTCGCCGGCCATGTCTCCAAGATGCTGTACGGCATCCCGCACGTGATGACCGCCCACTCGCTGGAGCCCCTGCGGCCCTGGAAGGCCGAGCAGCTCGGCGGTGGGTACGAGCTGTCCGGCTGGGCCGAGCGCTCCGCGATAGAGGCGGCGGACGCCGTCGTCGCCGTCTCGCACGGCATGCGCACCGACATCCTCGACTGCTATCCCTCGCTCGACCCGGACCGGGTGCGGGTGATCCACAACGGCATCGACACCCGCCTCTACCGCCCGGAGCCCGGCACCGACGTGCTGGAGCGGATCGGTATCGACCTCGACCGCCCGTACGTGCTGTTCGTCGGCCGCATCACCCGGCAGAAGGGCGTCCCGCACCTGCTGCGCGCGGCCCGCGCCCTGGACCCCGAGGCGCAGCTGGTGCTCTGCGCGGGCGCGCCCGACACCCCGGAGATCGGCCGTGAGTTCCGCGAGCTGGTGGACGAGCTGAGCGGCAGCCGCGACGGCGTGTTCTGGATCCCCGAGATGCTGCCGCGCCCCGAGGTGGTCCAACTGCTCGGCCACGCGGCCGTGTTCGTCTGCCCGTCGGTGTACGAGCCGCTGGGCATCGTGAATCTGGAGGCGATGGCCTGCGGTACGGCGGTCGTCGCCTCGGCGGTCGGCGGCATCCCCGAGGTCGTCGACGACGGGAGCACGGGCCTGCTGGTGCCGTACGACGAGCGGCACCCGGAGGACTTCGAGACGGCCCTCACCGAGACGCTCAACCGGGTCCTGGACGACCCGGAGGCGGCGGCGGCGATGGGGGCGGCGGGGCGGGACCGGGCGGTGCGCGAATTCGGCTGGGACCGGGTCGCCCGTCGTACGTACGAGGTGTACGAAGAGCTGCTCAAGGCCAAGTAGCCGGGTAGACGGATCCGGACGACCGGTGTAGGTCGCGAACAGAGGAGCGGCGATGCGTGGTGGACCTTCGGTGCTCGGGATCGTGCTGGCGGGCGGGGAAGGCAAACGGCTGATGCCGCTGACCGCCGACCGCGCCAAACCGGCGGTGACCTTCGGCGGTACGTACCGCCTGGTCGACTTCGTCCTGTCCAATCTCGTCAACGGCGACATCCTGCGCAACTGCGTGCTGACGCAGTACAAGTCGCACTCGCTCGACCGCCATGTGAGCACCACCTGGCGGATGTCCAGTCTCCTCGGGAACTACGTCACGCCGGTGCCCGCCCAGCAGCGGCTCGGACCGCGCTGGTATCTCGGCAGCGCGGACGCGATCCTTCAGTCCCTCAATCTCGTCCACGACGAACAGCCCGACTACATCGCGGTGTTCGGCGCCGACCACGTCTACCGCATGGACCCCCGGCAGATGCTGCGCCGGCACATCGAGAGCGGCGCGGGGGTCACCGTCGCCGGCATCAGGGTGCCGCGCGCCGAGGCGTCGTCCTTCGGGATCATCACGCCCGGCCCGGACGGCACCCGTGTCGACCGGTTCCAGGAGAAGCCGTCCGACGTGCCGGGGCTGCCGGGCGACCCCGAGCATGTCTTCGCCTCGATGGGCAACTACCTCTTCACGACCAAGATCCTGGTCGACGCCCTGCACCGGGACGCCGAGGACGACTCGTCGGTCCACGACATGGGCGGCTCGATCCTGCCGATGCTCACCGAGCAGGGCATGGCGCAGGTCTACGACTTCGACGACAACCATGTGCCGGGCGAGACGCCGCGCGAGCACGGCTACTGGCGGGACGTGGGCACGCTCGACTCGTACTACGACGCGCACATGGATCTGATCTCGCACCAGCCGGAGTTCAACCTCGACAACAGACGCTGGCCCATCTACACGCACGCCGGCCAGCTCCCGCCCGCGCGGTTCGTGGCGGGTGGCATCGCGAGCGAGTCGATCGTCGCTCCGGGCTGCGTGATACGGGGCCAGGTGACCCGCTCCGTGCTCTCTCCCGGTGTGGTGATCGAGGAGGGCGCCGTGGTGCAGGGCTCGGTGCTCCACGACAACGTACGGGTGGGGCGCGGCGCGGTCGTCCGCGGCTCGATCCTCGACAAGAACGTGGACGTCCCGCCCGGCGCCACGGTCGGCGTCAATCCGGGGCGGGACGAGGAGCTGTACACCGTCTCGAAGAACGGGGTCATCGCCCTCGGGAAGGGCCAGACCGTCTTCTAGGAGCGGGACCGGGCTCCGCGAAAGACCCACAGATCCTTCCTCGGGCGCCGCACAGGCTCACCGCCTCCGGCGCCCGAGGACAGCACCCGCACCCGTCACATCATCCGGCGCCGCCTGCCCAGCCAGGTCTGGGCGATCACCACGACCGCCAGGAAGGCGCCGCTCACGACCTGCTGGTACGCCGAGTCGAGCGAGCCGATCTGGTTGATGACGTTCTGAATGACCTTCAGCAGCAGGACGCCCACGAGCGACCCGCTGATGAAGCCGAAGCCGCCGGTCAGCAGTGTGCCGCCGATGACGACGGCCGCGATCGCCTCCAGCTCCATACCGGTGCCGAGGATCGTGACGCCCGAGACCAGCCAGGCCGCGTTCAGCGCCCCGGCCAGTCCGGCGCACAGTCCGGAGAGGGTGTAGACGGCGATCTTCGTACGGGCCACCGGCGCGCCCATCAGGGCCGCCGCGTCCTCGTTGCCGCCGACCGCGTACACGTACTGGCCGAACCGGCTGCGCCGCAGCATCACGGCGCCCGCGACGAAGAGCGCCACCGTGATCCACACCGGCACCCCGATGCCCAGCAGCTTCTCCTGACCGAGGCCGGCGAAGAAGGACTTCTCGTCCACCAGATAGGTGTTGGAGCCCTCGTCGGTGATGGCCAGCAGGATGCCGCGGGCCGCGAGCATCGCCGCGAGCGTGACGATGAACGGCGCGAGCCGCGCCTTCGCGATCAGCAGCCCGTTGACGAGACCGATCAGCCCGCAGACGACCAGTGGCAGGAGCAGCGCGACGATCGTGCCGTACTGCGAACCCCAGGCGCCGAGCACACCGCCGAGCGCGAAGAGCGAGCCGACGGACAGGTCGATGCCGCCGGTGATGATCACGAACGTCATACCGAGGGCGACGATCGCCAGGAACGCCGACGAGACCGCCATGTTCTCCAGGTTGTCGCCGGTGAGGAAGGTGTCGAAGCCGATCGACGCGCCGATGGCGACGAGCAGCAGCGTGACGAGCGCGCCGTGCTGCTGCGCGAGCGCGCTCAGCAGTTCGGCCCGGCTCGCGCCGAGCGGCGCCTCGTCGGTGTCCTTGCCGGAGGCCCCCTTGCCGGGGAAGGGGCCGCCGCCCGTGGCGCGGGCCGGACGCTCCGTATGGGTGTGGGTCATCGCTTTCCCCGTTCGCGTGCCGCGTAGACCGCGAGCACGATCACGACTGCCTGGGCGATCTGCGTCCAGGAGGGCGGCAGATCGTGCTTGATGAGGGTCGCCGTCAGCAGCTGGATCAGTACCGCGCCGGCCACCGTGCCGCCGATCCGGATCCGGCCGCCGCTGAGCGGAGTGCCGCCGACGACGACCGCGGTGATCGCGGACAGTTCCATCAGCGTGCCGAGCGACGTCGGGTCGCTGGCCTGGAGCCGCGCGGTCGCGAGCACGCCGGCGATCGCGGCGAGCACACCGGCGATGACGTAGACGAGGATCAGCACGCGGCGCACCGGGAGTCCGGCGAGCTGTGCGGCGGGCCGGCTGTCGCCGATCGCGAGGAGTTGCCGGCCGAAGGTCGTGCGCTTCACGATGAATCCGACGACGAGTGCCAGGGCGGTGGCGATCAGTACGAGATACGGGATGCCGAACAGATCGCCCGAGCCCAGCGAGGACATGCCGGAGTCGCGTACGTCCTTGAGCTGTGGCAGCAGCACGAGGGCGATTCCGCGTACCGCGACCATCAACGCCAGTGTGGCGACGATGGGCTGGACTCCGATGAACGCGATGAGCGACCCGTTCGCGAGGCCGACGACGGCGCCGCCGATCATCGCGACGATCAGCGCGACCCAGGGCCCGTAGCCGAGATACAGCGAAAGGAGGGAGGTCGACAGGGCCATCACCGACCCGACCGACAGGTCGACGCCCTCGCTGCCGATCGCGAGCGCCATGCCCAGCGCGACGATCAGCACCGGCGCCACCTGGACGGCCTGGGTACGGAAGTTCTCCGTGGACAGGAAGTGCGGGGTGAGCGCGATGTTGACCAGCAGCAGGACGGCGACGCCCGCGTACACGCCGTAGTCCTGGAGCAGGCGCAGCAGCCGCGCGCGGTCGACGGGGGCGCCCTTCAGGGCGAGTTCAGTCATGGTCCGTCTCCCCTCCTGAGGAGGTCTTGTCGACCGGTACGGCATCGGACGCGGGCACCGGATCCGAAGCCGGGGCCACGATCGCCGCGGCATCCGGCGCGACCGTCTTCAGCTCCGCGTCCGACTCGGGGGCCGCCGCGATCGCGTGCAGCAGCCGGTCCTCCGTGACGTCGTCGCCGGTCAACTCCGCGACCACGGCGCCGTCCTTGAGGACCACCACCCGGTCCGACCCCTCGATCAGCTCCTCCATGTCGGAGGAGATCAGCAGCACCCCGAGCCCCTCGTCGGCGAGTTCGTCGATCAGGCCCTGCACCTCGGCCTTGGCGCCGACATCGATACCCCGGGTCGGCTCGTCGAGCAGCAGCACCTTCGGCCGCATCGCCAGCCAGCGGGCCAGCAGCACCTTCTGCTGATTGCCGCCGGACAGCTCGCCGACCTTCTGGTGCGGCCCCGACGCCTTGATCCGCAGCCGCTTCATGAAGGTGTCCACGATCTTGTCGACCTTGGCATCGTCCACCAGCCCGAACCGGGAGAGGCCGGGCAGCGCCGCGAGCGCGATGTTCTCCCGCACCGAGAGGCCGGGGACGATTCCCTCGGCCTTGCGGTCCTCGGGCAGCAGACTGATGCCGGCCCGGATGGCGGCGGGCGTGGAGCCCGTACGTACGGGGGAGCCCGCCACCACCACCTCCCCCGAGTCCGGCGGCAGCGCGCCCGCGATGGCCTTGGCCGTCTCGCTGCGCCCCGAGCCGAGGAGCCCGCCGAGGCCCACGACCTCACCGGGCCGCACCTCGACCGAGACCTGGTGCAGCGTGTGACGGACCGTCAGATTCGTTGCGCTGAGCACTGGTTCGCGGCCCGCGTGGTGGTCGCCGGTGAACTTGGTGACCCCCTCGCCGCTCACCTCGGCCATCTCACGGCCGAGCATCAGCGACACCAGCCGCAGCCGGTCGAGCTCCGCGATCGGTCCGGTGTGCACGAGTTTGCCGTCGCGCAGCACCGTGACCTTGTCGCAGACCTCGTACAGCTCGTCCAGCCGGTGGCTCACGTACACCACCGCGATGTCGCGCTCCTTGAGCATCCGGATCACGCCGAACAGCGTGCGCACCTCGCGCGGTTCGAGCGAGGACGTCGGCTCGTCCATGATGACCACCCGCGCGTCGACGGAGACCGCCCTGGCGAGCGCCACCATCTGCTGCGCGCCGACACCCAGCGTCCGCAGCGGACGCTTGACGTCGACCCGCAGCCCCAGCGAGCGCAGCGCCTCGTCGGCCTCGCCGTGCATCCGGCGGAAGTCGATCAGCCCCAGCCTGTTCCGGGGCTCCCGCCCCAGGAACAGATTGCGCGCCACGCTCATCAGCGGGACGAGGTTGACCTCCTGGTAGATCGTGGAGATCCCGGCGTGCTGCGCCTCCAGCGGAGTCTGGAAGCGCACCGGACTCCCGTTGTGGACGATCTCGCCCTCGTCGGGCTGGTACACACCGGTGAGCACCTTGATGAGGGTGGACTTCCCGGCGCCGTTCTCGCCGATGAGCGCGTGGACCTCGCCCGGCAGGGCGGCGAAGTCCACGCCGTCGAGCGCGCGTGCGCCCGGGAACGTCTTGGTCAGACCGGTGACCGACAGCACGTCAGAAAGCCTTGCCCAGATCGGCCTCGGCGTTCTCCGGGGTGTAGGCGCCGTCCTGGATGACGATGTCCTGCGCGACCTTCTCGCCCTTGGTGAAGGCGTCGAGGGTCTGGAAGGCGAGCGGCCCGAAGCGCGGGTTGGACTCCACCACCCCGGAGATCCAGCCGTCGACGATGCCCTGGACCGCGTTGCGGGTGCCGTCGACCGTCACGATCTTGACGTCGCCGGCCTTCTTGCCCGCGCCCTTCAGGGCGTTGACGGCGCCGAGGCCCATCTCGTCGTTCTCGGCGTAGATCCCCTTGATGCCGGGCTTCGACTGGATGAGCTGCTCGGTGACCTGCTGGCCCTTCTCACGGGCGAACTCACCGGTCTGCTCGAACACCACCTTCAGATCAGGGGCCTTGGCCGCGACCTGGTCCTTGAAGCCCTTGGTGCGCTCGGTGGTGACGTTGTTGCCCGCGGCGCCGAGCAGGATCGCGACCTCGCCCTTGCCGCCGGTCGCCTCGATCATCTGGTCGGCCGCGCGCTTGCCCTGCTCGATGAAGTCCGAGCCGATGAAGCTCACATAGTCCTTGCAGGCGGTGGCGTTGATCTTGCGGTCGATGGTGACGATCGGGATCTTCTTCGCCGCGGCGCTGCGCAGCACCGGGCCCCAGCCGTCGGAGTTGAGGGGCGCGATCACCAGCAGGTCGGCGCCCTTGGCTATCAGGTCCTGGACATCGCTGATCTGCTTGGAGAACTGCGTCTGGGCGTTGGCGGACAGGAGTTTGATCCCGCGCTCCTTGGCCTCGGCCTTGATGGACGCCGTCTCGGCGATCCGGAAGGGGTTGGCCTCCTTCTCGGACTGGGAGAAGCCGACCGTGGCGGTCTTGAGGTCGACCTTCTCGCCGCCGAACTGCGTGATGTCACAGGTCTTGTCGTCCGCGCCGGGTGTCGCGACGACCTGGCCGCTGTCCTTCTCGCCGGCCGACGAGCTCTTGTCTGACGCGTCGTCCTCGGACTTGGCGCAGCCGCTGAGCGCGAGCGCGCCGACGAGACTCGCGGCGAGGACGGTAGTGGTGGTGGTACGGCGGACGGCGGAAAGCTTCATGGAGATCCCCATCTCGGCGCGGCCCCGGCGACCGGGACGCTCGCGGGAGGTCGGCTCGTACAGAACTGGCGAACTGTGGACTGCCGGGCCGCCGGTCTGATCGACCGGCGGCCCGGCGGACTGCTGGAGCGGATGTGCGGGAGTCGTTCGGAACGGTTTTTACATCGTTGTACGGAGGCTGTAAAGCCTTCGCGCGATAACTGCTGTGTGTGCGGGGGCCGGTGGTGCTCTCAGTGACTGTCCCGGCGACGGCCGAGTGTGCTCTCCCGCTCCACCAGCCGGAAATCGGCGCGGAGTTCACGGGAGCCGTTGCCGACGGGGTCTCCGGTGCCCAGCAGCCGGTTGACGACCGAGCGGACGGCGAGCCGGGCGATGGTCTGTTTGTCCGGCGAGATCGTGGTGAGGGTCACAGCCCCGTAGCGGCCCTCCGTGATGTCGTCGAAGCCGACGACCGCGACGTCCTCGGGGACCCGCAGCCCCCGCTCGGAGAGCACCCGCATCGCCCCGATGGCGATCAGGTCGTTGTACGCGAAGACGGCGTCGGGCGTCACGCCCGAGTCGAGCAGCTGATTCATCGCGTCCGCGCCGTTGGCGTGGTCCCAGCCGCCCGTCGGGGCGATCAGGGAGTCCGGCGCCGGCAGCCCGGCCGCCTTCAGCTCCGCGCGCCAGCCGCGCAGCCGCAGATGTGACGGCTCGTTGACCCGGTCGGTCCTGGCGCCCAGGAACGCGATGGTCGACCGGCCGAGATCGAGCAGATGCCGTACCGCCGTCCGGGCGGCGGCCACGTTGTCGATCGCGATGTGGTCGTACGGCAGGTCGTACTCCCGCTCGCCGAGCAGCACCAGCGGCGCGTCCTGGTCGCGGCCGAGCAGATCCTCGGTCTCCAGCTCGATCGGGCTCAGGATCAGCCCGTCGATCACCCGCGCCCGGAAGCCCTGGCTGACCAGGACCTCCTGCTCGCGGCGGCCACCCGTGTGGTCGAGCAGCACCGTGTACTCGTGCTCCGCCGCCACGTCGATGACCGAGCCCGCGAGCTCGGCGAAGTACGGGTTGCCCAGCTCGGGCACGGCCAGCGCGATGATCCCGGTGCGTCCCTTGCGCAGATGGCGGGCCGTGAGATTCGGCCGGTAGCCGAGCTCGTCGATGGCCAGCTGGACCCGGGCCCGCATCGCCGGGGTGACATGCCGGTAGTTGTTCACCACGTTCGAAACGGTCTTGATGGAAACGCCCGCGCGCTCCGCGACGTCCTTGAGGCTGACGGTCACCGTATTTCCCCTCCGAGGTCGGCCCGAAGGTCGCCCCTGCCCAATCTGTACAACGTTATATACGTTGCGGGACCGCGCTTTGTCATGGCCCTGGACAGCAAGTGGAACGGCATGTTGTCATGCCAACTGCCGTTCCTTCCAACGTTGTACAGACTGTCGCAACGAGCCGCCACCTCAGCTCCAAGGAGGATTTGTGCGCATCCGAAGAAATCTGGCCCTTTTGCTCGCCGCGGCCCTGGGCGTCGCCGGACTCACGGCGGTCCCGGCGGCATCGGCCGCGGACGACCCGGTCGTGCCCCATGGACTCAAGGGCGAGTACTACTCCTCGTCCGCGCCCGGCGCCTTCGACTTCCACGAGCTGAAGGCCACCGGATTCGACCCCCAGATCGACTTCGACAACCTCGACTCCCGGCTCTCCACGGCCACCGGCAGCGCCGATCACGCCACCGTCCGCTGGACCGGGAAGATCGTCCCTGAACAGAGCGGTCCCCACACCTTCTCGATGATCGGCGACAACGGGTTCCGGCTCTGGGTCGACGGCGAGATCGCCATCGACCACTGGGTCAACGACTGGGAGAAGGAGCAGACCGCAGACCCCGTCGAACTCGACGGCGGCCAGGAGTACGACATCAAGGTCGAGTACTTCGAGGACGTCGGCGGCTCGAACCTCCATCTGAACTGGACCGAACCCGGTGGCGCGAAAGAGCCGGTACCCACCTCGGCCTTCCGCCTCCCCGACGGCTACGCGTACGACGGTGCCATCGCCACCACCGTCCTGGCCGACGGCCGCACCCTGCGGATGGAGTTCGCCCAGCCGCTCGCCGCGGTCCCGGCCGGTCTCGCCGGCCATCTCGACGCCATCATCGGCGGCGCCGAGTGGCCGCTCGGCTCGGTGGAGAAGGACCCGGCCGACGCCCGGAGCCTGCTCGTCGGCCTCAAGGAACCCGTGGTCGGCAAGGGCGGCTCCGCCGACATCCGTTACGACGGCGAGGGCGGCCTCGTCTCCCAGGACGCCGACCCCGTCGGTGAGTTCTGGAGCAGCGGACCCAACACGTCCGAGTACCAGCTCTCCACCCCGTGGGCCAAGGACGTCGGCCCGGACAACGCGCTGCCCGAGTACCCGCGTCCGCAGATGACCCGCGACGCCTGGCGCAACCTCAACGGGGAGTGGCAGTTCACCGCCGCCGAGCAGGGCGAGCGCCCGCCGGTGGGCAAGAAGCTGGACGAGAAGATCCTCGTCCCGTACCCCGTCGAGTCGCAGCTCTCCGGCCTCGAACGGCACGAGGACCGGATGTGGTACCGCCGTACCTTCACCGTGCCGCAGAGCTGGGACATCAGCGACGGCGGGAAGGGCGGCCACCGCGACGACAAGCGCCTGATGCTGAACTTCGACGCCGTCGACTGGCAGTCCACCGTCTACGTCAACGGCAAGAAGGTCACCGAACACAAGGGCGGCTACGACCGGTTCAGCGTGGACGTCACCGACGCCCTCAAGCCCGGCCGTACGCAGGAACTGATCGTCGGCGTGTACGACCCGACCGACGCGGCGGGCGGCGAGAACCCGCCCATGGGCAAGCAGCGCCTCGACCCGAGCGGCATCTTCTACACCTCCTCCTCGGGCATCTGGCAGACCGTCTGGATGGAGCCGGTCGCCACCGACCACGCCGACTCGCTGAAGCTCACACCGGACGTCGCCGGGGAGAAGCTGGCGGTCGAGGTGCGTGGCGTACGGGACGGGGTGCCGGTCACGGCCACCGCCTACGACGGCAGGCGCAAGGTCGGAACGGTGAAGGGCCGTACGGGAGCGCCACTCACCGTGCCGGTGCGCGACCCGCACCTGTGGTCGCCGGAGGATCCGCACCTGTACAAGCTGGACGTGCGGATCGGCGACGAGAGGTCCGGCGACCGGCTGGGCAGCTACTTCGGTATGCGCTCCATCGCCGTGGAGAACGTCGACGGAGCGCAGCGCACCGTCCTCAACGGCAAGCCGGTCTTCCTGATGGCCACCCTCGACCAGGGTTTCTGGCCGGACGGGCTGCACACCGCGCCGACCGACGAGGCACTCGCGTTCGACCTCAAGAAGCACAAGGAGCTCGGCTACAACTCCGTGCGCAAGCACATCAAGGTGGAGCCGGACCGGTGGTTCTACTGGGCGGACAAGCTGGGGCTGCTCGTCTGGCAGGACATGCCCTCGATGCCGAAGTCCCCGGCCGCCCCGGCGGCGGCCCAGTTCGAACATGAGATGAAGGAGATGATCGACCAGCACGCCGGCAGCCCCTCGGTGATCATGTGGGTCCCCTTCAACGAAGGCTGGGGCCAGTACGACCAGGCGCGGATCGCCGACCAGGCCAAGGGCTGGGACCCGACCCGGCTCGTCAACAACATGAGCGGCATCAACTGCTGCGGGGCCGTCGACGGCAAGAACGGCGACATCGCCGACGCACACGGCTATCCGACGCCTCTGCTGCCCGCGCCGGACGGGAAACGGGCGCTCGTGAGCGGCGAGTACGGCGGCCTCGGGCTCGCCGTACCGGGCCACGCCTGGCCGGTGCAGCACACCTATGTGGGCGTCGACCAGGAGAAGTACACGGACGAGTATCTGGCGCAGCTCGGTAACGTTCGCGACCTCGCCTGCCGGGGGAGCAACGGAGCCGTCTACACCCAGATCTCCGATGTGGAGGGTGAACTCAACGGGCTGCTCACCTACGACCGCAAGGTCATGAAGCCCGACGTCAAGCGGCTCAAGGCGGCACATGACACCTTGATCCGTGAAGCGTCCGACCCGGCTTCGATGGAGTGCGCGACCTCCTGAGCCGGATCGCCGGGGCGCCGTACGGGTTCCCACCCGGTACGGCGCCCTTCGGCGTTCCCGGCGACGAGCACGGCGCACAAGGAATAAGCAGGTCGGAGCTCGGACTTGAAACTGCTGTCGTCCAAGGACGACCACCGAGGACGACCACCGACGTCAGCAGTCAGAGCGAGGGATCACATGCCCAAGGCGTACGTCTACACCCGGTTCGGCGGCCCGGAGGGCGAAGCCTTCGCCGACCAGCCGAAGCCGGTCCCCGGCCACGGCGAACTCCTCATCGCCGTCCGGGCGGCCGGGGTCAACCCCGTGGACTGGAAGCTGCGCACCGGCTACAACCGGCCGGGCTCGACCCCCAAGCCGCTGCCCACCGTCTTCGGCAGCGAGGCGTCCGGAGTGGTCGAGCGGGTCGGTGAAGGCGTGCGGGGATTCGCCGTCGGGGACGCCGTCTTCGGCTCCACCCTCACCGGCGGATACGCCGAGTACACCCTGCTGCCCGCCGCGATCACCGCGCACAAGCCGGACGCCGTGTCGTTCACGGACGCGGCGGCCCTGCCGGTGGCGGCGGCGACCGCGTACGACGGCATCAAGCAGCTGGACCTGCCCGCCGGCGCGACCCTGCTGATCATCGGCGCCGGGGGAGGCGTGGGCGTGGCCGCGACGCAGATCGCGATCGGCGCGGGCCTGCGGGTCGTCGGCTCGGCGAGCGCGGGCAAGAAGGACTTCGTCGAGTCGCTGGGCGCGGTCCATGTCACGCCGGGCCCCGGGCTTCAGGAGCGGGTACGGGCCGCCGCCCCTGACGGCGTCGACGCCGTCTTCGACCTGGTCGGCGGCGCGGACCTGGATGCCGCCGCCGGGCTCGTCGCCGACCTGACGAAGCTGATCAGCGCGGGGGACAAGCCGAGGGTGGTGACCCTGGGCGGCGCGGCGGTCGTACGGCTCCGCACGGGCGCCGTCCTCGAAGAGGTGGCCGCACTGGTGGTGGCGGGCACGCTGCGGCCGTATGTGACACGGACCTTCCCGCTGGCCGGGGCGGGGGAGGCGCTGCGCGCCGTCGAGGACGGACACGCGCTCGGCAAGATCGTGATCGAGGTCGCCCCGTGAGCGGGGCCGGATCGGTCCACCCGCCCGGCCGCGCCTCGTACCACCCGCTCGACAATCCCGTACTCGCCGGGCTGACCGGCCCGCACGCCCACTTCGCCGAGCGGCGCGGCCGGGTGCTCGCCTACCGCGCCGAGGTGTCGCCGTGGCTCGCCCTGCCCGAGGAGCCCGACGCGGGGGACTGGGCGGACGCGCTCCATCTCGTCGGAGATGACGGCACCGCCGTGCTCGCAGGCGTCGATGTGGTGCCCCCGGCCGGCTGGGAGGTCACCTTCCAGGTGGACGGCGTGCAGCTCGTCGAAGAGTCGGTGGACGCGGTCCCCGACGAGGAGGCCGTGGTGCTCGGCGCCGCCGACGTGCCGCAGATGCTGGACCTGGTGGACCGCACCAGGCCGGGGCCCTTCCGGCCACGCACCGTCGAGCTGGGCACCTACCTGGGCATCCGCCGCGACGGGGAGCTGGTGGCGATGGCGGGGGAGCGGATGCACCCGCCGGGCTGGCGGGAGATCAGCGCGGTCTGTACGGCGCCGGAGTTCCGCGGCCAGGGGCTGGGCGCCCGGCTCGTCCTGGCGGTGGCCGCCGGGATCAAGGCGCGCGGCGAGATCCCGTTCCTCCAGGCGGCGGGGGACAACGAGGGCGCCATCCGGCTCTACGAGGCACTGGGCTTCCGGCTGCGCCGCCGGATGCCGTTCATCGGGATCCGCGTCCCGGAGCCCTCGCGCGTTCCGGCGACGGCCGGCGGCTGAGCGAACGAGTGCGCACACGTCGGTGGGGCGGGCGGACGGCCGTGGTACGACCGCCGACCCGCCCCACCGGGCGGAGTGACCTGCCTACGTCACGTCTGAACCGGCTGATTCATCCGGCTCGTCCTTTCCCTCCGGCCACGCTTGCGAGCCGCCATCAGCGCCGCGCCCGCGCAGATCAGGCCAAGCACGGCGGTCAGTCCACCGGGGATGACGTTGCTGAGGAACACACCACGGTCAGGGCTGGAACCGACGACCCATGGTGCCGCGACCATCCAGGCACCCAGGAAGACGAGAGCCCAGCTGAAGCCGTATGTCCGGGTCGGTGTGGCGGAGAATACGAGGGCCAGGCCGGCGATCGCGATGCCCATGATCACGTTGTGGACCACGAGACCCGGCTGACTGGTCGTGTAGTGAAGGATCCACGGTGAGAGGGCGATGAACAGGCCGGCGAGAAATATCGGCCCGTCCAGCAGCGCCACGTCACGCCCACCGAGCACGCGGGCGTACCTGGCCCGCATTTCTGGTACGTCAGGGTGAGCACCTATGTCTCCCCTGGTGTCTGAAACACCGGGGTGAGCACTGGTGGCTCCCCTGGTGCGCGAAACATCGGCCATGAGTCTCGACTCCTTCGGTCTGAGAGGTGCGACCGTGCTGCACCGGATCGAGCGGTACACGACCATTCTGCCCCTTATTCACCATTATGTGTAGTTGAGCGTGAACAAATTGCCTTGTACCTCATGGCAAACTGTTCGAGGCCGCTCGGCCGGACGGCCGCATCCGTGCAGGTCTCGACGGCCTCGGACGGGTGAGTGCTCCGGACGGGTGAGTGACGAGTGATGAGGGAACGGCACCGGCGATGACGTTGACAGATGACGGGACCACGCTCGGCGAGAGCGGGCCGGACGCCGCGTACGGCCCCGGCGCCCCGTACGGCCCCGGAATCGACCCCGAGCGCATGGCCGTCTGCCTGGCCGTGCTCGACGAGCTGGACAAGCTGGACGTCGACCACCCCGACGCGGTGGCCGTCCGCCGCGCCACCGCCGGGATCTACCGGACCGTCAAACAGCGCCGCCGCCAAGAGCGTCGGGCGGCGAAGACCGCCAACGACAAGGCCGTCACCGAGGCGACCGCCACCGGATCCGCCGAGCGGATCGACGACGAGACGCAGGGCCTGCTGCCGTCGTCCTCGGTCGCCGGTGAGATCGCCGGAATCCTCCAGCGGCCGCGCTCCTGCTACATCTGCAAGACCCGCTACGTCGAGGTCGACGCGTTCTACCACCAGCTGTGCCAGCCGTGCGCCGCCGAGAATCGGGCCCGCCGCGACGCCCGTACGGATCTCACCGGCAAGCGCGCACTGCTCACCGGAGGCCGCGCGAAGATCGGTATGTACATCGCGCTGCGGCTGCTGCGCGACGGCGCGCACACCACCATCACCACACGCTTCCCGAACGACGCGATCCGCCGCTTCAAGGCGATGGAGGACAGCGCCGACTGGATCCACCGCCTCAAGATCGTCGGGATAGATCTGCGTGACCCGGCCCAGGTCGTCGCGCTCGCCGACTCCGTCGCCGCCGAGGGCCCGCTCGACATCCTCATCAACAACGCCGCCCAGACCGTACGCCGCTCCCCGGGGGCCTACGGCGAGCTGCTGGCCGCCGAATCCGCGCCGCTGCCCGCAGGGGAACTCCCTTCCTCGCACGTCATCGGCGCTTTCGGCAGCGGCGCCCAGGCCGTGCTGCCCGCCGGCGGCGGTGAGGCGCTGAGCGCGTCGGACGTCACCGGTCTGGCCCTGGTCGGCGGCTCGGCCACGCTCGCCCGTATCGAGGCCGGAACCGCGATCGACGCGGGCGGGCTCGTGCCCGACCTGCACGACACCAACAGCTGGATCCAGACGGTCTCCGACGTCGATCCGGTGGAGCTTCTCGAAGTCCAACTGTGCAACTCCACCGCGCCGTTCATCCTGATCAGCCGGTTGCGCCCGGCGATGGCGGCAGCGGCGGCGGGACGTACGTACGTCGTGAACGTCTCCGCGATGGAGGGCGTCTTCAGCCGCGGCTACAAGGGCGCCGGCCACCCGCACACGAACATGGCGAAGGCCGCGCTCAACATGCTGACCCGGACCAGCGCGCAGGAGATGTTCCAGTCCGACGGCATCCTGATGACCGCCGTCGACACCGGCTGGATCACCGACGAGCGCCCGCACCCGGACAAGATGCGGCTCGCCGAGGAGGGCTTCCACGCCCCGCTCGACCTGATCGACGGCGCCGCCCGGGTCTACGACCCGATCGTGCGCGGCCAGCGTGGCGAGGATTTGTACGGCTGTTTCCTCAAGGACTACGCGCCGGCCAACTGGTAGGCCCCGACTGCGGATAGAGGGCGGGGCTGCCGTCCTGACAGTGTCCGGAAGTGACCCACCTCACCGGCCCCATCGAGCGAGCACGCGCTCATTTGGTTAATGTAAGGCGCACGGACGCCACCCCGGGACCCACGAAGGTTCCCCGGCCGTCCCGGGCCAGGCCTGCAACCAGGCCACCGCCCCGCCCGAAAACCGGCGCCACCGCGACCGAACTGCCCTTGCCCCTGCCCCCGTTCGGCGGTCGGCGCCCGGTACGAGTCCGGAGTCGGCGCGCCCGGGGTTACGCGACACAGAGGAGTGCGCGGTGACACCTGACATGGCTCAGCCCGAGAACAGCCCGTCCGACCGAGGCGGTGAACGGAGCGGACCCGAGAAGCTCCGGAACATCGAGGTGTGGGCCAGGTCCGCACCGATCAGGCTGGCGGGCTACGAGGACGACCTCGCGGAGCCGCACATCCTTCAGGGCATCGACTAGGGCCTGTCCGGCGGATCTTCGTGGGCCCGGGAGGCCCGGCCCCGCAGGCGGGCGGCGCTGCTTCGCGGACACGCCCTGGAGAGTTCTCTCCTTGGACCTTGGACCTTGAAGCGCCGGACGGGCCGCGGATGCGGCCCGTCCGGCGCTCGCGTGTGGAGGGGGTCCCCCGTCCGCCTCCCCCGCTTGCGGGGCGGCCCCGGGTCCGGCAGATATGGAGTCATATTCCGGACAGGACGAACAGCTGGGAGACCCTGTGCGACGCCTACCCATTCGCCGGCGGCACGCCGCGTTCGCCGCGCTGTCCGCCGGAATCCTGATCACCGCCGGCTGCGGCGGGGACAGCGTCGGCAAGGACGGGCGGACGGCGAGTGCGGCACAGGCGGCGGCGTCCACCAAGGTCACCCTCCTGTCGGTCGGCACATCCGGGCCCGATCCCTTCACCGAGTCGACGGCGGCACCGACACCGGACGCGGACCCCTCTCCTCCGCCGACGGCCAGGCCCAGTGAATCCGGCGATCCGAGCGGCCCCGCCCCGGGCCCCCGGGCGCCGCGCTCGATCTCCGGCGCCATCGCCGGGCTCTACGGCGGTACGAAGTCGGTCCCCAGCTGCGACGTCGAGGCGCAGGCCCGCCTCCTGGCCGCGGACCAGGGCAAGGTCACCGCCTTCGCCCGCGCCGCGGAGGTCGCCCCCGCATCCGTCCCGAAGTTCCTGCGCGGGCTCACCCCCGTCGTACTGCGCGCCGACGTACGCGTCACGGACCACGGCTACCGGCACGGAGCCGCCACCGCCTACCAGGCCGTGCTCCAGAGCGGCACCGCCGTCCTCGTCGACGACCGAGGCCGGCCAAGGGTCCGCTGCGCCGGCGGGACCCCGCTCCGCCCGGCCGCCGGGCCGCGCACCGACGCGGGCCACCAGGGGAAGGCGTGGAGCGGCTACCGGCCCGACCGCGTCGTCGTGGTCAATCGCAGCACCCGGGTCCTGACCGCCCTGGTGATCGTCAACACCGTCGACAACACCTGGCTGGAGCGGAAGACCGGCACCGACGGCAGCCAGGACAAGAAGCCCGGGGTGCCGCCGCCGTACCCGCCGGACACCGACATCACCGACCCGTCGCTGGAGCCGCCCGTGCCGGACGGCGGCGGCTCGGACAGCCCGGACCCGGGACGCTCCGAACCGGCCGTCCCCGAGCCCGACGTGTCCGAGAGCGACCCGGCGCCCTCGCCCGACTGCGTCACGCCGGACGCCCCGGCGCCCGACGAGCCGTGGTCCGAGAGCCTGGTGGACCCGCCCGGCTGTTCCACCGCGCCGGAGGAGCCCGACAGCGGTGTGGACCCGGACTATCCCGCGCTGCCGATGTCACCGGAGCGGCAAGGCCCCGACGCACCGCTCGAAGGCGACGCCGGCGCGCCGTCCGACGAAGACCTCGCGACGACGACGGTCGAGGACGACCCGGCCGGGACCGTCACCTTCCAGGGCTGACCGGCCACGCCCGCGGGGGCCTTCTCCCGTACGGGAGACTGGCCTGCCGACCGGTCGAGATATCCGACAAATAATGACAGAGTGACCCCATGGTCGATCGGGAAGCGGGGCCCCCGTCGCTGCCCGACGACTGGCCCGCGAAGCCGGAACTGAGCCTGTCCCTCAACGGCATGGGCTGCTTCGACTGGGACCTCGACAGCGGACTGCTCCACCTGGACCGGGTGGCGCTGGAGATCCTCGATCTGCGCGCGGACGAATACGACGGCACCCCGGACAAGATCCTGGAGCGCCTGCCGTCCGGCGAGCGCACCCGGCTCAACGCCGTCATCGGGGAAGCGCTCAGCAATGGCAGCGAGGGTTACGGCGCCTACTTCCGGGTCCGGCGCCGTAACGGCACCCTGCGCTGGACCCACTCGCAGGGCTCCGTCCACCGTGACCGGGCCGGCCGTCCCAGCCGTCTCATCGGCATCGTCCGCGACGCCACGCAGGAACTCGCCGACTCGATGGCACGGCTCGAACTCGACGAGGAGGGCCGACGGCGGACCAGCGTCGTCGAGGGTGCGACGGCCGCCCTCGCCCACGCCAGAACGGTCCAGGATGTCATCGACGCGCTGAAGGAGTCCGACGGCCTCGAACACCTCGGCGCCTCCAGCATGGTGATGGGCCTCCTCGACTCGGGCCGTATCCATCTGGTCGCCGAGGGCCCGGCGGGCTCCTTCGTGCCGGGGACGCGCGTCACACGGGTGGACGAGGAGTACCCGATGAGCGAGGTGATCCGCACGCTCACCCCGCGCTTCATCGAGTCCGCCGAGGACTTCGCCGCCTCCTACCCGGGCCTCTGGCCGCACATCAGCCATCTCGGCATCACCTCGGCGGCGTATCTGCCGCTGATCGCGCAGGGCCGCCCCATCGGGGCCATCGGGCTGATCTACCGCGACAAGATCGGCTTCACCACCGAGGACCGCAACCTGCTGGTCGCCCTCGTCAGCGGCATCGCGCAGAGCCTCCAGCGCGCCGTCCTCTTCGAGCAGGAGCACGATCTCGCCGAGGGGCTCCAGCAGGCGATGCTGCCGCGCAGGATCCCGGCCGTGGCGGGCGCGGAGATCGCCGTCCGGTATCGCTCGGCCCGGCTCGGCACGGACATCGGCGGTGACTGGTACGACGTCATCCCGCTGCCGGGCGGCCGGGTCGGCGCCGTCATCGGGGACGTACAGGGTCATGACACCGACGCCGCGGTGGTGATGGGACAGCTGCGGATCGTGCTGCGGGCGTACGCGGCCGAGGGCCACACCCCGGCGACCGTGATGGCGAGGGCCTCGGTCTTCCTGCACGAACTCGACACCGACCGCTTCGCGACCTGCATCTACGCGGAGGCGGACCTGGCCACGGGCGTCATCCGGTTGGTGCGGGCCGGCCATGTCGACCCGATGATCCGGGACACCGACGGAAGTTGCCGCCGGCTGCCCGCGGAGGGCGGACTGCCGCTCGGGCTCTCGGCGGAGTTCGGCCGGCTCGACTACCCCGTGAACACCGTCGAGCTGGATCCCGGCCAGATGCTGGTCCTCTACACCGACGGGCTGGTGGAGATGCCCGGCTCCGATCTCGACGAAGGCATGCAGAAACTGTCAGGAATGATCGCGGACGGTCCGCGCGACCCTCAGGAGCTGGCCGACCTGCTCTGCGCGGCGGTGGACGAGTGGGGCGGCGAGGACGACGTAGCCGTCCTGCTGATGCGCAGGCGGGGCGCGTACGCGGGCAGGACCGGCGGCAGGCTCCAGCAGCATGTCGGACAGAACGAATTCGAGGCCCTGTCGTCGGCCCGCCACATGGTCCGCGCGGCCGTACGGGCCTGGGGCGCGCAGGACCGCTCGGACGACATCGAGCTGGTGGCCGACGAGCTGATGACGAACGCTCTGACCCACACCGACGGCGACGCGATCGTGACCGTCCGGGTGCTGTCGGGGGCGGAGCGGCGGCTGCGGCTTGAGGTCGAGGACCGGTCGAGCGCGCTGCCGCGGATCAGGGACGCGGGGGAGACGGGGGTCTCGGGGCGCGGTCTGGTCCTGGTGGACGTCCTGAGCGACGAGTGGGGTGTGGAGTCCCGCGGCAGCGGCAAGTGCGTCTGGGCCGAGTTCGTCATCTCGTCCCGGGCGGAGCCGGACGACTCCGCCGACTCTCTCGCGGAGCGGTACGGCTGAAGGGCCGTGAAGGGCACGGGGTACTACAGTGATGCTAACTGAACGTATCTGTCTGGTGCTTGACCGTAACCGACCGTTGGCGATTGACCTGCCGTCTCCGCCCCTCCCCAAGACATGAGGACCCTTTGACCACCGAGCTGCTGGCACCTCTCGATCTGGCCTTCTGGCATCTCGAATCCCCGGACCATCCGATGCACCTTGGCGCGCTCGCCGTCTTCGAGCCGGACCCGGACCGCCCTCCGGCGGCCGGCGCGCGGAGCCGTCCCGGCGACGAGGCGCTGCTGGAACTGCTCGCCACCCGTGCGGCGGCCGTCCCCCGGCTCCGGATGCGGGTACGGGACGTGCTGCTGCCCGTGGGCGGCGCGGCCTGGAGCGTGGACAAGGAGTTCGACGTACGCAGACACGTCAGACACCTGGAACTGCCCCCCGGAGACTTCGCCGAGGAGACCGCGCGGCTGGCCGGGGAGCTGATGGAACGGCCGCTGGAACGTGGCATCCCGCCCTGGGAGATGTACCTCCTGACGGGCGGCCCCGCGCCGGACGACGACACGTCGGGCGGGCGGCGGCCCTTCGCCGTACTGGTGAAGCTGCACCACGCGCTCGCGGACGGCATGCGCGCGGTGGCCATCGGCGCCGGGATCTTCGACCAGATCGCCGACGCGCGCGCCGCCGGCGCCCGCCGGGCGCGGCCCGCGCCGCCCCGGTCCTGGCTGCCCGGCCCCTGGCAGGTGGCCGACATGGCGCGGGACCGGATCGGCGAGCTGGGCAGGGCGCTCGGGATCGGCGCGTCGGTCGTCCGCGCCAGCCGGCTCGACCTGCGCGGCACGCCCGCCCTCACCGCGGGCTCCAGCGGCACCCGGCGGCTGGCCACCGCCGTACTCGCGCTGGAGGACGTACGACAGGTGCGCAAGGAGCACGGCGGCACGGTCAACGACGTCCTGCTCGCCACCGTCGCGGGCGCGCTGCGGCGCTGGATGCTGGAACGGGGCGAACGGCTGCCGGACGGCGCCTCCGACCCGCGCGCCCTGGTGCCGGTCTCGGGGCGGCGGCCGAGCCGGGCCCGGCACGGCTCCGGCGCGGGCGGCGGCTCCGGTTCGGGCAACGTGCTCTCGGCGTACCTCGTCGGCCTGCCCGTCTCCGAGCCGGACCCACGGGCCCGGCTGACGGCCGTGCGGCGGGTCATGGACCGCAACAAGAAGGACGGCCCCTCGCGCGGCGCGGGAGCGCTGGCCGTGATCGCCGGCCAACTGCACCCCCTGGCGCACCGGATCGGCGCACCAATCGCGTCCAGCGCGGCCCGGATCCTCTTCGACGTGCTGGTGACGAGCGTGCCACTGCCACGCGCGACGCTCTCGTTCGGCGACTGCCCGCTGCGCGAGATCTACCCGATGGCACCGCTGGCCCGCGGCCAGTCCCTGGCCGTGGGCCTGACAACTTACGGCGGCCGGGTCCACGTCGGCCTGGTGGCCGACGGCAAGGAGGTACCGGACCTCGACGGCCTGGCGAAGAACATGAACGAGGAGCTGAACGACCTGCTCCACACGACGGCGCCCACCGCGCCCGCGGCGCGCACTGAACCGGACCTGATCGTCGACACCGCGACCCGCGCCGAACCGGCGCCCGGGGCCGGGCCCGCGGCGCGCGTCAAGCGGCCGGCCGGAAGACGGCGGAGCGATCCGCACCGTCGGACCGCGCCTGCGGCTCGCGCCGAACCGACGAGGGCCTCCGACCTCGCGGCTCGCGCCGAACGGCCCGCCGAACCGGTGGCTCCTGCCAAGGCGTCACCGGCGCCGAGCGAGCCGGCGGCCCCCGCCGAGCCGGCGGTGATCGTTGCGCCTGCGGCACACGAGGAGCGGCCCGCCGCACGGGCGTTGGCCCCCGATGTGGCGTCTGTCGGACGGTCCGTCCGATCGGCCGTGGCCGTCGAGCCTGCGGCCGCGGCCGAGCTGGCGGCACCTCCCGTGCCTTCGGTGCATGACGAGCGGCCCGCCGAAGCGACGTTGGCCACCGATCCCATGGCGTCTGTCGGACGGTCCGTCCGATCGGCCGTGGCCGTCGAGCCTGCGGCGCGCGTCGGACCGGAGGCTCCTGCCGCACCGGCGCCGAGCGAACTGGCGGCGCCCACCGCGCCTGTGGCGCACGCCGGGCCGGCGGGGGACCCCGCGCGGCCCGCCCCACCCGCGGCGGCCGCCGAACCCCCCGCCCCCACCCAGCTCGCGCTCATCGCCGAGCCCGCGGTAGCCGAACTCGCCCGATAGGTCGGACAAATCCGCCCACGCAAACACCGCCCGGTGGTCCCCCAACCGCCGCACCGGCGGAAGCCAAGCCGTGGACTTCGCCGGCCCCAGACTGTTGACGCCGCCCCAGTCATCCGATGAATATTCTCGGTGTCAACTTCGGGAGGCACAGCGCAATGCGGCAGAACACGCTCGGACGCGGCGAGGTCGGCGTATCCGAGCTCTCCTTCGGATCAGCCGGGATCGGCAATCTCTACACCCCCGTCGAACCCGACCAGGCCGCCGCGGCGGTCGATGCCGCCTGGGACGCGGGCATCCGGTACTTCGACACCGCTCCGCACTACGGCCTCGGTCTCGCCGAACGGCGTCTCGGCGAGGCGCTGCGGTCCCGGCCCCGTGCCGAGTACACGCTGTCGACCAAGGTGGGCCGGCTGCTGGAGCCCCTGCCGTTCGCGGACGGCGACGATCAGGACAACGGCTTCGCCGTGCGAGCCACGCACCGCCGCGTCTGGGACTTCAGCGCCGACGGCGTACGGCGGAGCATCGACGACAGTCTGGAGCGTCTGGGCACCGACCGGATCGATACGGTCTATCTGCACGACCCGGACGACCACGTCGCCGAGGCATTCGGACAGGCGTACCCCGCGCTGGAGCGGCTGCGCGCCGAGGGCGTCGTAGGTGCGATCGGTGCCGGGATGAACCAGACCGCCGTGCTCACACGGTTCCTGCGGGACACGGACGTCGACGTCGTCCTGTGCGCCGGCCGCTACACGCTCCTCGACCAGTCCGCCCTCGCCGAACTGCTGCCCGAGGCCGCCGAGCGCGGCCGGAGCGTGATCGTCGGTGGTGTCTTC
This sequence comes from Streptomyces sp. NPDC051217, assembly GCF_044455465.1. Classification (NCBI taxonomy): domain Bacteria; kingdom Bacillati; phylum Actinomycetota; class Actinomycetes; order Kitasatosporales; family Streptomycetaceae; genus Streptomyces; species Streptomyces sp. NPDC051217. Next base: position 856,683 of record NZ_JBITEV010000001.1, read on the forward strand.
AACTCCGGGCTGCTCGCCGACCCACGCCCCGGCGCGACCTACGACTACGCGGCCGCCCCGCCCGCGCTCCTGGAGCGCGCCCTGCGTATCAAGTCCGTCGCCGAGCGGCACGGCGTCCCGCTGCGCGCCGCCGCCATCGCCTACCCGCTGAGTCATCCGGCGGTCGCGAGTGTCCTCGTCGGGACCCGGTCGGCGGGCGAGGTGCAGGACGCGGCGGACATGTACGGCCGTACGGTTCCCGGCGCGCTCTGGGACGAGCTGCGCGCCGAGGGTCTGCTGGAGGGCGACGCCCGATGAGCGGAGCGCCGAACGAGCAGACACCCCGGCAGCCGACCACCTCGGCGCCCGTCGTGGACGCCCACCACCACGTGTGGGACCTGTCCGTACGCGACCAGGACTGGATCACCGGCCCCGCCATGGCACCCATCCGGCGGAACTTCACCGTCGCCGACCTCGCTCCCGAGGCCCGTGCGGCCGGCGTCGGTGCCACCGTTCTCGTCCAGACCGTCACGGTCCCGGAGGAGACCCCCGAATTCCTCGCACTCGCCGACGCGAACGAGCTGATCGCCGGTGTCGTCGGCTGGACCGACATCACCGCCCCCGACGTCGCCGACACCCTCGCCGCGCTGCGCGCGCTGCCCGGCGGCGACAAGCTCGTGGGAATCCGGCACCAGGTCCAGGGCGAGCCCGACCCCGAGTGGCTGCTGCGTCCCGACGTACGGCACGGGCTCGCCGCCGTGGCCGCCGCCGGGCTCGCGTACGACCTGATCGTCCTGCCGCACCAGTTGCCGGCGGCGACCGCGGTCGCGGCCCTGCTGCCCCAGCTGACCTTCGTCCTCGACCACCTCGGCAAGCCGCCCATCGCCTCCGGCGCCCTCGATCCCTGGGCCGGCGACATCCGCGCGCTGGCGGCGAGGCCCAACGTCGTGTGCAAGCTCTCCGGCATGGTCACCGAGGCCCGGTGGGACTCCTGGACGGCCGACACGCTGCGTCCGTACACCGAGACCGTGCTCGACGCGTTCGGCTCCGCGCGCCTGATGTTCGGCTCGGACTGGCCGGTGTGCCGGCTGGCCGCAGGCTACGGCGAGGTCGTGGACGTCACCCGCAAGCTGACCGCCGACCTGAGCGGGAACGAGCGGCGGGCCGTCTTCGGCGGGACGGCCACGACGGTCTACGGCCTCTGACCAGCGGCTCCAGCCCCCAGCCCTGCTCACTGGGCGTTTGGTCCGGCGCTGCGGCACCCTGGGGGCATGCCGGAAGTTCCCGAAGTCGAAGCGCTGAGAGAGTTCCTCGACGACCATCTGGTCGGCAAGGAGATCGTTCGCGTCCTGCCCCTGACCATCAATGTCCTGAAGACCTACGACCCACCGCTCACCGCCCTGGAGGGCGCCACCGTCAGCGCGATCGAGCGGCACGGCAAGTGGCTCGACATCGTGGCGGGCGAGTCGGGCCTGCATCTCGCGGTGCATCTGGCCCGCGCGGGCTGGCTGCGCTGGAAGGACGAGTTCCCCCCGGCCCCGCCACGCCCCGGGAAGGGACCGCTCGCGCTGCGGACGGTGCTGGCCGAGGGTGACGGCTTCGACCTGACGGAGGCGGGCACCACCAAGCGGCTCGCCGTCCATCTCGTACGGGACCCCTTCGAGGTGCCCGCCATCGCGAGCCTCGGTCCCGACCCCCTCGACGACGCCTTCGACCGGGACGCGCTCGCCGCACTGCTCGCGGGGGAACGGCGGCAGCTCAAGGGCGCGCTGCGCGACCAGCGGCTGATCGCGGGCATCGGCAACGCGTACAGCGACGAGATCCTTCACGCGGCGAAGATGTCGCCCTTCAAGCCGGTCCACAATCTGACCGACGACGAGATCACCGTCCTGCACGACGCGATGCGCTCGACACTGAACTCGGCGATCGAGCGCTCGCTCGGCGTCGCGGCGGGCCGGCTGAAGGCGGAGAAGAAGAACGGGCTGAGGGTGCACGGCCGGGCCGGTGAGGAGTGTCCGGTCTGCGGCGACACCGTCAGGTCGGTCTCCTTCGCCGACTCGTCGCTCCAGTACTGCCCGACCTGCCAGACGGGTGGCAAACCGCTGGCCGACCGCACGACGTCACGCTTCCTCAAGTAGCGTCACCCGGCGCGGTAAAGCCCCGCACCGCCCCCGCCCCCGCGCCCCCGCGCCGTCACCCGCCCCGTACTGTCATCAGCCGGTGCCCGGTCTCCGTCCGCACCTCGAACCGGTCGATCTCGTGCGGCCGCAGCGCGGCGCCGCCCCACGTGACCATCGGCCCTCCGCTGTCCCCACGGGCGGACCACGTCATCACGGTCTCCTCCGACCCGTCACGGCCCACGGCGACCAGCTCGCACACCCCGGTCGCCGTCGACTTCGACAGCTCCAGCGCGACATCCGTGCCCCAGCGCTTCTCCGCCGCCGTCACGACGGCCGCCGTCCCGGTCCTGCGGTCCGTCGCCGTCCACCGCTCGGCGGTCGGCGCCGCCGGGGAGCCGTCGCCCCCCTGCGTCTCGACGATCGCGAACGGGCCACCCACCGCGAGCACCAGCGCCGCGGCGACCAGGGCGAGCCGCCGCCTGCGGCTCAGCCGCCGCCGGGCCGCCGTCCCTTCGAGCATCCGGTGCAGCAGCTCGGGGCCCGCCGACACGAAGGGAGCCACCCGCGGGGGCGTCTGCCGCGTGTACTCGTCGAGCTGGCCCCGCACCCCGCCGAAATCGCCCAACAGCAGTGTGCAGTGGGGGCAGTCCATGAGATGGTCCTCGAAACGGAAAGCATCGGCAGCGTCGAGCACGCCGAGCGCGTAGGCGCCGACGTCGCGATGGATCTCCGGGGTCCGCATGCCCCCTCATACGGGGCGCGAAGGCAAAACACTCAAGCCGTCCCGCTTATCCACGTACCGATCCGGCCTCACCGCGCCCCACAGCCCTTAAACTTCCGCGTCATGCTGCGTGTACTGGCCGTGGACGACGAAGAGCCCGCCCTCGAAGAGCTGCTGTACCTCCTGCGCGCCGACCCACGGATCCGCGGCGCCGAGGGCGCCACCAGCGCGACCGAGGCGCTGCGCCGTATCGGAGCCGCGCTGGACGCCGGTCCGGACGACCCGGCCGCCGTCGACGTCGTCTTCCTCGACATCCACATGGCGGGGCTGACGGGTCTCGACGTCGCCAGGCTCCTGGCGGGTTTCGCCCAGCCCCCGCTGATCGTCTTCGTCACCGCCCACGAGGGCTTCGCCGTCCAGGCGTTCGACCTCAAGGCCGTCGACTACGTCCTCAAGCCCGTGCGCAGGGAGCGGCTGGCCGAGGCCGTGCGGCGCGTCGCCGAACTGGTGGGGGAGCGCGGCCCCGTCGTCGACACCTCCACCGACCAGATCCCCGTGGAGCTCGGCGGCGTGACTCGCTTCGTCCCCGTCGCCGACATCGTCTACGCGGAGGCCCAGGGCGACTACGCCCGACTCCACACCGACACCGGCAGCCACCTGGTCCGTATCCCGCTCACCACCCTGGAGGAGCGCTGGCGCTCCCGCGGTTTCGTACGGATCCACCGCCGCCATCTCGTCGCCGTGGCCCGCATCGACGAACTGCGCCTGGACGCGGGCGCCATGAGCGTGCGCGTCGGTGACGCGGAACTGGCCGTCAGCAGGCGGCACGCCAGGGCCGTACGCGATCTGCTGATGCGGCTCCCCGGCCGCTGACCAGGCTCTTCACCGGGCGGGCAGGGGTGTGCCGGGGTTCCCTCCGCCTTGACGGTCTGCTTACACTCCGGCCCTGGCACCGCTGCGACGACCGAGGCACGAGGAGGGGGAGAAGAGACCATGACCGCGGAGTCCGCCCCCAAGCGCGAGGTCGTCACCGGCGAACCCCGCCGGGTACGCCCGCTGCCCCGCTACCGCGCCCAGGCCGAGATCGACGAGCAGACCGCGCTCGGCGACGCCTACGTCCGCTCGCTCATGCGCGGCCAACTCCGCGCCGGGCTCACCGCGTTCGCGCTGCTGGCCACGGTCGTCGGCACGCTCCCGCTCGCCTTCGCCGCGCTGCGGGACCCCACGGTCGTCTGGGTGGTGCTCGGTGTCGCCGCCTATCCGCTGCTGACCCTGCTCGCCTGGTGGTACGTGCGGCGCGTCGAGCGCAACGAGCGGGACTTCGCCCGGCTCGTGAAGGGCCGGCCGCTGCCGTGAGCCAGAGCTACACGGTGACGGCCGTCGCCGTCGTCGTGGTCGCCACCGTCCTCGTCGGCGGTTTCGGCCTGCGCATATCCCGCACCACCTCCGACTTCTACGTGGCCTCCCGCACGGTACGGCCCGGCCTCAACGCCGCCGCGATCAGCGGCGAGTACCTCTCCGCCGCCTCATTCCTCGGCATCGCCGGCCTGCTCCTGCTGCACGGCCCCGACATGCTCTGGTACCCGGTCGGCTACACCGCCGGCTATCTGGTCCTGCTGCTCTTCGTCGCCGCCCCGCTCCGGCGCTCCGGCGCGTACACCCTCCCCGACTTCGCCGAAGGGCGCCTGGAGTCCCGCCCGGCGCGCCGCGTGGTCAGCGCGCTGGTCGTCGGCGCCGGCTGGCTCTATCTGGTGCCGCAGCTCCAGGGTGCGGGCCTCACGCTGGAGATCCTGACCGGCGCGCCCAACTGGTTCGGCGCCGTCCTCGTCGCCCTCGTCGTGGTCGTGGCCGTCGCCGCGGGCGGCATGCGCAGCATCACCTTCGTACAGGCTTTCCAGTACTGGCTCAAACTCACGGCCCTGCTCGTCCCGGCGATCTTCCTGCTGCTGGCCTGGCAGGGCGACGGACGGCCCGCGATCGACTTCGACCTCACCGAGATGTCGAGCCGCGCGGACCACCCGATGTACGCGACGTACGGACTGATCGTCTCCACCTTCCTCGGCACGATGGGACTGCCGCACGTCGTGGTCCGCTTCTACACCAGCCCCAACGGCCGGGCGGCCCGCCGGACCACCGTGGGTGTGCTCGCCCTGATCGGCGGCTTCTATCTGCTGCCGCCGGTGTACGGCGCCCTCGGGCGGCTGTACGCGCCGGCGCTCGACCTCGGTACGGATGCCGACGCCGCCGTCCTGCTGCTGCCCGACCTGGTGATCGGCGGCACGGCGGGCGATCTGCTCGGCGCGCTCGTCGCGGGCGGCGCCTTCGCCGCGTTCCTGTCCACCGCGTCCGGGCTGACCATGGCCGTCGCCGGGGTGCTCACCCAGGACGTGCTGCCCTCGCGCGGCGTACGGCATTTCCGGCTGGCGACGCTGCTCGCCATCCTCGTACCGCTCGGCGGCTCGCTGCTGGTGAGCGGTATGCCGGTGGCGGACGCCGTCGTGATGGCCTTCGCCGTCTCCGCGTCGTCGTTCTGCCCGCTGCTGGTGCTCGGCATCTGGTGGCGGCGGCTCACCCCGCCCGGCGCGATCGCGGGGCTGCTGCTCGGCGGCGGATCGGCGCTGGTGGCCATCGTGATCACGGTCAGCGGCGCCGTACGGTCGGGCTGGCCGCACGCCCTGCTGGCCTGGCCCGCCGTCTGGTCCGTTCCCGTCGGGTTTCTCGCGATGATCCTGGTGTCGCTGGCCACCCGGTCGCGGATACCACCGGGGACCAAGGCCGCCATGACCCGCTTCCATCTGCCGGAGGCCCTGATGCCCGGTGTCCGGGGCGGCCCCCGATGAGCGGAGCCGCTTTCGCCGTACTGATCGTGCTCGGCCCGCTGCTGCTCGCGGGGGGCTATGTGCTCGGCCGCCGTGCCGGACGCGGACGCCCCGACCGGACCAGCGACGTCGGTACGCCCGTCGAGCACGCCACCTTCGAGACCCTGCACACCGCGTCGCTCGCCGCGCCGCCCCTGCGCGCCGGACTCACGGAGGAGAGCGCGGGCAAGGCCGCCCGACGGCTGCGCTCGCTGCTGGGGACGGACGCCCTCTGCCTCACCGACCGGGACCGGGTGCTCGCCTGGGACGGCCTCGGCGAGCATCACGGCAAGCATGTGATGGACCATGTGGGGTCCCTGCTGGCCAGCGGGCGCGGCACGGCCTTCCCGAGCGGTTGCCGCGATCTGGACTGCCCGCTGCGCTGGGGCGTCGCGGCGCCGCTGACCGTCGACCACCGTGTGCTCGGCACCCTCGTCGCCTACGCGCCACGGGAGTCCGCGGTCCTCGCGCGGGCCGCGGGCGAGGTCGCCCGCTGGGTCTCCGTACAGCTCGAACTCGCCGAACTCGACCGCTCCCGCACCCAGTTGATCGAGGCGGAGATCAAGGCCCTGCGCGCCCAGATCTCGCCGCACTTCATCTTCAACTCCCTCGCCGCGATCGCCTCGTTCGTCCGCACCGATCCCGAGCGCGCCCGTGAACTGCTCCTGGAATTCGCCGACTTCACCCGCTACTCGTTCCGCAGGCACGGGGACTTCACCACCCTCGCCGACGAACTGCACTCCATCGACCAGTACTTGGCACTCGTCCGGGCCCGCTTCGGCGACCGGCTGTCGGTCACCCTCCAGGTCGCGCCCGAGGTACTGCCGGTCGCCATGCCGTTCCTCTGTCTCCAGCCGCTCGTCGAGAACGCCGTCAAACACGGTCTCGAAGGCAAGATCACGATGAGCCACATCACCATCAGCGCGCTCGACGCCGGCTCGGAGGCGGAGGTCGTGATCGAGGACGACGGGGTGGGCATGGACCCGGAGCGGCTGCGCCGGATCCTGCGCGGCGAGGGCGGTCTGTCCACGGGCATCGGACTGCTCAACGTGGACGAGCGGCTGCGCCAGGTCTACGGGGACGACTACGGGCTCGTCATCGAGACGGGGGTGGGGGCGGGGATGCGGATCGCGGTACGGATCCCCAAGTACCGTGCGGGCGTGCACGGCACCTGAACGGGCCCGAGGAGTTCACGGACTCAGAACAGGAGTTCACGGGCTCAGAACAGATGTATCGCCAGGTGCCCCAGCGGCAGTCCCAGCTGCCACGCCGGGGTCCACACCTGCGGCCCCTCCTCCTCGTTCAGCTCCACGGTCCCGTCACCGACCGCGCGGGGATCGCCGCCCGGCGCCCCCACCGCGTCGAGGTCCGGCGCCAGCAGTTCGGTCTCCTCCAGCCACCGCCAGGCGGCCAGGGCCAGCTCCAGATCCGGGTCGGGGTGGGCGGCCCCGGTCCGTTCCGCCTGGAACGCGCGGGTCTCCAGCAGGTCGAGCTGGTGACATACCCATTCACGCCAACCGGTGCCGTACGCGGTCAGTGTCCGCCACTCGGCCATCCGCTCCACCCCGCCGGCCCCGCCGACCGGCCCGTCGGACAGGAAGATGGTCAGGGCGAGGGCGTCGCGACCTGCCCGGTACTCAAGTGTGGTGGGCGGCATCAGGTCGCCGGTGCGCAGCAGTTCGTCGGCGATGTACTCCGCGTACATCCATGCCATGGGGACGAGCAGGCCGCCACCACCGCCTTCGTCATGACGTTCCGGACGCATCGTTTTCCGCCTTCCTTCCTCTCCGTGGACGCTGCTTCACCGAGCATTGAACCGGCGGCCGGTGCCCAGCGTGGCCAGAAGAGCAGGATCGGACAGCGGACCGGAGGCGATTGTGACGAGTGAGGCCGGCGGTGACCCGCATGTGCGGTCGCAGCTCGGTGCCTACGCGCTGGGAGGGCTCACGCCCGAGGAGGACCGGCGGATCGCCGAGCACCTGGACGGTTGTCCCAGGTGCGCCGCCGACTATGCGGAGGTGGCCGATGGCGCGGCGCTCCTCGCACTCTTCGACGAGGAGGACCTGTGGTAGCCCGGCAGCGAGCGGCCGAGGGCACGCAGCGCGTAGTAGGAGCGGGACTTGACGGTACCGGCCGGTATGCCAAGTACCTGCGCCGCCTCGACGACACTCAGCCCCTTGAAGTAGATCTGCGCGAGTACGGCGCGGTGCTCCGGGCTCAGCGACCTCACCGCCTGCCGTACGTCGAGCGCGGCGACCGACCGCTCCGTGGGATCGCCGGGTTCCGGGGTGGCTTCGAGGACGCCGTCGCTGACTTCGGTCGGGCGGGCCAGACGTGAGCGGCGGGCGTCTATCGCCAGTCGGCGGCCCACGGTGAAGAGCCAGGGCCGCATGGACTCGTAGGGGCCCTCGAACGCCTCGGGGTGCTGCCAGGCGCGGACCAGCGTCTCCTGGAGCAGATCCTCGGCGCGCTGCCGATCGCCGTAGGTAAGACCGAGCAGGAAGTGGAGCAGCGCGGCGCCGTGCTCGCGCTGCAACTCCGCCAGCGCCCGCTCGTCGGTCGTCGCCGTGGCCGTGGCGGTGGTCATCGTGAACGTCCCTTCTCGCGGAGGTCCGGGTGTGCGGCGTCGTTGCCGTTGGCGTATCGGAACGCATCCGGTACGTCCGGGGACAGACGGCTCGCAAGGGTCTGCGACGAGCGGTCGCTCCGCGCGGCGAATGGTGCGGTGAACGGTTCGGCCGATCCGCTTCGTCCCTTTCGGGTGCTTCGCCAGTTCTCAGGCATTAATCATATTAATATGACGATATGTATGCGTTGACCGTTTGGTCGCCTTCCTCATCAATGAAGGAGCCTGACCGATGACGACGCGCATGCGACACGGAGCGGTGGCCGCCGCGGCCCTGCTGCTCGGTACGACCGCAGGATGCGCCGGGCCCGGCGCCCCCGGCAATGCCTCCGACCGGCCCGTCAGGAGCGGCAACGGGCTTGGTTCCTCGGCGGGCGGCGGCGCGGGCCCGGGGGGCGGATTCACGCTCGTCGCCTCCGGGGACGTCCTGCCGCACGACTCCGTCATCAGCCGGGCCAACGTCGACGCGGGCGGTACCGGGCACGACTTCGTCCCGATGCTCGCCGGGGTGAAATCCGTCGTCTCCGCCGCCGACGTGGCGATCTGTCACATGGAGACGGTGTACGGCCCCGACGGCGGACCCTTCACCGGCTACCCGTCGTTCAAGTCGCCGCCGGAGATCGCCACCGCGCTCAGGGCGACCGGCTACGACTCCTGCTCCACCGCCTCCAACCACACCCTGGACGCCGGCGCCGACGGCATCACCCGCACACTCGGCGCACTCGACAAGGCCGGGGTCCGACACGTCGGCTCGGCCCGCTCGGCCGAGGAGGACACCCGGCCCGCGCTGCTCGACGCGGGCGGCGCGAAGATCGCCCAACTGGCCTACACCTACGACACCAACGGCAACCCGCTGCCCGCCGGACAGCCCTGGGCCGTCGACATCATCGACGAGGAGAAGATCGTCGCCGACGCGCGCGCCGCACGCGCGGCGGGCGCCGACGTCGTCGTGGTGAGCATGCACTGGGGCACGGAGTGGCAGGAGGCGCCCGACGAGAGGCAGTTGAACCTCGGCCGGCGGCTCACCGCGTCCGCGACCGACGGCCGCCCCGACATCGACCTGATCATCGGGACGCACGTCCATGTCCCGCAGGCGTACGAGAAGGTCAACGGCACCTGGATCATCTACGGCATGGGCGACCAGATCGCCGGCGAGATGACCAACAACGCCGGACAGTTCGACCCGCGCGGCACCCAGGGCTCGATCGGCCGGTTCACCTTCGCGCCGCCCGCGGCCAAGGGGGAGCGCTGGCCGGTGACGAAGGCGGAGTTCATCCCGCAGACCATGGACAACAACGTCGGACGCGTGGTCGATCTGACGCAGGTGCGGGACGACGACCCGGCCGGCGACGACTACCGGGCCGCACGGGCCGCGATCGAGGCGGCGGTCCTCAGGCGCGGCGCCGCCGAGGACGGCCTCACGATGGGCCGTTGAACACCCGGCCCGACACTCGACGCCGCGGATGAACGGCCTGCGGGACGCCTTGAGGAACGGCATACGACACGGTCGGGGAATGTCCTACGGAACGACCGTCACCGGCCAGCGGCCCGCCTTGACCAGCCGCACCGCCACCGAGCCGATGAACCGGTGCCCCGCCGACTCCGACGCCCCCACCACCACGGCGTCCGCCCTCAGGTCGTCGGCCGCGGTGACCAGCCCGTTGTAGGGGTCACCGCGCAGCGTGTGGAACTCCCAGCGGACGTTCCATATGTCCTTGACCCGCTCCGCGTTGGCACGGATCTCCGCCGCGAGACTCTGGGCGATCTCCTCGGTCGTATCGGCGACCGGGGCCCCGAGGGCGGCGCCCGACGGCAGCAGCGGCTGCACGTACACGACGGCGAGCAGGGCGTTCTGGCGCCGGGCGAGACCACCGGCGTACGACGCCGCGCGGAGCGACGACTCGGAGCCGTCCACACCGGCGACGATCACCTTGGGGCCGTCCGTGCCACGCTCGAAGGGGGAGGGCTGCTGATCCGTCACGGCAGAGAGGCTATCGGCTCCCGGGGGAGGTCCCTACGCCCTGTCCGGCGGGTGCCACCGGCGAACCGCTCCGTACGCCGTCCGCCGGGTCCGGCCCGGCCGAAGCTCATCGGCTCATCCCATCGGGTGCTTTCCCGGCCCTCCACGGTGTCGGTGAGGGACAGGACGCACCGGCCGTGCGAGCCATTGGCCATGGAAGCCATCAAGAAGGAGCAGATGATTCCGGGGCGCCGGGCCGTGCTGCGTGTCGCGGCCGCTCTCGGGGCCGTCGGGCTGGCCCGGCTGCTGACCGCCGGGGAGGCCCGCACACCGGGGCGTCCGGCGACCGCGGGCCCGCCGACGGGCCCCCCGGCCGCGGGACCGCAGGCCGCGGCCCTGCCTGGCCGGCCGGCCTCCTACCGGCTGAGTCCCATGACGGAGTTCCAGCCGCCCGGGTACCGGCCGGCCAGGCTTCCCGTACGCCGCGAGCCTTTACTGGAACTGCCGGACCTGGGCCGCTCGATGGTGCTCACCTTCGACGACGGGCCCGACCCCCACTACACCCCCGGCATCCTCAAGACGCTGCGCGAGCACGACGTACGCGCGATGTTCTTCGTCTGCGGCGAGATGGCCACGGGCCGCCGGGACCTGCTGCGCGAGATGGCCGACGACGGGCACATCGTCGGTAACCACTCCTGGTCGCACCCGGAGCTGCCGAAGCTGCGGCCGGGCAGGATCCGCGCGGAGATGGAGCGGACCAGCGAGGTGATCGAGCGGACGCTGGGCCGTCCACCGGTCTGGTTCCGCGCTCCGTACGGCTCCTGGAACCGGCACACCTTCGAGATCGGCGCCGACCTCGGGATGGAGCCGCTCGCCTGGACCGTGGACACCCTCGACTGGAAGTCACCGGGCACCGGGAAGATCGTCCGGAGAGTGATCGACGGGGCGGCGCCGGGAGTCGTGGTGCTGTCCCACGACGCGGGCGGTGACCGCTCGCAGAGCGTGGCCGCGCTCCGGGACTATCTGCCCAGGCTGCTCAGGGAGGGGTACGGCATCACCGTACCGAGACCCTGACGGCGGTGGTGGGCGGGACGGCCCACCACCCCCGTCGGCGCCCTCAGCGGGTCTCCACGAGACGGGCGAAGACCACGACGTTGCCGTCGTACCCGCCCGCCTTGGAGTAGCCGCCGCCGCAGGTGATCACACGCAGTTCGGCATGGCCGGTGTCGCCGTACACCCGGGCCCCCGGGAAGTCGTCCTTGGAGAAGACCTCCACGCCGTAGATCTCGAACACCGCCACCCGCTCGTCGAAGCGGGTCACCTCGATGTGCTCGCCCTTGCTCAGCGAGCCGAGGCCGTAGAAGACCGCGGGGCCCGCCTGGTTGTCGACATGGCCCACGACGACCGAGGTACCGCGCTGGCCCGGGGCGACGCCGTTCTGGTACCAGCCGGCCATGTTGGCGTCCTGGGGCGGCGGGGCGGCGATCCAGCCCTCCGGGTCGAGCCCGACGTCCATCACCGGGGCGTCGACCTTGATCGACGGAATCGTCACGCGCGACATGGGGGCGTACGGCAGCGGCTTCACGATGGGGACGGTCTCGGGCTCGGTCACCGCTTCCCGCCGGGTGTCCAGCGCCGCCGCCGAGGCAGGCTGGGGAGGGCCGAGGGAGACATCGGCCCCGTTCCGCATCAGTGCGAGACCAGAGAGCATGACAAGAGCCAGAACGCCCCAGGGCGAGCGTCTCCTCGACTCCGAGCCGCCGTGGTCCAGGCCCATGTTTCTCCCTTCGTGGGCGCCTGCTACGCACGCTAAACGCGCGGGTCCGGGTCGGCGAGAACTGGAGGGCGAATGGGTGGTGCGCCCGTCCGCGCCGGCTCAGCTGCCCCATTCGAGTACTCGTCATACAAAAATTTCTGACGCTCTGTGACCTGCGGGTCCGTCAGCTCCGGCGGCGATCCTTCGGCGTGTCGCCTCACCGGGGTGGACCAGTGCCGAAATGCGTCGAAAGTGCTGGCCGGTGATGGTTCGTCATGGAGGGCGTACTCGTCGAATTTCCCGGAGCACCGCTTTGGGGCGTCTTCCGCTGGAGGCTCAACGATGCGTGCTTCACGCGCTCTCATGGTGACTGCCGCGGCCTGCGCCGCCGTGGCGCTCTCCGCCCCGCTGGCCGGGGCCACCAACGGTCCGAGGAACATCACCGTCAACCCGTTCTCCGTCCACCAGGGCGGTACGTTGCACATCACCGTCGAGGGCTGCGGCCACGGCGGTCATGTCACGTCCAACGCCTTCCCCAAGGCGCAGCTCTCGGTGAATTCCTCGGGCCACTCGGAGGCCAGGGCCCGGATCCACAACCACGCCACGCCGGGCGACTACAACCTGTCCGTCAAGTGCAGCGACAACAGCCGCATCGCGACCCACCGCTTCCGGGTGCTCGCCGGACAGGGTGCGGAAGGTGGCCTCGGTGGCTCCATCGGTCCGAGCTCGACCGAGATGGCGGTCGGCGCCGGTCTTGTCGCATCGGCCGCGGTCGGCGGCACGGTATTCATCGCCCGCCGCCGTCGTGCGAGCAACACGCTCGTCTGACCGGCCGGGCCTCCGTACGGCGAACGCCCGTCGCCCCAAGTCCTCAACAGGACTTGGGGCGACGGATGTTCGACCCGCTGTCGGTGCGGCGGCCGGTCAGTGGTCGCGGCTCGCCGAGCGACGGCGGACGACCAGGACGGTGCCGGCGGCCGCCACGGCGACCAGACCGGTGCCGATCGCGAGCTCGGTGGCGTTCATGCCGATGAAGCTGCCGCCGAGCCCCCCGCGGACACCGCCGGGAGGCGCGATCGCCGTAGAGCTGGTGGTCGCCGTCCGGGTCACGGCCGGGCTCGGTGTCCGGGTCGGGGTGGAGGTCGGCGTCCGGGTCGGCGTGGGCGACGGGGTGCCGCCCGCGATGGTGAGGTCGGTGGTGCCCTGCTCACCGTTGCAGGTGAAGGTCACCTCGTACATCGCTCCGGGCTTGGCGTCCCAGAAGATGGAGGCGCGGGCCGATCCTCCGGAGGGGATGGGGGTGTCGTCGAACACCCCGGACTCGGCGGTGGCGGTGCTGCTGCAGCCGGTGACCGTGAGGGTCACCTGGCCGCCGGCCGCGATCACCGAAGGGGTGACGGCGAAGCCGAAAGGGGTGGGGGCCGCCGCCGTGGCCATGGCCACGGCAGGCGTAGTCAGTGCGAGTGCGGCCGCTCCCAGCAGAGCGGCGGACGCGGCACGTATCGCGCGCATGGACAATCCTCCGGGTCTCCGAGGAGCAGTGCGGAACTGATTTCCGCAGATGGCGGGAAATGCACCTCGATACCCGGCACGCTAGGAGTGCCGTACCACAGCCGCGATCTCAGTCCGGCGAACGGGTTGTCATGTCACCCGACTGGTCCGCGCCGGTCGCCGACCCACGGAGGACCCGTGCGCTCAGCTCCCCGGCACGGCCCGGTCGCCGGACGGTCCGCTGCCGCGATCCCGTCCGGCGTTCGAAGGACCGGCCCCGCGCCCGTACGCGGGGCCCGAGGACCGCTGCCGCCCTACATGCGGATGTGCGGGAACAGATCGGTGAACGGGCCGGCCGTGGCCGCGATGCCCCGGCCGTACGGCGCGTCGAAGTCCCAGATGAGGAAGAGCAGAAAGGCGATCAGGGCGCTGAACAGTCCGGCCAGCAGCAGTTCCCGCCAAGTGCGCCGGATCTGGAGCGTGAAGATCAGCCCCACGGTCACGACCGCGCCCGTGATGAGGCCGAACCAGACGACCCCCGGCATGGTCGCCCCCGCGTTCTCCCCCCTGGCGCCTCTCGCGTCGTCGGCCGCCGCCACCTGGTCGACCAGCGGCTGGTAGGCCTGTGCCTGGTGGTCGTCGGCGGGCACGTAGTCGGTGACACCGCGCCGCACCCGCTCCAGCAGCGCCGTTCCCCTCTCGCTGAGACTCTCGTGCTCCGACATGTAGGGCCACTCGGTGTCGACCACGTACGAGACGTACGCGTCGACGTCGCCCCGGATCCGGTCGCGGACCTCGGCCGGGTAGACCTCGGACCGCGCCTGCACCTCGTGCAGGGCCTGTGCCTCCTGGCGTACGGACTCCTGGGCGCCGCCGCGCGCCTCCCAGACGCCCGCGATGGCCAGACCCAGCACGATCGCGTAGACCACGCCGATCATCATCGTCATGTATTCGAGGACGTCAGGGCTCTCGGAGGGGTCGTCGTCGGCCGGTACCCGGCGGTTGTTGATGAGGACGATGGCCACGACGACCGCGCAGGCCGCGGCCATGGCGAGGGACAGGACAAGCCATTCCGACATGGGTCTCCGTCAACTATCGGGAACGGGGGCGAAGGATGGCGGCGGCGAGCACCGCCGGTGCCGTGAGCAGGAGCATGAGCATCACGACCGAGGTGCCGTCCGAGGGCCGCTTGCGGGCCGGCGCCCTGTACGCGGGCAGGACCCGTACCTCCGGCGGATCGGCCTTCGGCGGCGTCTGCGACGGTGACGGCGCGGGTGCCGGGGGCGTGACGGGCGGCGGCGGAGGCGGAGGAGCGGGCGGGACGACCGCGGGCCGCAGCACGGGCGGCGGCGCGGGCGGTGGCGGTACGGGCGCGGGCTCGGCGGCCACGGGCGGCTCGGGCTCCGGTTCGGGCCGGGGCGGCGGTGGTGAGGGCTCCGGCGGAGGCTCGGGAGTCGGCGGCGGTGAAGGCGGAGGCGACTCGGGCGGTTCGGGCGACGGAGGCGGTGAGGGCGGCGGCGGTGACGGCGGCGGTTCGGGCCGGCAGGGCCCGTCGCCGATGACGACGACCACGCCCGCACCGCCCGGCCCGGTCCAGGCCGAGACGCAGACGGCTGCGACAGCGGGGACGGGCGCGCTGAGTATGCAGACGAGTCCGGTGACGGCCAGGGTCCGCACGGCGAATGATCGGTACACGGCGGCAGCATGGATGAGCGTGGCCCACGCCGCGCCGAAATGGTGCTGGGTTCCCCTGATCGGGGGGATTCGAGCCTCTCCGCGTTTCTTTCTGAAGATTCTTTGAGAGGCGTTGAACGCTCCTCACCCTCTCGTGCGTACTTAGGACCATGAACGGCGCGGCCCTGGCGCCCCAACTAGCTTACGAACTACGGGAGTTGACATGAACACCTGGCGGAACGCCTCGCTCGCGGTGACCGCGGTGGCCGTACTGGCCCTGACGACGGCGTGCGGTCAGGAGAAGGGTGAGAGCCCCAACGGTGAGGCGGTCGGCGCCGCCGCACCCGCCGACGCCGGTTACGGAGCGGACAGCGGCTACGGCGACGAGTCGGCGGCCGAGCCCAAGACGGCCGGCCAACTGGCCGTCTGGGACAGCAAGGAGCTCGGCGAGGTCGTCACCGACAGCGAGGGCTTCACGCTCTACCGGTTCGACAACGACACCGCCGAACCCTCCAAGTCGAACTGTGTGGGCGAGTGCGAGAAGGCGTGGCCTGTCGTAGCGGCCGGGGACGTGAAGGCCGCCGCGGGCACCGACGCGTCGAAGATCGGAGAGGTCACCCGCGCCGACGGCACCAAGCAACTGACCCTCGGCGGCTGGCCGGTGTACCGCTACGCCAAGGACACCAATCCCGGTGACGCCAACGGGCAGGGTGTGGGCGGAACTTGGTTCGCCTCCGCGCCCGACGGAAAGAAGGCCGCTCCCGGAGCGGCCGGAGGGGACGCGGCCGGCGGCACCGACGCCGATCTCGCCGGACTGTCCGTGCGAAAGGATCCCAAGCTCGGCGAAATCGTGGTCGACTCCAAGGGTATGACGGTATATCGGTTCAAGAAGGACACTGCGTGGCCCATGAAGACGGCCTGCACCGGTGCCTGCCTCGAAAAGTGGCCGGTAGTCGCTCCGGTGGACAAGAACGACACCGAAGGCATCATCAAGAAGGGCTTCGTGACGTTCGACCGGCCCGACGGAATCAAGCAGCAGACCATCGACTGCTGGCCGATCTATACCTTCGCCGGGGACGCCAAGCCCGGTGACACCAATGGTCAGGGCGTCGGCGGCACCTGGTACGCCGTCGCTCCCGACTCCAAGCTGGTCGGAGCGCCCAAGTAGTCCCCACGTCGCGCCTCCGACCGATCGGTCCGCCGTCACGCACCCGTGCGTGACGGCGGACCGCTTGCGTGACGGGTTCGGGTGTGACCGAGAACGGACCGCTAATTTCCGTTTCCGCTCGCTCTCTTGGCGGGCGATCAGTAGCCTCGGCTCGAACACCGGCCATGTACAAGGCCGTTCACCGTGGCGACTTGTTGGAGATCTCGATGGAGCGTCCCGCCTGGGCACCGCAAGGCATCGACATATCGGTGCCGAGCGTTTCCCGCATTTATGACTACTATCTGGGCGGTTCGCACAATTTCGAAGTGGACAGGGAAGCGGCCCGTAAGGCAATGGAGTTCATGCCGGGGCTGCCCAAGATCATGCAGGCGAACAGGGCGTTCATGCGCCGTGCTGTCCGTTTCGCCATTGGCGAGGGCGTGACCCAGTTCCTCGACATCGGCTCCGGCATTCCCACGTTCGGCAATGTGCACGAGGTGGCCCAGGCCGCCGATCCCGACGCCAAGGTGGTGTACGTCGACCACGACCCGGTCGCCGTGGCGCACAGCAGGGCGGTGCTCGAAGGCAACGACAAGGCGGACGTCGTCGCGGCCGATCTCCGCAGACCCAGGCAGATCCTCGACAGCCCCGAGGTCCGGGGGCTCCTCGACCTGAACCGGCCCGTCGGTCTGCTGCTGGTCTCCGTCCTGCACTTCCTGGAGGACGAGGACAAGCCCTTCGGGGCCGTCGCGGAGTTGAGCGAGGCCCTCGCCCCCGGCAGCGTCATCGCCGTGTGCCACGCCGCGTACGCGGGCATCCCGCTGCCCCAGGAACGGGTGGCGGGGACGGTCGGCGTCTACAAGGAGATCCGTAACCCGCTGGTCATGCGCACGCGCGAGGAGATCACCGGGTTCTTCGACGGCTACGAGTTCGTCGAGCCCGGTCTGGTGCCCATGGGGAACTGGCGGCCCGAGAGCCCTGACGGCCAGGAGGACCCGTACGCGTTGTCGGGCTTCGCCGGAGTGGGACGCAAGGCGTGATGGTGCCCGCGGAGGTCCCGGACGCGGAGACGGAACCGGACGGAGTGGAGGACCGGCTCAGGCGGTTCGCGACGATCTGGAGCCGGGCGATCTTCCCGGCGACGGCCACGTCACTGACCCGGCCCGAGCTCGAACACCATCTGCTGCCCCTGGCACGCCGGTTGAGGGACGCGCTGCACCACAAGACCTTCGACGCCGCGCCCGCGCACGGCGTGGGCGCCGCACTGGTGGCCGCGCACTGCACGGACCCGGAAGCCCTCGCGCGTTCCCTGGGGGTCGTCGACGCCTATCTGGTGCTGTACTGCGGCGCGGCGGCCGATCGGGCCGACGACCTCGCCGCCGAGGAACTGCGGGCGCGCTGCGCCCGGCTCCAGCACGCGCTCGCCGCCGGGTTCGCCCTGGCGCTGCGTGAGCGCACCCTCGCCGAGCAGGAGGCCATCGCCCGCTCCGCGCTCGCGGCGCGCGGCGCCGCCGAGGACGCGCTGCACGCCACGGAGGCCCGCTTCCGCGCGGTGTTCGAGGGAGCGGCGATCGGTATCGGCATCGCCGATCTCGACGGTCGTGTGCTGGAGGTCAACGACACCCTCACCCAGATGTTCGGCGGCCTGGAACACCATGTCCGCAGCAGGAACGTCAGCGAGTGGGTGCACCCCGACGACGTCCCGCAGGTCTGGCGGATGCACGGTGAGCTCATACGGGGCGAACGGGAGGACTTCCGTACGGAGAAGCCGTTCTTCCGTAACGACGGCACAGTCCTGTGGACCAATCTGACAGTCTCGCTGCTCCGGGACGTCGACGGAGTGCCGCAGTACCAACTGGTGCTGCTGGAGGACACCACCGAGCGGCGGCTGCTCAATCTGCGGCTGCGCTACGAGGCGACCCACGACGCCCTCACCGGACTGCCGAACAGGACGCTGTTCTTCGAGCGGTTGGAGAAGGCGCTGGCTCCCGCGAGGGACACGGCCAAGGACGCCAAGGACACCGCCAAGGACGGCGCGAAAGACAGCGCGAGGGACGCCGTGAAGGCGGTGCCCAAGGACGGCGCGGAGGGCGCGGCGGAGAGCGGCGCGCACGACGGCCTCGAAGTGACGCGCAAGGAAACCGCGCCCGGAGCCCGGCAGCCGGCCCGATTCGGCCTCTGCTACCTCGACCTCGACGGCTTCAAGGCGATCAACGACAGCCTCGGCCACTCCGCCGGCGACCGGATGCTGGTCGAGGTCGCGGACCGCCTCCAGAGCTGCGCCACGGCGCCCGGCGAGATGGTCGCGAGGCTCGGCGGCGATGAGTTCGTGGCGCTGACCACCGGCCCCGACACCCAGCGCGAGGTGAACGACCTCGCGTCGCGCATACTGGGCGTGCTGGCCACCCCGATCAGCCTGGACGGCCGGGAGTTCACCGTCCGGGGCAGTATCGGCATCGTCGAGGGCGAGGCGGGCGCGTTCAGCGCCGCCGAGGTGCTGCGCAGCGCCGACATCACCATGTACCGGGCCAAGTCGGCGGGCGGCAACCGGTTCGAGTACGCCGACGCCGAGGCCGACGCCCGCGCCATCACCCGGCACGGGCTCACCACGTCGCTGCCGACCGCCCTGGAGCGCGGCGAGTTCTTCATCGAGTACCAGCCGCTGGTCCATCTCGCCGACGGCACGGTGCACGGCGCCGAGGCGCTGGTGCGCTGGAGCCACCCGACGCACGGGGTGCTCGGCCCCGACCGGTTCATCCCGCTCGCCGAACACACCGGGCTGATCGTGCCGCTCGGGCGCTGGGTGCTGGAGCAGTCCGTACGCCAGGCGCGGGCCTGGCAGGAGGAGTTGGCGGCCGGCACCTTCGCGGGCCCGCTGCGGATCAACGTGAACCTCTCGCCCGCCCAGCTGCACCACCCCGGCCTCGTGGCCGACACGGTCGAGGTGCTGGAACGGGTCGGTCTCGAACCGGGCTCGCTCTGCCTGGAGGTCACCGAGTCCGCGCTGATCGGCGCCGACGAGGATCTGCTCAAGCCGCTGCGGCAGCTCGCCGAGATGGGTGTCGACATCGCGCTCGACGACTTCGGCACGGGCTACTCGAACCTGGCGAATCTGCGCAGGCTCCCGGTGAGCGTGCTCAAGCTGGACCGCTCCTTCACCCAGGGAATGCAGCAGCACCCCGCCGACCCCGTCGACATCAAGATCGTCGAGGGGATCGTCTCCCTCGCGCACAGCCTGGAGCTGACCGTGACGGTGGAGGGCGTGGAGACCGGGACGCAGGCGGAGCATCTGCGGATGCTCGGCTGCGACACCGCGCAGGGCTGGTACTACGCGCGTCCGGGCCCGCCGGAGATGCTGCACACCCTGTCGCTGGCCGACGCGGTCTGAAGCCGTCAGGAACGGGTGGCCGCGGTGAGCACCGGCCGCCCGTTCAGCTACGCGCGTCGCGCGCCGTCCCCGGCCCCGCGGCCGGCCCCCGCGCCGTCCGAGCCGCTCCGTGCCCGTGTGCTGAACAGCACCCTCTGGAGCTCGCGCGCGGCGCGCGGCGGCGCGACGTCGCTGCGGTGGGCGAGCGCGATCGTACGGCGCAGTCCCGGCGGCGCCAGCGGCGTCACCCGCAGATCGCGCCCCGCCTGCCGCGCGACCATGCTCGGCACCACCGCCACCCCGAGTCCGGCCCGTACGAAACCCAGGACCGCGTCCATCTCGCCGCCCTCGACGGTGAACGTCGGCTCGAAGCCCTCGGCCCGGCACGCGGCGACGGTCAGCTCCCGCAGGTCGTAGCCGTGCCGGAACATCACCAGCTGCTCCCGCTGGAGGTCGGAGATCCGGACCGGCCGGCGCGGTCCCGGCACCGCCGCCGACGAGACCACCACCAGGTCCTCGTGCAGCAGCTCGACCGTCGTCAGCGCGGGTGAGGGCGTCGGCAGCGGGAGCACCACGAGGGCGAAGTCCAGGGCGCCGCGCGCCAGTTCCCGTACGAGATCGTGCGAGCCGCTCTCCTCGATCAGCAGCTCGATGCCGGGGTGCTGATCGTGGAAGTCGCGCAGGACCTCCGGCAGCAGCCCGGTGCAGAGGCTCGGCGGCGCGCCCAGCCGCACCCGGCCGCGCCGCAGCTGGACCAGCTCCTGCACCTCATGGCGTGCGGTCTCCGCGTCGGCGAGGATCCGCCGGGCGGTCGGGAGCAGAGCCTCGCCCGCGTCGGTGAGTGCGACATTGCCCCGCGCACGGCCGAACAGCTCGGCGCCCAGCTCCTTCTCCAGGGCCCGGATCTGCTGGGAGAGCGACGGCTGCGAGACATGCACCCGCTCGGCGGCCCGGGTGAAGTGCAGGGTCTCCGCGACGGCGACGAAATAGACGAGCTGCTGGAACTGCATGTGTCCAGAATAGACCCACGATAGGCAGAGGCTATGGACATGAGCCGAACCATGTCTTGGACCTCTTGGTGGATGCGGCCCTAGCGTGCGTGACATGGCTCTGGCAACGCGTACGGACAAGCGGGCGGACCGGAAGGCCGGTGAGCCGGGCGGCGGGCGACCCGGCAAACGGCCCTCGGTGCTCGGCACCCTCTGGGGATCCACGGTCGGCAAGAAGGCCGTCATGGCCGTCAGCGGCCTGGTCCTCCTCGGCTACCTCGTCGCGCATCTGCTGGGCAATCTGAAGATCTTCTTCGGCCCCGGTGAGTTCAACGAGTACGGACACTGGCTGCGCACCATGGGCGAGCCGGTCCTGCACTACGAGTGGGCCCTGTGGATCGTGCGCGTGGGGCTGCTCGCCGCCGTGATCCTGCACGGCGTCTGCGCGTACCAGCTCAGCCGCCGCGACATCGCCGCCCGACCCACCTCCTACGTGCACAAGCGCCGCCGCGCCAGCTACGCCACGCGCACCATGCGCTGGGGCGGCATCATCCTGGCGCTGTTCATCGTCTGGCACCTGCTCGACCTGACGACCCTCACCGTCAACGAGAACGCCCAGCCGGGTCACCCGTACGAGAACGTCGTCGCGACCTTCTCCACCTGGTACGGCAACGTCATCTACATCACCGCGATGCTCGCCCTCGGACTGCACATCCGGCACGGCTTCTGGAGCGCCGCACAGACCCTCGGCATGGGCAGCGCCACCCGTGACCGGGTACTGAAGATCATGGCCAACGGACTCGCGCTGGTGCTGACCGTCGGCTTCATCTCCCTGCCCGTAGGCGTCATGACCGGACTGGTGAGCTGATATGGACGACCTCCTCCCGCCCACGTACACCGACTACTCCACCGGCGAACCCCTCGTCGACACCAAGGCCCCGGGCGGGCCCGTCGCAGAGCGCTGGGACACCCGCCGCTTCGAGGCCAAGCTGGTCAACCCGGCCAACCGCCGCAAGCACACCGTCATCGTCGTCGGCACCGGGCTCGCGGGCGGCGCCGCCGGCGCCACACTCGCCGAACAGGGCTACCACGTGGTCCAGTTCTGCTACCAGGACTCGCCGCGCCGCGCCCACTCCATCGCCGCCCAGGGCGGGATCAACGCCGCGAAGAACTACCGCAACGACGGCGACTCCATCCACCGCCTCTTCTACGACACCGTCAAGGGCGGCGACTTCAGGGCCCGCGAGTCCAACGTCCACCGGCTCGCGCAGATCTCCGTCGAGATCATCGACCAGTGCGTCGCCCAGGGCGTGCCCTTCGCCCGCGAGTACGGAGGTCTCCTCGACACCCGCTCGTTCGGCGGCGTCCAGGTCTCCCGAACCTTCTACGCCCGCGGCCAGACAGGTCAGCAACTGCTGCTCGGCGCCTACCAGGCGCTGTCCCGGCAGATCGCGGCCGGCACCGTCGAGATGCACCCGCGCACCGAGATGCTCGACCTGATCGTCGTCGACGGCCGGGCCCGCGGCATCGTCGCCCGCGACCTGATCTCCGGCAAGGTGTCCACGTACTTCGCCGACGCCGTCGTCCTCGCGTCCGGCGGTTACGGCAACGTCTTCTACCTCTCGACCAACGCCAAGAACAGCAACGCCACCGCCGTCTGGCGCGCCCACCGGCGCGGCGCGCACTTCGCCAACCCCTGCTTCACCCAGATCCACCCCACCTGCATCCCGCGCTCCGGCGACCACCAGTCCAAGCTCACGCTGATGAGCGAGTCGCTGCGCAACGACGGCCGTATCTGGGTGCCGAAGGCCCACGGCGACACCCGCCCGCCCGCCGAGATCCCCGAGGACGAGCGCGACTACTACCTGGAGCGGATCTACCCCTCCTTCGGCAACCTCGTCCCGCGCGACATCGCGTCGCGCGCCGCGAAGAACGTCTGCGACGAGGGCCGCGGCGTCGGCCCCGGCGGCCAGGGCGTCTACCTCGACTTCGCCGACGCGATCCGCCGGCTCGGCCGCGGGGCGGTCGAGGAGAAGTACGGCAACCTCTTCGAGATGTACGAGCGGATCACCGCCGAGGACCCCTACCAGGTACCGATGCGCATCTACCCGGCGATCCACTACACGATGGGCGGGCTCTGGGTCGACTACGACCTCCAGACCACCGTCCCGGGACTGTTCGCGATCGGCGAGGCCAACTTCTCCGACCACGGCGCCAACCGGCTCGGCGCGTCCGCCCTCATGCAGGGCCTCGCCGACGGCTACTTCGTCCTGCCGTCCACCATCAACGACTACCTGGCCCGCAACCCGCACCAGGACACGGTCGACGACAGCCACCCGGCGGTCGCCGAGGCCGTCGCCGACACCGAGGACCGGCTGCGGCTGCTGCTCGCCGTCGACGGCGACCGCACCCCCGACTCCTTCCACCGGGAGATCGGCGAACTGCTCTGGGAACACTGCGGAATGGCCCGCAGCGAGATCGGACTGCGCAAGGCGCTCGACCGTATCCCGCAGATCCGCGAGGAGTTCTGGCGCCGGATCAAGGTGCCGGGCACCGGCGAGGAGTTCAACCAGTCGCTGGAGAAGGCCAACCGCATCGTCGACTACCTGGAACTCGCCGAGCTGATGTGCCTCGACGCGCTGCACCGCGCCGAGTCCTGCGGCGGCCACTTCCGCGAGGAGTCCCAGACCGAGGGCGGCGAGGCGGAACGGCACGACGACGCCTTCTCGTACGCGGCGGCCTGGGAGTTCGCCGGCACCGGCACCGCGCCCGTCCTGCACAAGGAAGACCTCGTCTTCGAGTACGTCCACCCCACCCAGCGGAGCTACGCATGAGGCTCACCCTGCGCGTCTGGCGGCAGAGCGCCGCCGACGCCACCGGCGCCATGGTCACGTACGACATCGACGGCATCTCCGAGGACATGTCGTTCCTGGAGATGCTCGACTCGCTCAACGAGCAGCTGATCCTGACCGGTGACGACCCCGTCGCGTTCGACCACGACTGCCGCGAAGGCATCTGCGGCGCGTGCGGTGTCGTCATCAACGGCGACGCCCACGGCCCCGAACGCACCACCACCTGCCAGCTCCACATGCGGCACTTCTCCGACGGCGACACGATCGACGTCGAGCCGTGGCGGGCGGGCGCGTTCCCCGTGGTCAAGGACCTGGTCGTGGACCGGTCGGCGTTCGACCGCATCATCGGGTCCGGCGGCTACATCAGCGCTCCCACGGGCTCCGCCCCCGAGGCCCACGCCACGCCGGTGCCCAAGGCGGACGCCGACTTCGCCTTCGAGCACGCCGAGTGCATCGGCTGCGGCGCGTGCGTGGCGGCGTGCCCCAACGGCTCGGCGATGCTCTTCACCTCCGCCAAGGTCAACCACCTCAACGTGCTCCCCCAGGGCGCTCCCGAGCGCGAGACCCGGGTCCTGGACATGGTCGCCACCATGGACGAGGAGGGCTTCGGCGGCTGCACCCTGACCGGCGAGTGCGCGACGGCCTGCCCGAAGGGCATCCCGCTGCCGTCGATCACGGCGATGAACAAGGAGTGGCTGCGGGCGACGCGCAAGGTGGCGCGCTAGGACGTCGTCACGCCGTCGCCACGCCTCGACGCGCGGGATCGGCCGGCACGTTGGGGGCAGGGACCCGGGTCAGTCCCGCGACACCTGCCAGGCGGGTGAAGGAGTCCAGGAGTGCGTCGCGGTCGTACGTGCTGGTCGTCAGCAGCACCTCGTCCGCACCGGTCTCCTTGATCACCGACTCCAGGGTGCCGGCCACCTGTTCCTCGGTGCCCTGGACATGGCCGCGCAGGCCCGACTCGTAGAACTCCCGCTCCTTGGCGGTCATCGTCAGCGTCTCGATCCGCTCCGCGGGGGCGAGCGGCGGGAAGACGCCGCGGGTGCGGGAGTGGGCCATCGACCAGGCTTCGGGCATGAGCAGGCGGCGTGCCTCCTCCTCGGTCGCGGCGACCGCGACCGTGCCCGAGATGACCACGTGCGGGCGGTCCGCCCAGGGGGAGGGACGGAAGCCTTCGCGGTAGCGCTCGACCGCCCGCAGCATCCGGTCACGGCCGCGCAGGTCGCCGACGACCATGGGCAGACCCGCCGCGGCGGCGATGTCCGCTCCCTCGCCCATCGCCAGGACGAACGGCTGCGGGCGCAGCCCCTCGGCGGGCAGGGCGTGCACCTGCGGATAGAGACGCTGGTCACCGGTGAACCAGCCGAGCAACTCCTCGATGCGGTCGGCGAAGTCCTCGGTATCCTGCTTCTCCTTGCCGAGCGCCCGGCGTATCCCGTCCGTGAAGCCGACGGAGCGGCCGAGGCCCATGTCGATCCGGCCGGGGAACAGTGACTCCAGCACCCCGAACTGCTCGGCCACGACCAGCGGCCGGTGGTTGGGCAGCATCACCCCGCCCGTACCGACGCGGATCGTGGAGGTCGCGGCGGCGACGGCCGCCGCCAGGACCGTTGGCGCAGAGCCCGCGACGCCGGGCACGCTGTGGTGCTCGGAGACCCAGAAGCGGTGGTAGCCGAGCGCCTCCAGCCGCCGCGCGAGGCGCACCGTGTCGCGCAGGGCCTCGGGAGCGTCCCGGCCCTCCCGGGTGCGGGAGCGGTCGAGTACGGAGAACGGGATGTCTGCGATCGCTGAGCTCACGTTCGGTTCAACACCGACGCGGCGCGAGGATTCCCCGGCCCTTCTCTAGGCTGGGCGTGTGACGGACAACTGGGGACCACTGGCGGTATTCGATCTGGACGGGACGCTCGCGGAGACCGCGCACCGCCAGCACTTCCTGGAGCGCAGGCCGAAGGACTGGAACGGTTTCTTCGACGCGGCGGGGGACGACACGCCGCTCGCCGAGGGAGTGGCGCTGGCCCTGGCGAGCGCGGAGGAGTGCGAGGTCGTCTATCTGACGGGCCGTCCCGAACGCTGCCGCGAGGACACGCTCACGTGGCTGCGCGCGAACGGTCTTCCCGACGGCCGGCTTTTCATGCGCCGCAACGACGACCGGAGGCCGGCCCGCACGACCAAGGTGGAGCGGCTGGGCAAGCTGGCCGCGGGCCGGGAGATCCGCATGCTCGTGGACGACGACGAGCTGGTGTGCGACGCCGTGGAACGTGCGGGATTCCGGGTCGTACGCGCTCGCTGGGCGAGCACGTCACAGGCGCTGAAGGACGGGCAGGAGCGCGAGGGGCGCACCTGAGCGGGCCCCCGCCGATCGGGCCTGGGACCGGGCCTCGGGTCAGCCCGCCGTGTCGCCGTCCTCCAGGCGGAAGCCGACCTTCAGCCCGACCTGGTAGTGCTGGATCCGGCCGCCGGCGATATGCCCGCGGACCTGTGTCACCTCGAACCAGTCCAGCTCCCGGAGGGTCTGGGACGCCCGGCCGATCCCGTTGCGGATGGCCTCGTCGACGCCCACCTCTGAGGTGCCGTAGATCTCGGTGACCCGGTAGGTGTGGTTGCTCATGGGGGTCGTTCTCCTCTTCGCGCGGTCGCGGGTCTCACTCCACGGTGCCCCACCATCACGCGCCGCGCGCGGCAGGAGAGGGGTGCGGTAGGGGTCCCGGGCGGCTGCGCGGGGCTTGACCGGTTACCTGGTACATACCAAAATCGCCGAATACCCGTGCGAGCACTCTTGCTCCCCCCACGTCGGGTTTCTCTCTTTCGTGCCCGCACGCCAGAAGGTGACCTACGTGAAAAACCGCTTCCTTGTCGGCTCCGCCGTGTTCGTGTCCTCCATCGCCCTCGTGGGATGCGGCATGCTCCCCGGTGACGACGAGAAGGTCATCACCATCTGGCTCATGAAGGACAGCGTCTCCACCGAGTTCCTTGAGCGGTTCACCGAGGCGTACGAGGAGGAGAACCCCTCGGTCCGGCTGGAGGTCAAGATCCAGGAGTGGACCGGGATCGGCAAGAAGGTGATGGCCGCGCTGGAGGACGACGACTCGCCGGACATCATCGAGGTCGGCAACACACAGGTCGCCCAGTACGCGGAGAGCGACGGCCTGCGGGACCTCACCCTGGAGTCCGTACGCGACCTGGGAAGTGAGGACTGGCTGCCGGGTCTCGCCGAGCCCGGCAGCATCAACGGCTCCCAGTTCGGCATCCCTTGGTACGCGGCCAACCGCGTCGTCATCTACAACAAGGACCTCTTCGCACAGGCCGGCATCGAGGAGCTGCCCAAGACCCGCGAGGAGTGGCTGGACATCACCGCCGAACTCGACGAGGGCGCCCAGCAGGGCATCTACCTCGCCGGCCAGGACTGGTACACCCTCTCCGGCTTCATCTGGGACGAGGGCGGCGAGCTGGCGGTCGAGTCGGGCGGCGAGTGGGAGGGCCGGCTCGACACCCCCGAGGCGATCAACGGCATGAAGTTCTACAAGGAGTTGCAGGGGCTCGGCGACGGCCCCAAGGACTCCGACGAGGTGACGCCGGTGCAGGAGGAGGTGTTCGCCAGGGGCGACGTCGCGCAGATGATCGACACCCCCAACTCCGCCGTCCAGATCGAGGAGAAGAACCCCGGTCTCAAGGGCAAGCTCGGCTTCTTCCCGATCCCCGGCAAGACCTCCGCGACGCCCGGCTCCGTCTTCACCGGCGGCTCCGACCTCATCGTCCCCAAGAACTCCTCCCACCGGTCGGCCGCCGTCGAGGTCGTCAAAGCGCTGGCCGGCGAGAAGTGGCAGACGGATCTCGCCAGGACCATGAGCTACGTGCCGAACAAGACGACCCTCGCGGGCGTCATCGAGGGCCAGGAAGCGACGGCCGCGATGGCGGCGGGCGCCGCACAGGGACGGGCCACGCCCAACTCGCCGAAATGGGCGGATGTCGAGCTGGACAACCCGATCAAGCCGTACATGACGGCCGTCCTCCAGGGCGAGGACCCGAGGATCGCCGCCGAGGCGGCCGTCGAGAAGATCTCGGCGGCGCTGCGGTAGATTCGGGGTCCGGAGCGCTCCACCGGGTCGGCGGACTGCCCCCGGCGTTCGGCGGACTCCTCGAAGGTCCCGTTCCGGGACGGCCGCTTTACCAACCCATTACCCGTTGGTTCCGGCCATTCAGCCGTCCCACATCCCCGCTCCGCCAGGCTGTCATGTCGAATCCAGCCGGTCACGGAAGAAACAAGGTGCCGGGGCGCCGCACCAGCGGCGTCCCACCACCGCTCGTTCTTTTGTCCGGCACAGGAGACCTCTATGTCCGCCTCGCCCGCCGTCGTCCCCGCCACCCTCCCCACGGCACCCCCGCAGCTCCCCCTCCCCGCCCCGGCACCCGACCCCGACCAGCGCTATCTCGTCTCCCTGGCCCGCGACCAGGAGGACATACGCGCCGCCCAGCGCCTGCGCTACATGGTCTTCGCCGGTGAGATGGGCGCCCACATCGACGCGCCCGAGCCCGGCCTCGACAGCGACGCCTTCGACGCCTACTGCGACCACCTGCTGGTACGCGAGGCCGAGACCGGCGAGGTCGTGGGGACGTACCGGCTGCTGCCGCCCGACCGCGCCCGTGCCGCCGGACGGCTGTACTCCGAGAGCGAGTTCGACCTCCAGAGGCTCGACCACATACGCGACGACCTCGTCGAGGTCGGCCGCTCCTGTGTCCACCCCCTGCACCGCGACGGCGCCGTCATCGCCCTCATCTGGGCCGGGCTCGCCCGCTACATGACCCGCACCGGGCACAACTGGATGGCGGGCTGCTGCTCCCTGCCGCTGAGCGACGGCGGCGCCCTCGCGTCCGCGACCTGGAACACGGTCAAGGACCGCGACCTCGCGCCCGAGGAGTACTGGGTCACCCCGCACCGACTCTGGACCCCCGACAGTGAGACCCTGCCCGCCGCACGGGCCGAACTTCCCGCGCTGCTCCGCGGCTACCTGCGGCTCGGCGCCTGGGTGTGCGGCGCGCCCGCGCACGACCCGGAGTTCGGGGTCGCCGACCTGTACGTCCTGCTGTCGCTGCGCCGCACCAACCCCCGCTACCTGCGGCACTTCCTCTCGCTCGCCCCGGCGCGATGAGCGCCTGGCTGCCCACGGCGCCCTGCACCCCGCAGCTCTGCGCCCCCCTGCCGGACGCCCCGCGCCGGGGCCCGGTCGCCGCGTCCGCGCGGCTGGCGGCCGGTCTCGGCGCCGTGATCACCGGGACCCTGCTCATTCCCTTCGTCGCGCTGTTCAACTCCGGTGTACGCGACCGGCTGACCCGGGGGTGGACACGTACCGTGATCCGGCTCTTCGGGGTGCGCGTCCAGGCCGGCGGGACGCGGCCCGAGGCCTTGTCCGTGACCTCGGGCGAAGCGCCGTGCGGGGTGCTCGTCGTCGCCAACCACATCTCCTGGCTGGACATCCCGCTCGTCGCGACCCTGTTCCCCGGCCGGTTGCTGGCCAAGAGCGACATCCGGCGCTGGCCCGTCCTCGGCGTGGTCGCGGCCCTCGGCGGCACCCTGTTCGTGGAGCGCGACCGGCTCCGCGCGCTGCCGGGCACCGTACGAGACGTCAAGGACGCCCTGCTCGGGGGATCCCGGGTGATCGTCTTCCCCGAGGGAAGCACCTGGTGCGGAAGGGACCAGGGGCGGTTCACCGCGGCCATGTTCCAGGCCGCGCTGGACGCGGGGGCGGCCGTCCTTCCCGTACGGATCGGCTACAGCCCGCTGGGTCCCGCCGCCTTCGTCGGGGACGACCCGCTCGCGGTCTCACTGTGGCGCGCGGTGGTGACCCGCGGGCTCACGGCGGAGATCGAGGTCCTGCCCCTGATCCCCGCCGGGAGCCACGCGGACCGGCGCTCACTGGCGCGCGCGGCCCAGAGTGCCGTCACCCGGACCGGCGGCGACCGGGCCGGCGTTGTTCACGCGGCCGTGTCTCACACCGCTGTCTCTCACACGGCCGTATCTCAAGCGGCCGTCTCTCACACCGCCGTCGCCAGCGACAGCGCGAACCGCCCCGCCTCGTCCGTCCACCAGTGCGTCAACTCCATCCCCGCACCGGCCAGTTCGGTGCGGACACCGTCCTCGGTGAACTTCGCGGACACCTCCGTACGCATCTCCTCACCCGCCTCGAAGGCGACCACCAGATCCAGTTCGGGAATCTTCACAGTGAGGGCCCGGCGCGCCCTGAGCCGCATCTCGATCCACCGCTGATCGCTGTCCCAGAGCGCCACATGGTCGAAGTCCGCCGGGTCGAAGTCGGCTCCCAGCTCGCGGTCGACGACGGCCAGCACGTTCTTGTTGAAGGCGGCCGTCACCCCTGACGCGTCGTCATAAGCCTTGACCAGTACGGACTCGTCCTTGACGAGATCCGTCCCCAGGAGCAGCGCGTCGCCGGGCACGAGCATCGCGCGCACGGACGCGAGGAAGTCCGCGCGCTCGTCGGGCAGCAGATTCCCGATCGTGCCGCCGAGGAACGCGACCAGTCGGGGCCCCGGCGTGTCCGGCAGCTCCAGCTCCTTGGTGAAGTCGGCGATGAGCGCGTGTACTTGGAGGCCGGGCCGCTCGGCGAGCAGCGACTCGGCGGCCCCGATGAGCGCGCTCTCGCTCACGTCCACCGGTACGTAGGCGTGCGGCACGGGCAGCTCGTCGAGCAGATGCCGGGTCTTCTCCGAGGACCCCGAGCCCAGCTCGACCAGCGTGCGGGCCCCCGTCGCCGCCGCGATCTCGGGCGCGCGGGTGAGCAGGATCTCCCGCTCCGCGCGCGTCGGATAGTACTCGTCGAGCCTGGTGATCTCCTCGAAGAGTTCGCTGCCCCTGGCGTCGTAGAACCACTTGGGCGGCAGGGACTTGGGTGTACGGGTCAGTCCGTGCAGCACGTCGGCGCGCAGCGCGGCGTCGGTGGCGTCCTCGGGCAGGGTGCGGGTCAGCTGGTACGGGCTCACGAGGGGGGCTCCTTGAGGGGAGTGAGCAGGACGTCGGTGCGGGTCGCCGCCAGCAGCGTGTGGTCGGGGACTTCGCACCAGCGCGGATCGTCGTCGTACGGCTCCGAGGCGACGACCGTGGACCGGCCGGGCTCGGCGAGATACCAGAGCGTGTCCCCCCAGGCGGTCGCCGTGACCGTCGTACCGTCCGTGAGCAGCAGATTCAGCCGGGAGCCGGGCGCCGCCTCGGCCACCTCCAGGACCGTGTCGGTCAGGGCCTGTCCCATGCCGTCGCCGTCCCGCAGCCGGTGCAGCACCAGCGCCCACACGAGCGCCGAGTCGGTCCGGGCGTCCAGCGACAGCAGTTCGGCGGGGGAGAGGGCGGCGGCAGGCGGCGCCAGGCTCGACGGCCAGCCGCGTACGGCGCCGTTGTGGCTGAAGAGCCACGGCCCGGAGGCGAACGGCGCCGCCGCCGCCTCACCGTCCGAGCCCGCCTCGGTGGCGTCCCGCACGGCCGCGAGCACCGCACCGCTCCTGACCACCCTGGCCAGGTCGACGACGCTCTGATCGCCCCAGATGGGGCCCGTGCGGCGGTAGCGCGCGGGCAGCGGGTCGCCGTCCGCGTACCAACCGACCCCGAAACCATCCGCGTTGACCGTCCCGTACCGCTGCCGGCGCGGCTCCCAGGACTGCCGGTACAGCGCGTACTCAGGGGCGATCAGCACTTCGCGCAGCGCCACCGGCGCCCCCACATAGGCGATATGACGGCACATCACGCGTCCCCGGCCGAGCGGGCGGTACGGAACCCGGCGAAGATCTGCCGGCGCACCGGCAGGTCCCAGTTGCGGAAGGTGCCGCGGCATGCCACCTGGTCCACGGCGAACGAGCCGCCGCGCAGCACCTTGTGCGCCCCGCCGAAGAACACCTCCGAGTACTCCCGGTAGGGGAAGGCGGCAAAGCCGGGGTAGGGCAGGAAGTCGCTCGACGTCCACTCCCACACGTCACCGATCAACTGCCGTACGCCCAGCGGCGACGCGCCCCGCGGATAACTGCCCGCGGGCGCGGGCCGCAGATGGCGCTGGCCGAGGTTGGCGTGCTCGGGCGTCGGGTCCTCGTCGCCCCACGGATGGCGCCGCGAGCGGCCGGTGGCCGGGTCGTGCCGGGCGGCCTTCTCCCACTCCTCCTCGGTCGGCAGCCTCCGCCCGGCCCAGCGCGCGTAGGCGTCCGCCTCGTACCAGCTGACATGCAGCACCGGCTCGTCGGCGGGGACGGGCTCGACCGCGCCGAAGTGGCGGCGCGTCCACTGTCCTGCCTCCCGCCGCCAGAACAGCGGTGCGGCGACGCCGTGTTCACGGATCTGGTCCCAGCCGGCCGGGGCCCACCAGCGTTCGTCGGTGTAGCCGCCGTCCTCGATGAACCGCAGATAGTCGCCGTTGGTCACCGGCACGGTGTCCAGGTAGAACGCGGGCACCAGCCGGTGGTGCGCGGGCCGTTCGTTGTCCAGCGCCCACGGCTCGGCCGAGGTGCCCATGGTGAACTGCCCGGCCGGGATCAGGACCTCGGCCGGCAGGTCCGCCGCGTCCACCGGATCGGGGGCCGGCGGCTTTGGCGCCGTCAGCGCGGCGGGGCCGCGGCGCAGCTGATGGGTGATCAGCATCGTCTCGTCGTGCTGCTGTTCGTGCTGCGCGATCATCCCGAAGGCGAATCCCGCGTCCAGCAGCGGACCGCCGCGCAGCGGACTGCTGTCGAGGATGTCCAGGACCCGGCCCCGGATGTCGGAGGCGTACGCGCGTGCCTCGGTGGGCGCGAGCAGCGGGAGCGTGGGACGCAGTGCCCGCGGATGCTCGAAGGCGTCGTACACGGAGTCGATCTCCGGCCTGACGGCCTCCCGGCCGCCGACCGTACGGAGCAGCCACTGCTCCTCCTGATTGCCGATATGGGCCAGGTCCCAGACCAGCGGTGACATCAACGGCGAGTGCTGCGCGGTCAGTTCGGGCTCGTCCACACAGGAGGTGAGGAGTGCGGTGCGCTCGCGCGCGGTGGTGAGCGCGTCGAAGGCCCGGCGCCGCAGCGCGTCGACGGATATCCCGTCCGTGGTCCCGTCCGCCGTCTCGGCCGGTGTCCCGGCGTTCTCGGTCATGCGCGGATTTCCTTCCCGGTTTCGGGGACGTTCATATCGTCGGCGGGGCAGCGGCCCGGCACGACGTACCGCTCGTTGAAGGCCGCGACGGCCTCCTGAACGGTCTCGGTGGCGCCCGTACGAGGCAGAGCCTGAAGCGCGACGGCGAAGCACTCCACCGCCGCCGCGTGCAGCTCGGGGTCGGTGAGCCCGTCGCGGGCGGCCGTGAGCCAGAGCGGATTGCCCGGCGCGGGGAGGGCGCCCGCCGTCTCGGCGAGCGTCTTCACGGTGCGGTACACCGTTTCGGCGGCCTCGGGGTCGTCGAACAGCGCGGTGGTCACCGCCAGCGGCACCATCCAGCCGTCGGCCCCCGGCTGGGCGTCGATCATCCGCAGCTCCAGATGACCGCGCGGGCGCACCGGCGGGAAGAGGGTGGAGATGTGGTAGTCGAGGTCGGCACGGACCGCCGGCCGGGGCAGACCGGACCGGATCCACTCCCGGAAGGTCAGCCCCTCGGGCACTCCCCAAGGACCGACCGCGGTCCGGACGCACATCACCGGCGCGTCCAGTACATACGCCGCCCACGCGGCCCGCGGCTCGCGCCGCAGGTCGGGCGCGTTGGTGCGCGCCGGATCGAGGTCCGTCCACAGCGCCTGCCGGGTGGAACGCCAGCCGGTGGCACGGCGCGCCTGGACAGGCGAGTTGGCGAACGAGGCCACCAGCACCGCGCCCAGCAGATGCGCGAGCTGCCAGCGCCTGCCGTACCCGAGAGGGCCCGGCTCCTCGGTACCCGCGTCGAGGCACACCTGGACGGAGGCGGAGGAACGCATCATGGCGCGGCCCGAGGGGCCGATCCGGTCGAGGTAGGTCTCCATCGCGTCGTACCGCGGCTCCTTCAGGAGCCTGCCCGGCGAGTGCCACGGATCCTGTCCGAGGCCGGTGAGCGTGAGACCGGCCGTACGCAGTTCACGGCGTACGGCGGCGA
The DNA here is from genome assembly GCF_044455465.1 of Streptomyces sp. NPDC051217. NCBI lineage: Bacteria > Bacillati > Actinomycetota > Actinomycetes > Kitasatosporales > Streptomycetaceae > Streptomyces > Streptomyces sp. NPDC051217. The sequence goes on from NZ_JBITEV010000001.1 coordinate 890,299, forward strand.
GGTCCGCCGCTGTGGAGTTGACACACTCCATCAGGGAGGAGGCGGGCGCCGAGCTGAGTTCCAGCTGGCCGCCCGGTTCGAAAGTCAGCGCCGATCGCAGGGACACGTCACGGAGGCCGGCATAAGCCTTGTCGAGACGCTCGGTCCGAACGGGCAGTTCGGGGTCGTACAGATCGTGCACGAGCCATTCCAGTTCGACACCCACGATGCTGGGCGGACCTGTCTTGAAACATATGCCGCGCAGCAGCGCCTCGGCGTCGTCCTCGGTGAGAGACGGGCCCGCAGCTGCGAATTCCTCCGACGACATGGCCGGATCCTCCTGTCGAAGACCGTGCCCGGACCCCGTCCCGGGGTTCGGGGCGGGGCGCTGCGTTCCAACCTAAGGCCACTCCCGGCGATCCGCACAAGAGTGCCCCCGCGGGTGGGAAACCTGGTTGCCCCGAGCGTGTTTCCTCACCGAGGATGCCTGGCATGAGCGCACGGCTGCGGGGGATCGCGAAGCACACCGAGGAGATCGTCGAGGCGGGCGGGTACCGCGCGGAGGACGGCCGCCAGGTGCCACTCGCGGCGCTGCTGACCGCCGCGACCGAGGGCACGCGGCTGTACGGGCCGGAGCCCGTACCGGTCACCCCGGACACCTCCCGTACGACATCCTTCGAGGTCAGCGGCGAGAGCAGCCTCCAGGCCGCCCGGCGGATGTCCTCGGCGGCACCGGGCCCCGTGGCCGTTCTGAACTTCGCCTCGGCACGCAACCCGGGCGGCGGCTACCTGAACGGCGCACAGGCCCAGGAGGAGGCGCTGTGCCGGGCCTCCGCCCTCTACGCCACCCTGCTGCGCGCCCCGGACTACTACGCGCACCACCGCGCCGACCGCAGCCCGTTCTACAGCGACCGCGTGATCCACTCGCCCGGCGTGCCCGTCTTCCGCGACGACCGGGGCCGGCTGCTCGACGCCCCGTTCACCGTCGGTTTCCTCACCTCGCCCGCCCCGAACGCCGGGATCGTCGCGCGTGACCGGCCCGAGGAGAACCCGCGAATTCCGGCCACGCTCGCGGCCCGCGCCGAGCGGGTCCTGGAGGTGGCGGTGGCGGGCGGATACCGGCGCCTCGTGCTCGGGGCGTGGGGGTGCGGGGTCTTCCGCAACGACCCGGCGGGGGTGGCCGGTGCCTTCCGGGCGCTGCTCGTCGCGCCGCCGGAAGGGTCCGGAGCGGGCGGGGGCGGCGGCCGGTTCGCGGGCCACTTCGACCAGGTCGTCTTCGCGGTGCTCGACCGGACGGCCGATTCGGCCACGCTGGCCGCTTTCCGGCGTACGTTCGCGGACGTCGCTCAGGATGTCGCGGGCGTCGCCGAGGACGGCTCCGAGGGCGGCTCCGAGGACGGTCCGGGCGGCTCGGGCTCCGGCGGCGCGGGCGGCCCCCGCATACCGGCTCAGCGCCAGCCGTAACGCTCCCGCAGCCGCCGTACGACCCGGTCGAACCGCCCCCGGTCGAGCGCGCACGCCTCGCGCCGCATGCCCTTGTCGTGGATCCGCAGCACCCGGTCCAGATCCACCCACGACTCACGGCCCTGCCGGTCCCACGGCCCGACCCCGATCGGCACCCACTCGTGGTCCCGGTCGTGCCGCTTGCTGGAGAGCTGGACGGCGAGCAGCGTCCCGGCCGGTTCGCGGGCCACGACGAGCACCGGCCGGTCCTTGCCGCGCCCGTCGTTCTCCTCATAAGGCACCCAGGTCCAGACGATCTCGCCGGGATCCGGATCGCCGTCCTTGTCCGGCGCGTACGGGCCCCACGTCGCGGGGATCGGCCTCGGTGGTCGCGGAGGGACCGCTCCTGCCGGGGAGTTGGGGCTCGGGGGAGTGGCCGGGGGCGCCGGAGTCGGTGAAGGGCTTCATCCGAACGAAGGTAGAGCCTGCGCGCCCCCGACCCGCGCCCGGGTCGGCCCGGTCCCTGCCGGGCTGTTCGCCGTCCCTGCCGTCTCCGCTCAGATCCATCCCTTCAGCGCGGCCATGAACGCGTCGAGGTCGTCGCGGTGCGCCGTGTGCCCCGCGCCCTCGACCGTCCGGACCTCGAAGCCGCGCGAGCGCAGCTCCGCCGCGTCCTCGGGCGAGACCATCGGGCTCGGATCGGCGATCGTCACCAGCGAGGGCACCGCCGGCCGGGCAGGCCGCAGATCCGCGCCGAACGCGGGCGCGATGCCGTACGCGGTCCGCTCGTCCCACACGGCGAGGCTCGCCACCTCAAGGTCCACGTCCACCTCCTCCCAGCGGGGATTGAGCGTGGATATCTCCTCGCGCGAGAGGGTCTTGGCCGCGGCCAGCCGCGCGGGTCCCGCGCTCTCGGTGGCACCCGCATCCGGGCCCGGCAGATGCCAGGCCGGATCGCAGTAGACCGCGCGGCGCGGCGCGAGCCGTTCCACCGCGAGCGCGAGCGCCATGCCGCCGAGTGAGTGGCCGATCGCCACCTCCGCCCCGGCGGGCAGTGTCTCCACGAGATCGTCGGCGAAGTCCTCGGGCGCGTAAGGACCTTGGCCACTGGCGCCGTGGCCGCGCAGATCGACGGCGATCACGCGCAGGCCGCGCGCGGCCAGTTCGGGCCCCACCCGGCGCCAGGTCCGGTGGTCGGCCATGATGCCGTGGATCAGGAGCGCGACGCGGTCGCCCTCGCCCCAGGTGTGGGTGTGCAGTCGCAAGACGATCCCTTTCGTACGTAGGAGCGCTCGAAAGCGCCTTTCTCGTGGGGTGATCGAACGGGACTCCGGGCGGCGGATGCCATCGACGGCCCGTCTGGAAGGATGCGGGGGGCGATGAGTCAGTTACCTGAACAGCCGTCCCCAAGACCGTCCCCGCCCTCTCCGCGGCCGCCCGAACCGCGTGCCGAACGCCTCGTGGGCCGCCCCGCCGAGCGCCCCGTCCCCACCAGCGCCGACGTCGCCCGCCTGGCCGGAGTCTCCAGGGCCACCGTCTCGTACGTACTCAACAACACCTCCGCCGTACGGATCAGCGAGCCCACCCGCCGCAAGGTCCGCGAGGCCGCCGAAGAACTGGCGTACATCCCCCACGCCGCCGCGCGCAGCCTGCGCGCGGGACACACCAGGATTGTCCTGCTCCCCACCGCGCACGTCCCCATCGGCCCCCTGCACAGTCGCTTCCTCAACGAACTCCAGTGGGCGCTGCGGCGGTTGGACTACACGGTCGTCCAGTACGGCAGCCTCGGCCTCGACGGCGACGAGGCCGCGCGCGCCTGGGCCGAACTGCGCCCGGTCGCCGTCGTCTCCCTCGGCGAGATCGCGCTCACCCCGCACGGGGTCGAGATACTCAAGCGCTCAGGCGCGAAGGCCGTCATCACCCTCGGCCCGCGGCGCGTCGAGGGCGCGCACGCCCTCGTCATGGACCAGCGCGAGATCGGCAGCTGCGCCGTGGACCATCTGCTGGAGCGTGGACGGCGCCGGATCGGCGTCGTGATGCCCGGGGAACCGGGCCTGGAGCTCTTCTCGGAGCCCCGGCTCGCCGGCGCGCGGGCAGCGGCCGACGCGTCGTCCGCGGGCGCCCGCGTCGAGCCGGTGCCGCTCTCGTACACGGAGGAGTCGGCCGCCGCGCTCGCCGCCCGCTGGGACGGCCTGGACCTCGACGCGGTCTACGCCTACAACGACGAGTACGCGATGCTCCTGATGAGGGCCCTCCAGGACGCGGGTGTCGACATCCCCGGCGACGTGGCGGTGCTCGGCGCCGACAATCTACTGCTCGGCAGGTTGCTCCGGCCCAGGCTCTCGACCGTACGGATCGACCTCGTCACCGGACAGCGGCTGGCGGCCCTGGTCGACCGGGTGGTGCGCGATCCCGGCGGTGAACCTGAGCGTCACGACCTCATGGGGGCGCTGGCCCTGCAACGAGAGTCGAGCTGACGCCGGCCTCCTAAGCAGACGGATGCCCGGCGGACCGGACTCGGCGGACCAGACCCGGCGAGCCGGATCCGGTCACCCCGCCGGACGACATGCGGGCCGCCCTCCCGTTGTCTAGCGTCACCAGCATGAGCACTGCCTGGCACCCCTATCCGCGGCGTTTCGAGATTCTGCTGGTACCGGAGCACACCGACGGCGGCGACGGTCCGCCGGACGCGGCGACCGCGCTGCGCTCGGCCGTGGTCGAGACGACCGGAGAGACCGGCGAGTCCGGCTATCCGCGCTACGAGGGCGGGGGAATGGTCGCGGACATCGACCCGGAGACCCGCACCGTCGAAGGTCTGCTGATCGACGGCTACGAGGTCGACTACGGCCTCACCGCACGCGTCGTCGACACCCCCGACGGGCCGGGCGCGTCCGGTGCCACGGAGCCCCGGACGAGCTGACCGGCCGTCCGGGATCCTTTCTCCCCTAGATGTAGCTCCCATGAAAGAGTGCGTCGGTGAACAGCTGACTCAAGGGGAGAGAGCCGATGAGCGATCCGATGACCATCCGTGACGTCTACGTCGTCGACGCCGTCCGCACACCGATCGGCAAGTTCGGCGGCGCGCTCTCCTCCGTACGACCGGACGATCTCGCCGCCCATGTCGTACGGGCGCTCGTGGACCGTACGCCGGAACTCGACCCGGCCGGGATCGACGACGTCGTGCTCGGCGCGGCGAACGGCGCCGGCGAGGACAACCGTGACGTGGCGCGCATGGCCGCCCTGCTCGCCGGGCTGCCCGTCTCGGTCCCCGGCGTCACCGTCAACCGGCTCTGCGGCTCGGGGCTCGAAGCGGTCATCCAGGCGGCGCGTGCGATCGCGCTCGGCGACGCGTCGATCGTCGTCGCGGGCGGCGTCGAGTCCATGTCCCGCGCCCCGTGGGTCTTCCAGAAGCCCGAGCGGGCCTTTTCCGCCGGGCATCAGCAGATGTACTCCACGACGCTCGGCTGGCGCATGACCAACCCCGAGATGCCCGCCGAGTGGACGGTCCCGCTCGGCGAGGGCGCCGAGCAGATCGCCGACAAGCACGCCATCACCCGGGACGCGCAGGACGCGTTCGCGCTGGAGAGCCACCTCAAGGCCGCGCGGGCGTGGAGCGAGGGTCTGTACGACGCTGAGGTCGTGCCGTACGCGGGAGTGGAGCTCGTACGGGACGAATGCATCCGCGACAACACATCGCTCGAAGCACTGGGCAAGCTCCGGCCCAGCTTCCGTAAGGAGGGCGCGGGGACGGTCACGGCGGGCAACGCCTCACCGCTGAACGACGGCGCCGCCGCCCTGCTCCTCGTGGACGAGGCGGGCCTGCTGGCCACCGGGCGCGAACCGCTCGCCCGGATCAGGGCCTCCGCGGTCACCGGCATCGAACCGCAGCTCTTCGGCCTCGGCCCGGTCGAGGCGGTACGCCGGGCCCTGGCCAAGGCGGGCCGGGACTTCGCCGACCTCACCACGTTCGAACTCAACGAGGCGTTCGCCGCCCAGTCGCTGGGCTGCCTCGCCGAGTGGCCCGAGCTGGACCCCGCAGTCGTGAACCCGCGCGGGGGCGCGATCGCCATCGGCCACCCGTTGGGTGCCTCCGGCGCGCGCCTCGCGGGGTCCGTCGCCCATCAGCTCGCGGCGGCGGGCTCGGGAACCGGTCTCGCCGCGCTCTGTATCGGTGTGGGCCAGGGGCTCGCCCTCGTACTGGAACGCTGACCAGCGGCCTTACGCGCCGGTCGTCCCGTCGCCCGGGGTCTGGCCCTGCGCCTTCGCGGCGGCCTCGGCCTCGGCGACCGACTTGCGGACCTCGTCCATGTCGAGCGCGCGTGCCTGCCCGATCACGTCCTCCAGGGCCGTCTCGGGCAGCGCACCGGGCTGCGCGAAGACCGCGACGTTGTCCCTGACGATCATCAGCGTCGGGATGGAGCGGATCTCGAAAGCCGCGGCGAGCTCCTGCTGCGCCTCCGTGTCGACCTTGGCGAAGACCAGGTCGTCGTGGCGCTCGGACGCCTGCTCGTACACCGGGGCGAACTGACGGCAGGGACCGCACCAGGAAGCCCAGAAGTCGATCAGAATGAAGTCGTTCTCCGACACCGTCCGGTCGAAGTTCTCCTTGGTGAGTTCCACAGTGGTCATGCCTGATACCTCTTCCTGTTCTCTCCGGACCGAAGTCGCCTCCGACAACGGTGCGTACCACCGCCGTATTCCTCGCCCATTCCCGAAGATCGTGTGGCCATGCGGCTGGCGCCGCATCAGACTGTTCCCATGACGGAAGCTACTGAATACGACGTTGTGGTGCTGGGCGCGGGACCGGTCGGGGAGAACGTCGCCGACCGTGTCAGGGCGGCCGGGCTGAGCGCGGCGATCGTCGAGCGGGAGCTGGTCGGCGGCGAGTGCTCCTACTGGGCGTGCATGCCGAGCAAGGCCCTGCTGCGACCGGTGATCGCCCGCGCGGAAGCACGCAGCGTCCCGGGACTGAGCCAGTCCGCGCAGGGCCCGCTCGACGTGCCGGCCGTCTTCGCGCACCGCGACTACTTCACGTCGAACTGGAAGGACGACGGCCAGGTCGCCTGGGTCGAGTCGATCGGCGCCACCCTCTACCGAGGCCACGGCCGGCTCGACGGCAAGAAGAGAGTGACCGTCAGGGACCCGGAGGGCGGCGAGCAGGTCCTCACCGCCCGCCACGCGGTCGCCGTCTGCACCGGCACCACAGCTTTGGTCCCCGACCTGCCGGGCCTGGCGGGCGCCAATCCCTGGACGAGCCGTGACGCGACCAGCTCGTCGACCGTGCCCGACCGGCTCGTGGTCGTGGGCGGGGGAGTCGTCGGCGTCGAGATGGCCACCGCTTACCAGGGATTCGGCTCGGCCGTCACGATGCTCGTACGGGGCAGCGGTCTGCTCCCCCGTATGGAGCCCTTCGTGGGCGAACTGGTCGCCGACGCGCTGACGGAAGCGGGCGCCTCCGTACGTACGGGCGTCTCCGTCGCGTCGGTCGAGCGCGACGGTGGTACGGGACCGGTCACGGTCGTCCTCGACAACGGCGAGCGGATCGAGGCGGACGAGATCCTCTTCGCGGTCGGCCGGGCACCGCACACCCAGGACATCGGCCTGGACTCCATCGGCCTGAAGCCGGGCTCCTGGCTCCCCGTCGACGACAGCTGCCGGGTGGAGAACAGCGACTGGCTCTACGCGGTCGGCGACGTCAACCACCGAGCGCTCCTCACCCACCAGGGCAAGTACCAGGCCCGCATCGCGGGCGCCGCGATCGGCGCCAGGGCGCAGAAGGTGCCCCTGCTGGAGACCGACCGCTGGGGCGCCCACGTGGCGACGGCCGACCACGACGCGGTCCCGCAGGTGGTCTTCACGGACCCGGAGGTCGCCATGGTCGGCCTCACCCTCAAGGAGGCCGAGGAAGCGGGCCACCGGGTCCGCGCGGTCGACTACGCCATCGGGAACGTCGCGGGCGCGAGCCTCTACGCGGACGGCTACCGGGGCCGCGCCCGGATGATCGTGGACCTGGACAGCGAGACCCTGCGGGGCGTGACGTTCGTGGGTCCGGGCGTCGGCGAACTGCTCCACTCGGCGACGGTGGCGGTCGCCGGCGAGGTCCCGATCAACCGCCTGTGGCACGCGGTCCCGTCGTACCCGACGATCAGTGAGGTCTGGCTGCGGCTGCTGGAGACGTACCGGGGCTGAGGCGGTCCCGCGTGCCGCCCGCCCCGGCGCCCGCTCACTCCGTGCGGATGAGCACCCCCAGCGCCGCGTCCCGCACGTCCGCCGACGGGTGGGTGCGCAGCACGTGCAGGGCCGTGCGCCAGTCGTCCGGCCAGCCCACACGGGAGCCCGTGGCGGACACCAGGGCGACCGCCAGGAGGCCGGTGGCCGGGTCGTCGGTCGCGGTCAGACGGATGGCGGCTGCCAGGACCGTCGCGGGGTTCGACAGCGGGCCGCCGTGGCCGAGCCGGCTGCGCACACGCTCCGCCGTCGACACCGCCAGGGCGGGGCGGCCGACCGCGTTGGCCGCCAAGTCCCGCAAGCACGCGATGAGTTCGGGCAGGTCGGCGTCCACATCGACGAGGGCGCAGAGCAGGCCCGCGCGGGCCCCGGCCAGGGACGGCTCGGCGGCGAGTTGTGCCGCCACTCCCTCCAGCACCGGGCGGGTCTCAGGAGTCGCCCTGTCGGGCAGCGCACCCAGGAGCGCGCGCACCCGTTGGCGGCAGGGCAGATCCCGGTCCGGAGCCGTGTCGGGCTCGCCGGCCGCGATCGCCGGGAGCAGCGCCGCCAGCGTGTCGTGCAGCAGGCTTCCCGGCGCCGCGCCGCCGACGGGATGCGGCAGGCCCGAGACAGCCAGGTTGCTGATCGTCGCGGTGGCCCGCCGCCAGACGGCGCGTGTCCCCTCTCCCTCGCGGAGGTCGGTGACCCGCTCGGACAGCCCCTCCACCGCCTCCGGGGCGTACCGCACCCACCGGGGGAGCACACGCAGCCCGGCCGTCGCCACCTCGGGGTCCGCCGCCCGGCACACCTCGCCCACCAGGCGGGCGTAACGGGGCCGGTGGGTCTCCGGCAAGGACCAGACCGAGGTCCGTACGACCGCCTGAAGCACCTGTGGCGCCCCTGCCGTGGCCGCCGTGAGGACCGACCACGTCTCCTCCTCGGACAGCAGGCCGGTCGAGAACGCCACGACGGCCGCCTGTACGTCGGGGTGCGGGGACGGCGCGTGGAAGGCCGCCGAGAGGAGAGCCGACGCACGGGAGAGCGGCAGGAGGGTGGCCGCAAGCCGTACCGCCTCCTTCCGGCTCGTCACCTTCACGCCCTCCTCGGCGGTGAGCAACCCGCTGAGCCCCTCGGCGAGTTGGGACGGCGCGACGAAACGCGCGGCACGGGACGCGGCGTACACGGCCACCCGGGCGCGATCGCCTCCGGCGTGGGCGAGCAGCGCCGGCAGCGCGTCCTGCGGATCGTCCGCCCACACCAGCGCGGCCAGCGCGGCCTCGGCAAGCACCACGTCCGGGGAGTCGGCGTACCGCAGGGCGAGCGCGCGCCCGTGCTCCGGGACCGTCGCGGCGGCCCGGATCGCGGCGGCGCGGCTGTGGAGCGGCTGCGACGCGTCACCGGCCGCCGCCGCGGCCATGGCGCCCGCCGCCGCCTGCTGGCGCGGCAACCAGCGCCCCGCGCAGCGGAGTTCGGGCAGCGGCCGACGCCTGCCGCGCCGAAGGAAGCGGCCGTACGGCGGCGACCCGCCGAGCAGCACATCCAGGAGATCGGTCCGACGCCCCGTCAGAACCCTTTCGACCGGGGTGAGTACGGCTGCCGACGGTTCGAGCTCCAGAATCCTGGCCACCCGCTCGTCCCGGGTCCACGGCGGCTCCAGCCAGTACGTCGCCGCGGTCTCGAACGCGCTGTCGTCGCCGTACTTCAGTGCCTCTTCGAGCAATCCCTGGAGGACGGGCATCCGGTGCGCCCGCCTGCCGAGCGAGGCGGTCAGCGTGAACAGCAGCCGGTAGTCGGCCTTGTCCATCGCGGCGTCCACCCACGGGCGCAGCGCGTCGAGCACCTGATGCTCCTGGCCGCGCCGCAGTGTCCGGTCGAGCGGACCGAGGTGGCCCACGCCGACATGGCCGGCGATCCGTTCCAGCGCGCCCAACGACCAGACCACCAGGGCCTGTTCACCGCGCCCGGCGTTCTCTCGCAACAGCTCGACCGCCAGGGCCCGCAGGGCCTCCCTGGTGCCGTAGGAGATGTCCCGCGCCTCCAGGGCGTCCAGCAGGACGCGGTCCAGCGTCCGCGTGTCCTCGGCCGTGAAAAGGTCGGGGTGCACTTCCGCGAGCGCGCCGAGGGCGGCGCAGCGCACCGGATCCTGCTCGTTGCGCAGCCGCGGCAGCTCGTTCAGCGTCTCGCGCACGGCCGCCCGGTCGCGGGAGCGGGCGGCATTGGCGATCAGCAGCGGCCAGGCGCTCGCCCGGTCGACGGCGTCCGGGCGACGGGTCCCCGCCAGCAGTTCGGTACGTGCCTCGGCGACGGGGCCGTGCGCGACCAGCTCCAGGATCTCGTACCAGGACCTCCCCGTCTCGCGGCGCCGGGCCGACCACCGGCGGGCCTCCGCCCAGCGGCGCTCGCGCGGCAGCAGGGCGAGGACCGGCAGGAGGACGTCGGTGTCCACCTCGGCGCCCGCGGTCGCCAGGTCGAAGAACTCGCTCCGGCGGTGCGGAGGCAGCGCCTTGAGCAGCTTGGCGAAGAAGCTGGGGTAGCCGTCCGCCCAGTAGCGTCCGAGAGCGGGCAGCGAGGGAGGGTCGGCGTGGACGATCCGCCGCAGGACGGACGCCGACGGGAGCGGCGTGTACGACCGTCCGCCCCGGTCCCTCGGGATCAGCAGCCGTACGACGCGGTCCGGGTCGACGGCCACCAGCTGGTTCAGCCGCTCGGCCAGGGCGGCCGGAAGAGTGTCGGGGCCGTGCCTCTCCAGCATCGAAAGCACCCGCTCGGCGCGGGTGGCGAGGGCCGCCGCCACACCCTCGGCGTAGCGGTGCCAGACGGCGTTGTGCTCGGAGCGCGGGCGGTCCGCGAGTTCCCGTTCCGCGTGGTCGAGGACCTGGTCGGGGAAGTGGAGTCCGAGCTTGGTCCAGGACTCGACGGCGTAGGAGAGTCCGGGCAGCGCCGCCGCCACGAACTCCGCCGAACAGACGGGCAGCAGCTTGGCCGCCGCGGAGTCACCCCACTGCGCGCGCAGCCTGGGCACCAGGCGCTCCGCCGGCGCCGTACGCCCGCTCGCGAGCACGACCTCGCCCAGCCGCTGCCGCACATCGGCCGAAGCGTCCTCGTACACCGTCTCGATCGCCGCGTCCGGGAGCGGAAGCGTCCGGGCCGCGCGCAGCGCGTACGCCCGTACCACCGGGTCCCGGTCCGTCAGCCGCCCGGCCAGGAAGTCCATGTGCCGGCCGACCAGCGCGGCGAACGCCGCGAGTCGTCGCTCGTACGTGCCGCGGCCCGCCAACTCTTCCACCAGGGCTGAGAGCTCGTCATCCGAGGACAGCGAACGGACTGTGTGGGCAAGGTGCTTGAGGCGCTTCGGGTACGACAGCGGTTCGAGTGCGACAAGCAGACGATCGACGGTGAGTGACATGACCGTGATTGTGCCGGTGGGCGGAGTGTGAGCCCAGCGGATATACGCGGCCGGTGCCGCAGATCCGCCGGGCTCCACCAGCACGGTTCCGGACCCCGCGTACGCCGGCTACGGCTGCGTACCGACGTACTCGCGCAGGTGTCGCGCCGTGAGCGTGTCCGCGTGCGCCACCAGATCGGCCGGCGTACCCGTGAAGACGATCTGTCCGCCGTCGTGCCCGCCGCCCGGCCCCAGGTCGACCAGCCAGTCCGCGTGGGCCATCACCGCCTGGTGATGCTCGATAACGATCACCGTGTTGCCCGCGTCCACCAGCCGGTCGAGCAGCGCGAGCAGCTTGTCCACGTCCGCCATGTGCAGCCCGGTCGTCGGCTCGTCCAGGATGTAGACGGACGACTTCTCCGCCATCTGGATCGCCAGCTTCAGCCGCTGCCGCTCGCCGCCGGACAGGGTGTTCAGCGGCTGGCCGAGCCGCAGATAGCTCAGCCCCACATCCGTGAGCCGGCCGAGAATCGCGTGCGCCTGCCCGGAGGCGAAGTAGTCGTGCGCCTCCGCGACCGACATGGAGAGCACCTCGCTGATGTTCTTGCCGTTCAGCCGGTACGTGAGCACCTCGGGAGTGAACCGCTTGCCCTCGCACTCCTCGCAGACCGAGGCGACGCCCGCCATCATCGCGAGGTCGGTGTAGACGAGCCCGAGGCCATTGCAGTTGGGGCAGGCGCCCTCCGAATTCGCGCTGAACAGCGCGGCCTTGACACCGTTGGCCTTGGCGAACGCCGTCCGAATCGGGCTCAACAGCCCTGTGTAGGTCGCCGGGTTGCTCCGCCGGGACCCCCGGATCGGAGACTGGTCGGCCACCACCACGCCGTCCCTGTTGGAGAGATAGCCGTGGATCAGCGAGGACTTCCCCGATCCCGCGACCCCGGTGATCACGCTCAGCACACCGGTCGGGATGTCGACGCTCACGTTCTTCAGGTTGTGCAGATCGGCGCCCTCGATGGACAGCTGTCCGCTCGGCTCGCGCACCGACTCCCGCAGCCGCGCCCGGTGTTCGAGGTGCCGGCCGGTCAGCGTGTCCGAAGCGCGCAGCCCCGCCACGTCGCCGGTGTAGCAGATCCGCCCGCCCGCCGTACCGGCGCCGGGGCCGAGATCCACCACATGATCGGCCATCGCGATGACCTCGGGCTTGTGCTCGACGACCAGCACCGTGTTGCCCTTGTCCCGCAGCCGTAGCAGCAGGTCGTTCATCCGCCGGATGTCGTGCGGGTGCAGTCCGATCGTGGGCTCGTCGAAGATGTACGTGGCGTCAGTGAGGCTGGAGCCCAGATGCCGCACCATCTTCACGCGCTGCGCCTCACCCCCGGAGAGGGAGGACGAGACCCGGTCCAGGCTCAGATAGCCGAGCCCGATCTCGACCAGCGACTCCAGCAGGTCCCGCAGATTGCCGAGCAGCGGTGCCACGCCCGCGTCGTCGATCTTCCGGACGTACTCGGCCAGATCGCTGATCTGCATCGCCGAACACTCCGCGATGTTCACGCCGTTGACCTTCGAGGACAGCGCGGCGGTACTCAGCCGGCTGCCGCCGCAGGACGGGCACTCGGCGAAGACGACGGCCCGGTCCACGAACGCCCTGGCGGAGGCCTGCATCGAGTCCCGGTCCTTGACCAGGATCGTGCGGTTGACCTTGGTGACGAGCCCTTCGTACGTGATGTTGTTCGAGCCGATCCTGACCTTCGTCGAGGTCTTGTGGAGGAAGAGCTCCCACTCCTCGGGCGTGAAGTCCTTGAGCTTCTTGTCCGGGTCGTAGAAGCCCGAGGCGACCATGACCTGCCAGTACCAGGCGTCCACCTGGAAACCGGGGACGGTGATCGCGCCCTCGTTCAGGGAGAGTTCGCGGTTCACGAGTTGGTCGATGTCTATCTTCGACACCTGACCGATCCCCTCGCACTCGGCGCACATGCCCTCGGCGGCGTTGAAGCTGAAGGCGGTCGACGTGCCGATGTGCGGGGTGCCGAGCCGGCTGAAGATGATCCGCAGCATGGTGTACGCGTCGGTCGCCGTGCCCACCGTGGAACGGGAGTTGGCGCCCATCCGCTCCTGGTCGACGACGATCGCGGCACTCAGATTGTGCAGTGAGTCGACGTCGGGTCTGCCCATGCTCGGCATGAACGACTGGATGAACGCCGTGTACGTCTCGTTGATCAGGCGCTGGGACTCGGCGGCGATGGTGCCGAAGACGAGGGAGGACTTGCCGGATCCCGAGACGCCGGTGAAGACCGTGAGGCGGCGCTTGGGGATGTCGACCGAGACCTCCCTCAGGTTGTTCTCGCGGGCCCCGCGGACCTGGATCACGTGGTGACTGTCGGCGGCTGGGATGTTCACGGACTGCTCCTCGTGATTCTCGGCGAGCGGCTAGCGTACACCGTACCCAATCAAAGTCGCACATATTTTCGAATACATAGGTGCGCGACGGCCACCGCCACCGGCAGGTGTTACGGCTGGGGACGCGGAGGGTGTGACAGCCGGCCGTTACAGCCAGCCGTTGCGGCGGAAGCTGCGGTGGAGGACGTAGCACGCCGTGGCCATGAGAGCGACGACGGCCGGATAGCCGTACGTCGACCCCAGGCCCGGCATGTGCTCGAAGTTCATCCCGTAGATGCCGCACACCATGGTCGGCACGGCGATGATCGCGGCCCACGCGGTGATCTTGCGCATGTCCTCGTTCTGCGCGACGGTCACCTGCGCGAGATGGGCCTGAAGGATCGAGTCCAGCAGATTGTCGAAGGCGGCTATCTGCTCGGTGAGCCGGGCGAGATGGTCGGTGACGTCGCGGAAGTACGGCCGTACGGCGGGAGTGACACCCGGCATCGTCCGGTTCGCCAGCATGCCGAGCGGCCGGTCCAGCGGTGCCACCGCCCGCTTCAGCTCCAGCAGTTCCCGCTTGAGCTGGTAGATGCGCCCGGCCTCGCCCCGGCCCGCCCGGCCCGCCGATTCGTTGAAGACGGCGGTCTCCACATGGTCTATGTCGTCCTGGACGGCGTCGGCGACGACGAGACAGTCGTCCACCACCTGGTCCGCGATCGCGTGCAGCACGGACGACGTCCCCATCGCCAGCCGCTCGGGCGCCGCCTCCAGCCGCTCCCTCAGCGGGCCGAGCGATCCGTGCCTGCCGTGCCTGATCGTGATCACGAAGTCGGGCCCCGTGAAGACCATCAACTCGCCCGTGTCCACCACCTCGCTGGTGGAGGTGAGTAGCTCGTGCTCGACATAGCGGCAGGTCTTGAAGACCGCGAACAGGGTGTCGTCGTACTGCACCACCTTCGGCCGCTGATGCGCGTGCACCGCGTCGTCCACCGCCAGCGGGTGGAGCCCGAACAGCTCGGCGAGCCCCTTGAACTCGGCTTCGTCCGGCTCGTGCAGACCGATCCAGACGAAGCCCCTGCCGGACCTCCGGACCCGTCGTACGGCTTCTTCGGCCGGGCAGTCGCCCGGCTGCCGTATGCCGTCCACGTAGACCACACAGTTCACAACGGCGCTGCCGAGCGGCGACCGGGCCGGGTGGCTGAGGTCGACAGTGCTGCGGTAGACGCGCCGCACCGCCCGGCGGAGGCGACGGATCATGGGCACCTGGGGGCTCCGTTCGAAGGATCGGCGGCCAGTCTGCCACCACCCACAGGGTGTCGTCGCCGGTCCCCCTGCCCTTGTTCCGGAGGACTTACGTACGACGGAGAGTCGGGGCGGCGTCCTGCCCCGTCTCGGGCGCGACATTCGACGGGACCTGGGAAGGGGCGTCCGACGGGGCGTCCGAAGAGGTGGCTGAAGAGCCGTCCGACGGGGCCTCCGACGGGGCCTCCGTGATGTCGAGGAAGACATGGTCGGCCTCGGGCCACGTCCTGACGACCGAGCGCTTGATGCGTACGCAGATCAGCTCGATCTCCTCGCTGTCGAGCCCCGGAACCAGATCGATCCGGGCCGCGATGAGCGCCGAGTCCAGGCCGAGCCGCATCGTCAGCAACTGGGCCACGTTGTCGATCTCTGGCTGGGCGTCGAGGAGTGCGGCGATCCGGCCGCGCAGTTCGGGCTCGACGGACTCGCCGACGAGCCGGACGCGCGCCTCCGCGCCGAGCCGGTACGCCACGTACACCAGCAGCAGACCGATCCCGAAGGAGGCGCCCGCCTCCCAGGCCACCTCGCCGGTGATCAGATGCAGCACCATGCCCGCCATGGCGAGCAGCACACCGAGCACGGCGGTCGAGTCCTCGGCGACGACCGTCCGTACGGCGGGGTCCTCGCCGCTGCCCTTCTGCCCGTGCAGCTGATGGAGGGCGCGGAGCAGGGAGCTGCCCTCGGCGACGAGGGCGACGGCGAGGACGATCAGGCCGACCGTGTAGCCGCTCGGCGTCTCGCCCTTGTCGTCCACCAGGGCGTGGTAGCCCTGGTAGAAGGAGAAACAGCCGCCCATGACGAAGATCCCGACGGCCGCGAGCAGGGACCAGAAGTAGCGCTCCTTGCCGTACCCGAAGGGGTGGCGGCGGTCGGCGGGGCGGCGACTGCGGTGCAGCGCGGTGAGCAGGAAGAGCTCGTTGATGCTGTCGGCCACGGAGTGCGCGGCCTCCGAGAGGAGGGCGGGTGATCCGGAGAGGAGACCGCCGACGGCCTTGGCGGCGGCGATGACGATGTTCGCGGCGAGGGCCACGAGGATGGTGACGCGGGTCTTTGCGTCGGACTCTCGCGCGTCGGCATTCTCTCCGTCGTGCTGCTCCGGGTCGTACTGCCTGGGGTACTGCCTGGGGTCGTACTGCTTCGGATCGGTATTTCTCTGGTTCAAGTCGGCCCACCGTGTATTCGGATCAACCGGGAGTACCGGCCGCTGCGCGGCGTGTACCCCGCCCGCCTCGGCCGAATCGGTGTCGCGGGCGACATGCGGGCCGCGTGTTCTGCTGGCACAGTCGTCAGGGAGTGGAGGGGAGCACCGGGGCATCCACCGGCACGACCGGAGTGAGGTGAGCGGCCATGAGGCATCCCGTGTTCGGGGCGCCGTGCTGGGCGAGCCTGCTGGCCCGCGACCTCGCCGACACGCAGAACTTCTACGGTGCCGTACTCGGCTGGACCTTCCGCCCGACCGAGCTCGGCGGCCATTTCGTCGTGGCCGAGACCGACGGCGTACCGATCGCGAGTATCGGCGCGCTGGCCCCCACCCTCCAGGTGGCCGTGGCGTGGACGCCGTACTTCGTGGTGGGCGACGTGGACGCGACGGCAGCGCGTATCCGGGAGCGCAGTGCCACGGTCGCCGTGGGCCCCCTGGCCTTCGAAATGGGGCGGGCGGCACTCGCCGCCGACCGGGACGGCGCCGTCTTCGGCTTCTGGGAGGGCGACCCGCTGCCCGACGCCACGGTCAAGCTCGGCGAACCGGCCTTCCGGCTGGAGCTGCGCACGTACGACGCCATCGCTTCGGCCATCTTCTACGGCGAGGTGCTGCACTGGGCCGACGACGGACCGGGCGGTATCGACGTCAGCTACGAGAAGGATCATGTCGTGCTCCGTACGGGACAGGGTTCCGGACACGTCGTGGCGCGAATAAGCAGCGGTGGCATCGAGGCGGCGATGGACCCGCACATGCGCCCACGCTGGAACGTGTCGTTCCCGGTGGACGGCGTGAAGGCGGTCAGAACCGCGACCGAGACCGCCGAGGAGATGGGCGGCGTCGTGGTGGCGGCGGGGGTCACCGCGTACGAGGAGGGGGAGCGGGTGACGCTGCGTGACCCCGACGGCGGTCTCTTCACCCTGACGGGCCGCTGACGGGCGGCCGTCCGCCCGGGTTTCCGTCCGCCCGGGTCCCGTCCGCCCGGTTTCGCACGCCGCGAGTGGGGAAGCGGCGAGGACTCGGCACACATTGGCGGCGGCGACCGCGGGACGACCGCGCGTAGACCCGGCGACGAAGGGAATCACGGTGAACGACCGACATCCGGGCGAGTCCGACTCCGAGGGCAACGGAGCGGCTGTCCCGAGGGACTTGCCCGACCAGCACGCCCGGCCCGGAGAGGATCCGCTGGACGTGGAGGTCGAGGGTCTGGGGTCGTCCGGCGATCCCGATCCCGACCCCGACGCCGACCGGGAGCGCGACCCCGACCTGGGGGACGAGCCCGCCACCCCGGAGGAGCCCGACCCGGAGCTCCCCGACACGGACGAGGCCGGCGCCGGCAGGCGCGGCAGCCCCAGTACGGGCGGGGTGCACGAGCAGCCCGTCCCCGACGAGCCGTCGGGCTGACCGGCCCGGCGCGCACTTCCGAGCGGAGGTACCCACGGTGAAGAGCTCACAGAAGCCCATGGGGGCGCACGGCGCCGACACAGAGGTGACGGTGGAACTCAGCGGCTGCGAGGCGGAGGACGCGCACGCCGTGTTCGGGGCGCTGCGGACGGTCTTCGCCTCCGACCGCGCGCCCGACGACCGACCGGAGGAGGTGGCGGGCGCCCGCCCGACGGTGTGGAGTTCGACCTTCGACGTGTCGGAGGTACGGGAGAAGGCCGACCCGACCCGGCTGACCAGGCCGGTGACCGCGGACATCCAGGGCGGCTACTGGGCGGTCGCCAGGCTCCAGGAGGGGCTCAGCGGGGCGTTCGCGGTGGAGGTGCTGGGTACGGCCGCGGGTGACCAGGAACAGGAGGCCCAGCTGCGGCTGGACACGCGCCGTGTCTGAGGACCCCGGGGCCGGGGGTAAACATGGCTTCCGGGTGTACGCGATTTCGGCCGGTCGCCCCCACTGCCTCCCCCGGGCGGCCAGACCGGCCACGTACCCGCTCCGACCTGCACGTCTTCTCTCCGGCCGCTGTCAAACACGACGGCCCGAGGGCGACTACGGCAATCGGCGGGGAATCCGACAAGTTGCGCATTCGGCTCCGTCGGGTCAGTCTTTTCAGTGACCCAGAAGTGGCAAACGCTCACGCTTCGTATTCGGGGGTCGTTGCAACAACGAGGTGAAGTACGTGGGCCTCTGTGTGAGGAGCCTTCGACCATGACGATTCCACTGAGCCGTTACTACGTGGTGGAATTGCACGCCTCTCCGGAGCGCGTATCGCAAATCCGGCGCATTGTCGCCGCGCACCTTCGACACTGGAATCTCGACCAGCACGTCGACCCGGTCTGCTCGGGAATCGACGAACTGCTGACCAACGTCCACCGCCATGTCGGTGAGGACAGCAAGTGCATGGTCGAACTCCGCTGGACCGGCCGGTATCTCACGGCCGCCGTCTCCGACAACGGTCCTGAGCTGCCCCGACTGCCGTCGGCCGGTGGCGGCGGACTGGCCCGTCTCGCCTCACTCAGCGACAGCTGGGGCACCTGTGGCACGGAGGAGGGCAAAGTCGTCTGGTTCACCAGGAGCGTCGAGGCACCGCAGAACATTCTGCGCCTGCCCGGCGTCCCGGTGGGCGGGACCGGCGCCGCGGCGAAGGAGCCGGCTCCGGCCGTGACCCTGGTGCCGGCGTTCGTGCCGTCCCTGGCCTCGGCCTGACGCGGTTCAGCCCTGACTCGCCACCCGCGCATCGCGACCGGTACCTCACGGATACCGACGCGTCCTCCGTGTTGGGCGGGGAACGGCGGGTACGCGCTCTGGCATACGGAGACAAGGAGAAGGACATGGAAACCGACCGGAGCCCGAGGGGCCCCATGGGCACGCTCGGCCCGTCGCCCAAGCGCGAGGGGCGGTTGCGCACCTGCCTGCCGGCGCGCGTCACCACGCGTGAACACGAGGCGAGAGACGGCCAAGGACGCCAGGAGACGGTGGATCAGGACTGGAATGTGGTGCGGGGAGAGGACTGAATGACTGCGCGGCTGCACATCGATCAGACAGGAACGACGGACGAGAACCGGACGGGCTCCGGTGCCGAGGCGTGGGAATGGCTGCGGGACGCGGCCTGCGCGGGCGCCGATCCCGAACTGTTCTTCCCGGTGGGGGATTCCGAGCCCGCCGCCGAGCAGATCGAGCGGGCCAAGGCGGTGTGCCACGGCTGCCCGGTGGAGAGCCGGTGCCTCGAATGGGCGCTCAACACGGGCCGTACGTCCGGGGTTTGGGGCGGTACGGACGAGGAGGAACGCCGTCGGCTGCGCCGCAACGAACGACGCAGGGTGCCCGCGCCGCGCGGCAGGCAGGCATCGGGACCGGGCCGCACGCGCCGGCCCCGTACCCACTAGGACCGGCGGGACCGGGACCGGGACCGGGCGCGGTCGAGGAGGCGTGAGCGCGATGAGTACAGACTCCGTTGGCGCGGGGGAGGGGAGCGTACGGACGGGCCGCCGGACCGTACGGATCCACCGGCCGCAGAAGGTCCTCTTCCCGGCCGCCGACTCGGGCCCCGGCCGGGGGACCGACCTCACGAAGGCGGACCTCGTCGAGCACTACCGCTCGGTCGCCCGCTACATGCTGCCCGAACTCAAGGGCAGACCACTGATGTTGGAGCGGTATCCGGACGGTCTCGGCGGTCCGCGCTTCATGCAGAAGAATATCCCTGGCAGCTATCCGGACTGGGCGCGGCAGGCCGAGATGGCGAAGAAGGGCGGGACGGTCACGCACCCCGTGTGCGACGACGCCGCGACGCTCGTGTTCCTCGCCGACCAGGCGACGATCACCTTCCACCGCTGGCTCTCACCGGCGGACCGCCCCGACTTCCCGGACCGGCTGGTCTTCGACCTGGACCCGGCGGAGGACGACTTCGAGCCCGTACGCGCGGCCGCCCTGCTGCTCCGCGAACTGCTCGACGAGCTGAGCCTGCCGGCGACGGCGATGACGACGGGTTCGAAGGGGCTGCACGTGACCGTCAGGCTGGACCGGCGTACGGCCTTCGACGACGTACGGGCCTTCGCCATGGATGTGGCGCGCGTACTGGCGGCCCGTGACCCGGACCGGCTGACGACGGAGCAGCGCACGGACGCCCGCGCGGGCCGGCTCTATCTGGACGTCCAGCGCAACGCGTACGCGCAGACGGCCGTCGCGCCCTACTCCGTACGCCCGGAGAACGGCGCTCCGGTCGCGACTCCGATCAGCTGGGACCAACTGAAGGATCCGGCGGTCACGGCGCGGCGCTGGACGGTGACGAACGTGCTGGACCAGGCGCGCACCCGCCCCTGGTCGGACATTCCGGCCAGGGGCAGGGCGCTCGGCCCGGCGCGGCGACGGCTGGAAGCCCTGCGCTAGTGACCTGAATCAAAGATTCCCTGGTAGTTCGAGGCGTCTCGTCGAGTCGGGTCCAGTGGACTGCGACCCAGGTCAGTGGCAGCCGAGCCCCACCAGCTCGCTGGCGAGAACTACCGAAGAATCTCCGACTCGGGTCACTAGGCCGTGTCTGACAAATCCCGCCTGGCGCGCGGCGTCCGGCACGCACGCTCGCCGCGTTGTCGGACTCATCCACGTACGTCCAGTACGAGAATGATCCTCCGCCTTGCGATCGCACGCACCGACGAGTCATCAGCCGCTCCGCGGCGGGCACGCGCCCCGCCCCGCGGGCGGACGGCGCCATGTGTCAGACACGGCCCAGGGGGTCCGCCTGCTGGTCCGTGCGCGTCTGTGCGAACTCGCCCGCCAGCGCGGCGGCCATCCGCAGATGCGGTCCGGCGTCGCCGTCCCGCCCCTGCCGCTCCAGCGTGCGGCCCAGCATGAGGCGCGCGTACTGCTCGACGGGGTCCCGCTCCAGCACGGCGCGCAGTTCCGTCTCGGCCTTCTGGAGCCGGGCGGAGTGGTAGTAGGCACGGGCGAGGAGCAGCCGGGTCGAGACCTGCTCCGGGACCTCGGCGACGAGCCCTTCGAGGATGCCGGCGGCCGTGACGTACTCCCGGGCGTCGAAGAACTGCTGAGCACGCGCCCAGCGCTCGGCGGCGGTTCCGAAGTCGTAGTAGGTGCTGTTCACTTGCCCTCCCTTGGTGCCCGGCTGATCGCTTACACCACCCCACAACACGATGAGGTGGTTGAACATTCCACTACCTGTGCGACCGTTATCGCGTGGATGCTGCCCCGGGGTACCGGACGGGATTAGGTTGGACGCCATGAGCAATCTTGATCGTCAGGCGACGCTCTCCGTCTGCGGCGGCCGTGGCTTCGTCGTCGCCGAGCCGGTGCGCGAACTCCTCAGCCCCCGTCACGTCAAGCTCGGCGAGTCCACGGAAGTACGCCGGCTGCTGCCGAACCTCGGGCGCCGTATGGTCGGCGCCTGGGCCTTCGTCGATCACTACGGTCCCGACGACATCGCCGACGAGCCCGGCATGCAGGTGCCACCGCACCCGCACATGGGACTGCAGACGGTCAGCTGGCTCCACGACGGCGAGGTCCTGCACCGGGACAGCCTGGGCAGCCTCCAGACGGTACGCCCCCGAGAGCTGGGCCTCATGACCTCAGGCCGCGCGATCAGCCACTCCGAGGAGAGCCCCCGCACCCACGCCCGGCTCCTGCACGGCGCTCAACTCTGGGTCGCGCTCCCGGACGCCCACCGGAACGTGGACCCGCACTTCCAGCACCACGCGGACCTCCCCGTGGTCACGGCCCCGGGCCTGACTGCCACCGTCATCCTGGGCACCCTGGACGGGACCACCTCCCCGGGCACGACGTACACCCCCCTGGTCGGCGCCGACCTCACCCTCACCCCGGGCACCGACGCACGCCTGCCCCTCGACCCCGACTTCGAGTACGCGGTCCTGGCGATGTCGGGCGAGGCGAAGGTCGACGGCGTCCCGGTCCCGGCGGGCTCGATGCTCTACCTCGGCTGCGGCCGCACGGAACTCCCGCTCCACACGGACTCCGAGGCGGGCCTGATGCTGCTGGGCGGCGAGCCGTTCGAGGAGGAGATCGTGATGTGGTGGAACTTCATCGGCCGCTCGCACGAGGAGATCGAGGCGGCCCGCAAGGACTGGACGGCGAGCACCCGCTTCGGAGACGTAACGGGCTACGCCGGCGCCCGCCTGCCTGCTCCGGAACTCCCGCCGGTGGCCCTGAAACCACGCGGCCGGGTGCGTTGACCTGGCCTGATTGATCCTGTCGTAGCCCGCCGAGTGTCCTTCGCCGTGCCCCCTCGCCAGGCTGGTGAGGGGGCACGGTTGTGCCCGCTGCTGGGCGCTCTCTTGGCGGAGGCTGCGGTTGCGGGTGTTGGCACCTGTGACCAGGTCTAATCAAACACTTGCCGACCCTTCGCTGACCTTACTGGTGAGTAATCAGATCCTTTCATGGGGATGGTGATCATGCTGGGTGCCGTACGGTCGTTGGAGCGATGCTGGACGGGTTCGCGCTGACAGCCGTGCCGGCGGCCTGCTTAGTCGGATGGCGGGGAAGATGTGCCGCCCAAACCGATCACGCGGGAAGCGAATCGTGAATAGCTTCCGGTATTTCCTGCCGAGTCGGCGGTGGTCGGCAGCAAGCGAACGGAAACTTTGACCTGTTCCCGATGACGTCGCACGTGGAGTGCGTGGCGATCCTTGAGCCCATCCGCGAGGATGTCTGACCTGCGGCTTTAGTGGGTGCGCATGATGTGTGTTACGGGCGATATCTTGACGCTGAAATGACGCTGTCAGAGGTATCTTGACGCTCGTTCTGATGAGGCGTCAGGTGGGCTGCAGATTCAGCTACTGAACTTGATTGGGTGATGTCGGGCCGTTCGCCTGACAGCGTCTGAGTCGGGTCGGTGGCTGTGGGGTGTGAGATACGCGCAGGGTGGCGGTTTGACCGACGCCAAGAGGGCTGCGAGGGAGCGGATCCGGCTGGAGGCGGTCGGTCGCTTCGAGAGCGGCGCGAAGAACGGGGAGATCGCGGCCGCGCTGCGGGTGAGCGAGCGGTCGGTGGAGCGCCGGCGCCGTCAGTGGCGTGAGCGGGGCCAGGAGGGTGTCCGGTCAATGGGCTCGTCCGGGCGTCCGAGGTTGTCGAGTGTGCAGATGGCCGGGCTGGAACGGGAGTTGGAGCGTGGCCCGCTCGCCCATGGCTGGGCCGAGCAGCGGTGGACGCCGGCCCGGGTGAAGACGCTGATCGGACGGTTGTTCCACGTCAGCTGCACGGTTCAGGGGACATGGCGGCTGCTCAAACGCCATGGCTGGTCGTGGCAGCAGCCGGCCCGGCGGGCGATCGAACGTGACGACGGGGCCGTCGAGTTGTGGACAAAGGAGGTGTGGCCGCAGGTAGAAGCACGGCGGCAGCCCTCGGAGCCTGGATCGTCTTCGGGGACGAGGCCGGCCAGTCGCTGAGGCCGCCACGCGCAAGGTCCTGGGGCCGTATCGGCCGGACACCGGTCGTCCGCGTCCGGGGCCGGGGCTCCGGACGGGTTTCGATGGCGGGTATGACCTGCTTCCGTCGCGGAGACCGGTCGAGGCTGATCTACAGCTTCCGCTTCCACCGGGGCCGAAAGAGCGAACCCAGGGGTTTCACCTGGCAGGACTACCGCGACCTCATCGTGCGGGCACACAACCAGCTCAAAGGCCCCATCGTCCTGGTCTGGGACAACCTGCGTACCCATCTCATGCCGCAGATAAAGGACTTTATCGCCGCGAACGAGGACTGGCTGACCGTTTTCCACTTTCCGTCCTACGCACCTGACCTCAACCCGCAGGAGGGCATCTGGTCTCTGGTGAAACGGATGATCGGCAATCTCGCCGCCGCGAACCTCGACCAGCTCGCCGCCGCCGTGAAGCGCAGCCTCAAGAAGACCCAGTACCGGCGCCGCACCTCATCGACGACTGCCTCATGGGCACCGGCCCGACCATAGGCAGCTGACCACAACCAAGCCGACATCACACATTCAAGTTCAGTATCAGTGAAGGCCTCACGCGACGCTGTGGGCTGACGGGCTGACGGGCTGCCTCCAGTCGTGGACATGCCTCGTAACCGAACCCGAGACGGCACGCCGGGGGACGTGGACACTCGCTGTGAACCGTGTCCCATTCGGCACGTTCTCCGTCCCACCGTAGAAGTCGACCCCGATCGCTGTATCACCCGATCGGAGTAGCGATCGGGATAAGAGACCTCGAAGCCTGGGACTCGTACGGCCGGCGGGCTCGCAGCTCGGAGGGCGGCCGGGCGAAGCGGTGGCAATGGTTTACCCGAGCTTTTCGAGAGACCCTGGAGATGAAGGGCCGGGTCGGGGTCGCGCACGTGACCGCGGTCCATGAAAGCGCCGGAAGGAAGGTGACGTGATGAGCTGGACCACACCTTCGCAGGCGGAAGGCGCTCGCGAGGAGGAAGATCTCAGGGAGCCCTACCGGACCACTCCCTCGCAGGCGGAGGGAGAGAGGGACGAGGATGACGACCAGGGTTCGTCGTCCGGCGGGACCGAGTACCCGCGGCGGGCGTAGAGCATCCGATCGGGGCCCGTGTCGTGCGCTGGTTCGCCGGCCGGGACCCGGAGTAGCCGGAAGATGTGGATGGGTCCCGACCTGGCGTCGCGGAAGGAGGGCGCTCTCGCTCTACTCCGCCTCGACCCGCGTTGTGGCAGCGCCACCTCTACGAGCGGCCGTGCCCGTGGTAGACGTCGAGAGGGGCGTCGAGTTCCACGGCGAGGACCGTCGCGTGCTCGTCGAGACCCATCGTTCCCGGCGGATCGATCCACAGCACGCCGGGGACCTGGTGACCGAGTTCGGCACCGGTGCCTAGGACCCTCACCCGGCGTGCCGGGGTGCGCAGTCCGCGCACACCGATGGGGCCGCGCGGGATGTCGAAGACCGTGAGGTACAGGGTGCGGCGGTCGGCGGAGAGGGTGCTCGGACCGTAGTGGTGACCGGCGGGCAGTCCCGCGACGGTGCCGTACACCGCTTCGGCGTGCCTGGCGATCCAGTCGCCGAGCCCTTCGAGGCGTTCGACCTGCTCGACCGGGACGGAGCCGTCCTCCTTCGGCCCCACCGAGAGCAGAAGATTGCCGTCGGCGGCGATGGTCTCGGTGAAGTAGCGGATCAGCTGGCCCGTCGACTTGTAGTTGTGATCATGGTGCTGGTAGCCCCAGGAGTCAT
The DNA here is from genome assembly GCF_044455465.1 of Streptomyces sp. NPDC051217. NCBI lineage: Bacteria > Bacillati > Actinomycetota > Actinomycetes > Kitasatosporales > Streptomycetaceae > Streptomyces > Streptomyces sp. NPDC051217. The sequence goes on from NZ_JBITEV010000001.1 coordinate 915,300, forward strand.
TGAAGGTCAGGCACAACTCCCAGGGGCCTTCCGGGGCCACCACGGGCACGCCCTGCTCGGGGGTGGCGTAGTCAGCACCGCGTAGCGGGCGCCTGCTCGGGCGAAGAGCCGGGCCCACTCGTGAGGGTTGTACGCGGCGGCCGTGAAGCCGTCGAGCTGCGACATGTACTGGCCGTGCGGGACGTCGCCGTCGAAGAACGCCCAGGACTACGGCACGCTGTCGACGGCGTGGATGCCCCAGTGGATGAAGATCCCCAGTTTGGCGTCGGGGAACCACGGCTGCATGGCCATGGATCAGTTCCTCTTCAGCCGCAGCGTGACCACCTGGAAGGGACGCAGGTCCACGGTGACGCCGCCGTCCTCGGAGACCGCGATCGGCGAAGCGCCGGCGAGCTGGCGTTCCAGCAGGTCGACAACTGCCGCGCCGGTGTGGGGGAAGCCGGTACGCAGCGTGGTGCGGGTACGTCCGCCGAGTGACTCGTAGAGGCGGACGATCACATCGCCGGAACGGTCGTCTGCCAGCTTGATCGCCTCGACGGTGGCGGCCGCCCCGTCGGTGGTGACCAGGGGATCGGGGGCGGTCGCGGTGTCGGCGACGCGCAGGGGCAGATTGAGCGCGTAACCCTCCGCGATCGCGTCCTCGACGCTCGCGCCGGGCAGCAGCGCGTAGGTGAAACGGTGCGTGCCCTGGTCGGCCTCGGGGTCCGGGATCCGCGGAGCGCGGACCAGACTCAGCCGGACCGTGGTGGTGGTGCCGCCGTCCTCACGAGTGGTGCGGCCGACGTCGTGCCCGTAGGTGGAATCGTTGATGACCGCGACGCCGTAACCGGGCTCGGCGACGTGCACCCAGCGGTGGCCGGGGACCTCGAAGCGGGCTGCTTCCCAGCTGGTGTTGGTGTGGGTGGGGCGGTGTACGTGACCGAACTGGATCTCGGCGGACGACCGTTCGGCGTGGATGTCGATGGGGAAGACGGCCTTGAGGATCTTCTCCGACTCGTGCCAGTCGATCTCGGTCTCGACGTCGATGCGACGGCTGCCGGCCCGCACGGTGACCTGCTGGACGATGCGTGAACCCTTGCCGAAGCGGCGCTCGACGCGCAGGGCGCCCACCAGCGGGCCTGTCTCGGTGACGGTGACCGACTCGGCGTCGAGAAGATCTGTGAAGCGCTGCTTGTAGTGTTTGTCGATGTCCCAGGCGTCCCAGTTGTTGGGCAGATCACTGTGGAGACGGAGCAGGTTGCCGGCGGCGCCGGGGGCGAGGACCTCGCGGTCGGCGACCAGGTCGCGTACCGAGGAGAGGGTGCCGTCCGCCGCCAACTCGACGCGGACCAGGCCGTTGTCGAGAACCCGACCCCCGGCGGTGACGGGCCGCGGGGGCGCCGCACCGGCAAGCGGGGCGCTGCCCGAGGCGGGGACCTCGGTGTAGATGGCGATCGTGCCGTCGGTCAGCCGCTGGCCCTTTGCCGTGCCGGCGGGAACGGTCACGACCTCGGCGCGGCGGCGCGGGGCGGTGTTGAAAACGTGGGGGGTTCCCGTACCGAGCGCGGTGAGCGCGGTCGAAGTGATCTCCGCCAGCTCCCCGGCGACCCGGGCGTACTCGGCCTCGGCCTCGCGGTGCACCCAGGCGATGGAGCTGCCCGGCAGGATGTCGTGGAACTGGTGCAGCAGCACCGTCTTCCACAGTCGGTCCAAGTGCTCGTACGGGTACTCGAAACCGGTGTGCAGCGCCGCGGCGGTGGCCCACAGCTCCGCCTCGCGCAGCAGGTGCTCGCTGCGGCGGTTGCCCTGCTTGGTGCGTGCCTGGGAGGTGTAGGTGGCGCGGTGCAGCTCCAGGTACAGCTCGCCCGACCACACCGGCGCGTCCGGGTACTCGGCTCGGGCGGCGGCGAAGAAGTCGTCCGGGTGCTCGATGACGACCTTCGCGGAGCCTTCCAGATTCGCCAGTCGGCGTGCGCGCTCCATCATCTCCCGGGTGGGGCCGCCGCCACCGTCGCCGTGGCCGAACGGCGCCAGCGAACGCGTACCGCGCCCCTTGTCCTGGTAGTTGCGCACCGCGTGTGCCATCTCCTGTCCGGAGAATTCGGCGTTGTAGGTGTCCACCGGGGGGAAGTGGGTGAAGATCCGGGTGCCGTCGATGCCCTCCCACCAGAAGGTGTGGTGAGGCAGTTTGTTGGTCTGGTTCCAGGAGAGCTTCTGGGTCAGGAACCACTCGTTGCCGGCGAGTTTGGCCAACTGCGGGTAGGCCGCGGTGTAACCGAAGGAGTCGGGCAGCCACACACCCTTGGTCTCGATCCCGAACTCGTCCATGAAGAACCGCTTGCCGTGTACGAGCTGGCGGGCCAGGGCCTCGCCGCCGGGCAGGTTGCCGTCGGCCTCCACCCACATGCCGCCGACCGGTGCCCACTGGGCGTTCCGCACGGTCTCATGGATGCGTTCCCAGACCTTGGGGTAGTTGTCCCGCACCCACGCGTACTGCTGTGCCTGCGAGCAGGCGAAGACGAACTCCTCGTACTCCTTGGCCAGCGCGGTCACGTTGGAAAAGGTGCGGGAGGTCTTGCGCTTGGTCTCGCGAATGGGCCAGAGCCAGGCACTGTCGATATGGGCGTGGCCGACCGCCGACATGGTGTGGGCGCTGGCGTGCGCGGGGCGCTCCAGGACGCCCTTCAGCGCCTGCCGCACGGCGGCGGCGGTGCCGGGTATGTCATCCAGGTCGAGCTCGTCGAGGGCCCGGTCCAGGGCGTACATGATCTCGTAGCGACGCGGGTCCTGCTCGCCGAGCTCCACCATCAGTTCGCGCAGCACCTGGAGGTCGAGGGAGAGGTGCCAGACGTTCTCGTCCAGCACCGCCAGGTCGGCGCGCGCGAAGGTGTAGAGCGGCTTGTGCCCGGCGGTGGCCTTGTCGCCCAGTGGCGTGGGCTCGCGGAAGTCGTTCGCGAGGATGTCCGGGTTGGAGGCGGCCTCGACGAGGAACTCGACCCGCTCGCCGCCCGCGGCCGGATGGGCCACCGGTACGTACTGGTTCTGCGGGTTGACGGCCTTGACCGGGCTGCCGTCCGGGGTGTGGACGAGTGCTTCGGCCTGGTTGCCGGGCCAGTCGCCGACGAAGCCGAGGTCGAAGACGGCTTCGACGCGGCGCCCCGACCAGTCGGCGGGAACCTCACCGCGGACGGCGAACCAGGTGGTGCCCCACGGTGGGCCCCACGGGGTGCCCATCGCGAACGGCCGGTAGGTGGCGGTCCGGGCCTCGTCGAAGGGCACCGGCTCGTCCGGCACCTCCCACGCCTCGACCTCCAAGGGCACCGAAGCGGTGTAGACGGCCGGCTGTATGCGCTGGTGGAGGATGCGCTCGACGCGCTCCTCGATGCGACGGCGTTCGTCGTGCATGAAGACTTCCTACTTACGGTTGAGGTAGGCGAGACCGGGGTGCTCGCGGGTGTAGCCGTCGACGAGGCGCCCGGCGACGGACACGGAGTCGACGAGGGGGTGCAGGGCGAAAGCCTTGACGGCGGTCGCGCGTGAGCCGCTCTCGGCGGCGGCCAGGACCTCGCGTTCGACGGCCTTGACACCGCACACCAGCCCGGTGGCGTGGTCCGGCAGCGGGGCGACGGCGACGGGGTGAGCACCGGTGGCGTCGACGAGGCAGGGCACTTCGATGACGGCGTCACCGTCCAGGGCGGACAGCGCGGCGCGATTGCGGACGTTGAGGATGAGCGTGGTGCGCTCGTTCCTGGCGATGGCCCGCATCAGAGCGAGGGCGACCTTCTCGTAGCCGCCGGACTCCAGGTCACAGGCGTCCCGTTCGCCGGCGCCGGCCGCCTCGCGATTCTCGGCCATGTACGTGGCCTCGCGCTCGGCGCGGGTGCGGTCCCAGGTCTGCAGGGCCGGAGTCCCGGCGCGCTTCATCTCTTCGTAGAAGCGAGCCTGCTGGTCGTGGAGGAACGCGCCACGGGTCTGCTTCGCCTCCTGGTAGGCGCGGACCGTTTCCCGGTTGAAGTAGTAGTAGTGCAGGTACTCGTTCGGGATCGCGCCCAGGGTGCGCAACCAGTCGGGGCCGAATAGGCGTCCCTCCTCGAACGAGCCGAGCAGGCCGGGGTCGGCGAGCAGCCGGGGGAGTTCGTCGCGGCCGGCGACCCGCAGCCCCCGCACCCAGCCGAGGTGGTTGAGACCGACGTAGTCGATCCACGCCTCGTCCGGGTCGGCACCCAGCACACGGGCGATGCGGCGGCCGAGGCCGACCGGGGAGTCGCAGATGCCGATCACCCGGTCGCCGAGATGGCGGGACATGGCCTCCGTGACCAAGCCGGCCGGGTTGGTGAAGTTGATCACCCAGGCGTCGGGGGCGAGACGCGCGACGCGTCGCGCGATATCGGTAGCCACCGGCACCGTACGAAGCCCATACGCGATACCGCCGGCGCCCACCGTCTCCTGACCGAGAACGCCCTCGGCGAGGGCCACCCGCTCGTCGGCCGCGCGGCCTTTGAGTCCGCCGACCCGGATGGCGGAGAAGACGAAGTCGGCGCCGGTGAGCGCTTCGTCGAGGTCGGTGGTGACGCTGACGGTCGGGGCGCCCCCGCCCTTGGGCAGCGCGTCGCCGCCCGGGGTGGCCGCGGCCTGCTCCGCCAGGACCCGGGCGACGGCCGCGAGCCGGCCGGCGTCCAGGTCGTGGAGCGTGACGTGGGTGACACGCCCCTCCGCGCGGTCGCCGAGCAGCGCCCCGTACACCAGGGGCACCCGAAAGCCTCCGCCGCCGAGAATCGTGAGCCTCATACCCGAACCACCTCCACACCGGCCTCGTCGAGCGCGGCGCAGGTGGCCGGGTCGGAAGAGGCGTTGGTCACTACCACGTCGAGTTCCTCCGGGCCGCAGACCCTGGCTGTGCCGGTGCCCGGGAACTTGCCCGCGTCCGCGAGGAGCACCACCTTGTCGCCGGCCACGATCATCGCTCGCTTCACCGGTACCTCGACCACGGTGGTGTCCATGACCTGGCCTCCGGGGCGCACTCCACTGGTGCCCAGAAAGACCCAGTCCGCGTGCAGTTGTCGGAGATTGTCCTCAGTGAGGAATCCCACCAGTGAGCGGTACTCGCGTCTGACCATGCCCCCGAGGAGCACCAGCTCTATCTCGTGGTCATCGGCCAGTTCCTCGTAGACCACGAGATTGCTGGTGATCACCGTCAGTCTGCGGCCGTGCAGCTGCCGGGCGAGGCGGAATGCGGTCGTGCCGATGTCCAGCAGCACCGATTGGCCGTCTTCGATCATGGCGGCCGCTCGGGCGGCTATCTCGTCCTTCTCGGACACCCGCATCTCGGCCACTTCGGCGAAGGGTTGGTCGCCCTCCTCGATGACCGCGCCGCCGTGGACGCGGGTGAGGAGGCCCTCCTCCTCCAGTCTGACCAGATCGCGCCGCACGGTGGCGGCGCTGACCTTCAGCTGCTCGGAGAGGTCGCCGACGGCCGCCGGGCCGCCGGATCGCAGGGCACGCAGGATCAGTTGGTGTCGTCTCTCAGCCAGCACGTAGTGAACAGTACTAGGCAATCTCAATCATCTCTACGCTCATGTTCGCTCAACTATTGCCAACTCGGCGCACAGAGCGCACGATCCTGTGCACGACCTTGCAGGAATATGAACGAGAGGATCTGCTCGTGAGGGAGCCGCCCCCACATTCGGAACCGGTGACCGACGCCCGGCCCGACGTCCTGCTCACCGGGTTGCTCTTCTACGACCTGGTCCTCACCGGCCTGGGCAAGCCGCCCACCCCCGGCGAAGAGCTCTGGACCAGGGGCATGGGCTGCGGGCCCGGCGGCATCGCCAACCTCGCGGTGGCTGCCGCCCGCTACGGGCTGTCCACGTCACTGGCGACTGTGTTCGGCGACGACTTCTACGGGGACTACTGCCGCGAGATCCTGGCCGAACAGGAGGGCGTCGACCTCACCCTGTCCCGTACGGCCCCCGGTTGGAACACCCCGGTGACCGTCTCACTCGCACAGGGCCACGACCGGGCCCTGATCACCCACGGTCAGGAACCTCCCTATTCGCAGGACGCGCTGATGGCCGGGGCACCGGATGCCAGGGCGGCGGTCGTGCACATAGGCGCCGAGCCGCAGGACTGGATCGCGAAAGCCGCGGCCGCCGGTACGAGGATCTTCGCCGACGTCGGATGGGACGCGACCCAGCGATGGTCCACCGACGTGCTGGACCAGCTGTCGCTGTGCCACGCGTTCATGCCCAACGAGGGCGAGGCCATGAGCTACACCCGCACAGGCACTCCCACCGCCGCGCTGGACCGGCTGGCCGCTCTGGTGCCGGTCGCCGTGATCACCCGTGGCCGGGACGGCGCCCTCGCGGTGGATGGGACCACCGGCGAGCACGCCCAGGTCGACGCGCTGGACGTGGAGGTGCTGGACGCCACCGGCGCCGGTGACGTCTTCGGTGCGAGCTTCGTCACAGCCACCCTGGCGGGATGGCCACTGACCGACAGGCTGCGCTTCGCCGCGCTCGCGGCGGGCCTGTCCGTGCGACGGCACGGCGGGGCGCCGGCCGCGCCCGGTTGGTACGGCATCGACCAGTGGTGGCGGACGATCGGAGTCAAGGATTCCGAACTGCGCCGCACCTACGGGTTCCTGGCCGACCGGATCCCGGCCGACCCCGGTCCTCCTGTGCGTCACGCGGCTGTCACCCCTCATAACCTCGTCAAGTAATTGAAACTCATAAAAAACACCCGAAAGGCGGTGGAGGCAGTGCATCTCTCGCGAAGAGGCCTGCTTCGAGCGGGGCTGGCCACGTCGGCCGCCGCCGCGCTGGGCGGCGCCACGGCGAGCTGCTCGGTACCCAGCGGCTCCACCGGCCGCACGATGACGCTCTGGTACTGGACCGGCGGGCTCAGCGACAAGACCGTGGCCCAGGCCCGATCGCGCTACACGGACGTGGATCTGAAGCCGGTCCAGATCGGTGGCTACTTCCGTTCCAAACTCCTGACAACGATGGCGGGTCGCGCCCATGTGCCGGACATCACCGGCCTCAAGGGCGAGGACATGGCGTCCTACATGCCCAACGCCGACCAGTTCGTCGACCTGCGTACGCTCGGCGCGGACCGGCTCAAGGACCAGTACCTGCCGTGGAAGTGGGACCAGGGCATAGCCCCCGACGGGCGGATGATCGGCTTCCCGATCGACACCGGCCCGGTCGTCCAGTACTACCGCGCCGACGTCTTCGACCGGGCCGGTCTGCCGTCCGACCCCGCCGAGGTCGGACGGCAGCTGAACACCTGGGAGCACTTCTTCGACGCCGGTGAGCAGTTGAAGAAGCGGATCCCGGGCACCTACCTGCTCAGCGACCCGCTCTCGGTCTTCCAGACCGTGGTCAACCAGAGCACCAAGAGGTTTGTCGACGAGGACCGGAACTTCATCGGCGACCAGAAGCATGTGACCGACGCCTGGGCCCTGGCGGTCGAGGCGCGTCGGCGCGGCATCGTCTCCAACCTCGTCAGCGGCACACCGGACTTCAACGCGGCGACCGAGTCGGGCAAGGTGCCGGGCCAGCTGAACGCCTCGTGGGCCGCCGGCGACCTGAAGCTGGCCGTGCCGAAGAACAAGGGCAAATGGCGAGTCGCGCTGGTACCGGGCGGCGGCGCCAACAACGGCGGCTCGTTCCTGGCGATCACCAAGGCCTGCCGGGAGCCCGAGCGGGCGTTCGAGATCATCACCTGGCTGCTGAACCCGGAGAACCAGACCCGCGGCTTTGTCGACGCCTCCCTCTTCCCTTCCACCCCGGCCTCCTTCCGGCAGAAGGAGATGCGCGACCCGGACCCCTTCTTCGGCGGACAGATCACCATCGACGTCTTCGGCCCCGCTTCCGAGAAGATCCCGATCGCCTACAACAGCCCCTACGACGTAGCCCTGCAGCAGCCCATCATCGACGAGCTGACCAAGGTGAACAGCCTGGGCAAGAACCCGGACCAAGCCTGGAAGGACGCCATGGAGAAGTGCCGGCGCATCGCGGACCACCTGGGGGTGAGCTGAGATGGCGACGGTATCCCCGACAGCGCCGCCGGCGCCCGTCCCGACTCACGATGCCAAGTCCGCCAAGTCCGGCCCCGTGCGGCGCCATTGGCGGCTCTACCTAGCGATATCCCCCTTCTACCTGCTGTTCCTCTGCTTCGGCCTGATCCCCGTCGGCTTCTCGCTCTATCTGTCCTTTCACCGCTGGGACGGCCTGGGGAACATGGAGTGGGCGGGCCTGTCGCAGTACCGGTACTTGCTGGGGGACTCCCAGTTCTGGCACGCGATCGGCAACACGCTGATCATCTGGGCGATGGCGACGCTGCCGATGCTGTTCATCGCCATGGTCAGTGCCGTGATGCTGAACTCCGCGGTGCGCTTCAAGAACTTCTACCGCTTTGCCTACTTCCTGCCGAACGTCACCTCGGTCGTCGCCGTCGCCATCATCTTCGGGTCGGTCTTCAGTACCAACTTCGGCCTGGCCAACGCCGTACTGCAGGGGCTGGGCCTGGATCAGATCGCCTGGCTGAACACCCCGTGGGGCATCAAGGTCGCCATCGCCTCACTCATGACCTGGCAGTGGACCGGCTACAACGCGATCATCTACCTCGCCGGCCTGCAGACCATCCCCACCGAGTTGTACGAGGCCGCCCGGGTCGACGGCGCGGGCCCGGTGCAGACCTTCTTCCGGATCACGGTCCCGCTGATGCGGCCGGTCATCCTGTTCACGCTCGTGGTGTCGACCATCACCGGTCTGCAGTCCTTCTCCGAACCGCAGGTGTTGCTGCAGACCGCGTCCAACACCTCCACCTTCGCCGGCGGTCCGGACAACGCCGGTCAGACGATGGTCCTCTACTTCTTCCAGCAGACCTTCGACAACAACGACTTCGGCTACGGCGCCGCGATCTCCTGGGGCATCTTCCTGATCGTCGCCGTCTTCGCGATCATCAACTGGCGCCTGGTCCAGCGCAAGGGAAAGTAGGGAGACCGCTGATGACCGTGAAAAGAACCAGGACCATGAAGGGTGTCCGCTCCAGAGGCATAGGCCTCCACGCGGGGCTGGTGTTCGGCGTCCTGCTCTCGCTGTTCCCGTTCTACTGGACCGTCGTGATGTCGACGCACACCTCGACGGAGATCTTCCAGTTCCCGCCGAAACTGCTGCCCGGCTCGCACTTCGACGAGAACATCAGCAAGCTCTTCGACAGCGTCGACTTCTTCGGCTCGATGCTCAACTCCACGATCGTCGCCGGCTCGGTGACGTTCCTGGTGTTGTTCTTCGATTCGCTGGCGGCCTTCGTCTTCGCGAAGTTCAAGTTCCCCGGTCGCAAGCTGCTCTTCGTGGTGATGATGGGCATCTTCATGGTGCCCGCCCAGCTCCAGGCGATCCCACAGTTCGTGATCATGGCCAAGATCGGCTGGATCGGCTCGCTCACCGCGCTCATCGTGCCGGCCGCGGCGAACGCCTTCGGCATCTTCTGGATGCGCCAGTACATGTCGGGCGCGATCCACGACGAGCTGCTGGACGCCTCCAAGCTCGACGGCTGCGGCTTCCTGCGCCAGTACTGGCATGTGGCGCTGCCGGTTGTCCGCCCGGGCCTGGCGTTCCTCGGCATCTTCACCTTCATGGCCCAGTGGAACGACTACGCGTGGCCGCTGATCGCACTGACCAACCCCGATCACGTCACGCTCCAGGTCGCGCTGTCGCAGCTCAACGGTGTACACGGCACGACCGACTACGGGATGGTGATGACGGGGGCGCTGCTCGCACTGATCCCGCTGCTCATCGTCTTCGCGATCGGTGCCCGCCAGATGATCGCGGACCTCGCCAGGGGAGCGATCCGTTGACCCGGGTACGTCCGTGGGAGTCGCCCGAGATCACCGGGTGGCGGCGACTCCGGCAGAATGCCGTGGACCGCAGAGCCGACTCTGTCTCGCTGGACGGCAGCTGGCGATTCCAGCTCCTGTCCGCGCCCGACGCGCCGCTGGGCGAGGAGTGGTCGCCGCTGGTGGTGCCTGGCCCGTGGACCATGCAGGGCACATCGGATCTGCCGCACTACACCAACGCGCGGATGCCATGGCCGGAGTTTCCGCCGCTGTCACCCGACGCGAATCCGACCGGGGTGCACGAGCGGGACTTCGACGTACCGGCCGACTGGGCGGGCCGCCGGATCGTGCTGCAGGTCGGCGCCGCGGAGAGCGTGTTGATCGCGGAAGTCAACGGCCGGCAGATCGGCATCGGCAAGGACTCCCATCTGGCCAGTGAGTTCGACGTGACCGACACGGTCCGGGTGGGGCGGCGGAACACTGTGCGGCTGACCGTGGTGAAGTGGTCGGACGCCTCGCACATCGAGGACCAGGATCAGTGGTGGCACGGTGGGATCACCCGCTCCGTACTCCTGTACGCGACGGACCCGCTCCACCTCGCCGACGTCCAGATCACCGCCGACCATGCCGGCTCGCTGCGGGTGGACTGCCAGGTGCGCGGGCCGCTGCCGCGGGGCTGGTACATCACCGGCGACCTGGACGGAACGGCGCTGGCCCAGGACACGGAGTTCGACCGCGTCAACCGCGAGGACGACCGGGTCTCGGACTTCCTGGGCGAGGCGAGGCTGTCCGCGCGGGTTCCGGGCGTACGCACCTGGTCCGCGGAGACTCCTTTCCTGTACGGGCTGACGGTACGGCTGCACCGCGCCGACGGCGGTGTCGCCGACACCTCCCGGCATCGGATCGGGTTCCGTACGGTGCGGATACGCGGCCGGGATCTGCTGGTCAACGGTGAGCGGGTCTTCATCCGTGGGGTGAACCGGCACGACTTCGACCCGCTGACCGGCCGGACGGTCACCAAGGCCCAGATGCGGGCGGATCTGGAGACGATGAAGCGGTTCGGTTTCAACGCCGTACGCGCCGCGCACTACCCGAACGATCCCGCGCTGCTCGACCTCGCGGACGAACTCGGCCTGTATCTGGTGGACGAGGCGAATATCGAAAGTCACGACCACGCCCACGAGATCGCCGACGATCCCCGCTATCTGCCGGCCTTCCTCGACCGCGTCTCCGGCATGGTGCTGCGGGACAAGAACCACCCGTCCGTCATCATCTGGTCGCTGGGCAACGAGAGCGACTACGGTGCCAACCACGACGCCGCCTACGGCTGGGTCCGCCGGCACGATCCGACCCGGCCAATCCAGTACGAGGGTGCGGCCAAGACCGACTGGTTCTCCACCACGGTGGCCAGCGACATCGTCTGCCCGATGTACGCCTCCATGGAGGAGATCGTCGCGCACGCCACTTCCGGAAAGCAGACGAAGCCGTTGATCCTGTGCGAGTACTCGCACGCCATGGGCAACAGCAATGGCACGCTCTCCGACCACTGGGAGGCGATCGAGTCCACACCGGGTCTGCAGGGCGGCTTCGTGTGGGAGTTCTGGGACCACGGCATCCTGCAGAGGCTGTCCGACGGGCGCCCGGCCGGCCCCGGTACCACGGACGGCTTCACTGCCGGTGTCGCGGCGCCGGGCTACCGCTGGGCGTACGGGGGCGACTTCGGTGATACCCCGAACGACGGCGTCTACTGCGCGGACGGACTGGTCTTCCCCGACCGCACCCCGAAACCGGCGATGTACGAGCACCGCGAAATCGCCGCGCCCCTGCGCCTCACACACGACGCGGGGCTGCTGCGGGTACACAACCGGCAGCACTTCCGCGACCTGTCGTGGCTGGCGGGGGAGTGGGCGCTCAGCGCGGAGGCGGCCGGTACTCGGACCGCACCGGCCGAACTGCCGCACGTGCCGCCGGGCGGGTACGCGGGCATCCCGTTCCCTCGGGAACTGCTGGACGACCTGCCCCCGGACCACGGTGCGGCCTGGCTGACGCTGCGGTTGACGACGGCCGTTGACGAGCCGTGGGCCCAGGCCGGCACCGAGGTGTGCACCCCACAGGTCCTGGTAGCCGAGGGACAACCGGCGCGCGGGACGGGAACCGCGCCCGTGAGGCGAATTCCCACGGGCTCTGGTCCGGGTACGAGCGCCGGGGTGGAGCTCGATGTGGAGGGACGTCTTGTGTCCCCACTGCTGACGGCACCGCCCGTACTGAGCCTGTGGCGAGCGCCGACCGACAACGACCTGCTGGGCGGGGTGGCCGAACACTGGCATCGACTGGGACTCGATGATCTCGTACGCGAACACGTCTCGACGGACCGTCGCGGGGACCGGGTCACGGTGCGCGGCGCGTACCGCACAGCAGGCGGCGTGGTCGAGCACCAGCAGGCCGTCAGCCGGCTCCCCGACGGCGGCCTTCTCATCGAGGAGACAGCTGTCCTGCCCGATGGGGTGACCGATGTCGCGAGGGTCGGCACGGTCTTCGAGACGGTGGGCGGCCTGGAGCGAGTGGAGTGGTTCGGTCAGGGGCCGTGGGAGACCTATCCGGACCGGCGGGCCGGCGGCCCCGTCGGGCATCACCGCGCCCGGATCACCGAGCTGTTCACCCCCTACCTGCGACCGCAGGAGAGCGGCGGACGGTCGGGGGTACGCGCACTCTCACTGCTGTCCGGCACCGGCAGGGGTTTGTCGGTGCAGCTTGACGCTCCCCGACAGGTGTCGGTCGCCCACCACCGGGCGGCCGATCTCGCCGCGGCGGCGCATCACGACGAACTCGTGCCACGACGGGGCTGCGTGGTCCACATCGACGCGGCGCACCGCGGCCTCGGCACGGCCTCCTGCGGTCCGGACACCCTGCCGCGCTATCGATTTGGCCCGGGCACCTACAACTGGTCGTGGCTTTTGCGCGCGGTGTGACCTGGTCGGTGCTGGAGTCGTTGCTGCCTGCGGTGGGTGTGAGTCGCAAGTGGCCGGGCTGTCGGCGGTTGGTGGACGGTGTCCGGTGGCGCGTTCGGACCGGTGTTCCGTGGCGGGATCTGCCGGTTGAGTACGGGCCGTGGCAGACGGTGTACGGACTGTTCCGGAGGTGGCAGCGTCGGGGCGTGTGGGCCCGGCTGCTGGCCTTGTTGCAGGCGAGGGCGGATGCGTCCGGATTGATCTTCTGGGAAGTCAGTGTCGACTCGACGGTCTGCCGTGCGCATCGGCACGCAGCTGGTGCCCGTCGGTACGGTGCTGTGCAGAAGGAACCGCCGGGCGGTCTGAGCGAAGAACCCGAGGACCACGGGCTGGGCAGGTCGCGAGGCGGGTTCACGACGAAGGTCCATCTGGCGTGTGAACAAGGACAGAAGCCGTTGTCGTTGCTGATCACCGCAGGGCAGCGCGGTGACAGCCCGCAGTTCTCGCCGGTCCTGGACGCGATCGGGGTGCCCCGGCACGGTGTGGGCCGGCCAAGGTGCCGACCACTGCGGGTGCGCGGAGACAGGGCGTACTCCTCGCGCGCGAATCGCGCTTACCTGCGCAGACGCGGCATCAGGTGCACGATTCCCGAGCGGGCCGATCAGGTCCGCAATCGCAGGCGCCGGGGCCGTAACGGTGGCCGTCCACCCGCTTTCGACCGTCAGGACTACAAGGCGCGGCACGCTGTCGAATGTGGGATCAGCCGTCTCAAGGTGCGACACGACGTCGCACACGTTAAGACGTCGTTTCTTATGGCTTGGTCGTTCGTTGAACCGTGCATGACGGACTTGGTTGAGCGGTTGGTGCCGGATGAGTTGTGGGTGTTGTTTCGTCGGGTGGTGCCGCCGACGGAGGTGATACGTCCCCAGGGTGGCGGCCGGGCTCGGGCGGGTGATCGTGAGGTGCTGGCGGCGATCTTGTTCGTGGCCACGTCGGGTTGCACGTGACGGCAGTTGCCGCCGGTGTTCGGGCCGGCCTGGCCCACGGTCTGCCGACGGTTCGCACAGTGGTCGGAAGCGCGGGTGTGGGCGCGGGTGCACCGTGTTGTCCTTGATGAGCTCGGTGCCCGCGGTGAGCTGGACTGGTCGCGGTGCGCGATTGATTCCGTCAGTGTCCGGGCGGCGAAAGGGGGTCGTTGACGGGACCGAATCCGACCGGCCGTGGCAAGTCGGGATCGAAGATCCACCTGATCACCGGCCGGAACGGTCTTCCGCTGTCGCTGGGGATTTCCGGCGCGAACATGCACGACAGCCAGGGCCTTAAGCCGCTCGTGCGCGGTATTCCGCCCATCCGCTCCCGGCGTGGCCCCCGCCGTCGGCGGCCCGGCAGACTGCGTGCCGGCAAGGGCTACGACTACAACCACCTGCGCCGATGGCTCCGCAGTCGCGGTATCACCCACCGCATCGCCCGCAAAGGTGTCGAGAGTTCGCAGCGGCTCGGCCGCCACCGATGGGTCGTCGAACGGACCGTCTCGTGGCCGGCCGGCTGCCGACGCCTCCACCGCCGCTACGAACGCAAAGCCGAACACTTCCTCGCCCTCCTCGCCATCGCAGCCACACTCATCTGCCACCGCCGCCTCACCAAATGAAACGACTTCTAAGCCCCACCACCCGCCGGCGACGCAGGAGTCGGGCCCCGGCTTTCGCCGCTGGCTCGTGCGCCGCCGCCGGGTCATGGCCGCGTACGCCCTGCGCGGCGCCTGCTACGGCATCGGCACAGCCGGCCTCGCCTTCTGGTGGATCGAACAGATCCTGTAACTGTGTCGCCCCCTGCCCTTCCGCGGGGGAACCCACACCGTTTCGCTCCGGAGTGGCAAGGCGGTTCACACATGAGCAGGGTGCTCGCCTGCTGTCCGTCCCGTCTCACGCTCTCTCCCGGCCACCCGCTGACCAGGGGGTAGGCAATTCACGGTGAGGGCCGCTGGCAGCACGGATCCCAGACCGGGTTGTCGCCGGCTGGCGTTGCGAGGTGAGCATCCCGTTCTTCGGTACCGATGCGGAGCGAATGTGGGTGCGCCAGCGAGCGGGGTGGCTGGGGCGATGTCGAGGGCGGTCAGCGCGGCGTCGGGATGGAGGGGCAACCCGTGAGCCTGGAGGCAGCTCGGAGCGAGTTGGTCGAGGTAGTAGAACCGTCCCATCCGCCCGTACATGCCGAAGGCGTCCATGATCGGCATGACCACCGGGCCGATGTCAGTACAACCCGCCTGTCGCCCCGACGAGTTCTCCGGTGACCCACTGCGCGTCGTCAGAGGAGAGGAAGGCGACGACCGGCGCGATGTCGGTGGGCTGGCCCGGGCGCCCGAGTGGCGTCCGCGCCACCGTGGCATCGACGGCCTCCTGCGCGAAGGCCCCGACCGCGTGAGCGCCCTCCGTGTCAACCATTCCCGGTACAACCGAGTTCACCCGGATTTTCCGCGGCCCCAGCTCGATGGCCAATGCCTTGGTGATGTAATCCGCAGCTGCTTTGGAGGCGCCGTAGCCAAGCCCGGAAGGCTTAGGGGCCCTGGTGATCGCCGATGCGATGTTGACGATGACACCGCCCTCCGGTCCGAACTGTTCGACCCCAGCCTTCGCGACCAGCAACAGACCAAGCACATTGGTGTCGAAGTTGTGCCGATACGCGTCCTCGCTGATGCTGTCCAGCGACCCCATGAGGAACCGTCCTGCATTGTTGATCACAATGTCCACGCGACCCAGGCTGGCGGTGACCTGCTTGAACATGAGATCGACCTCAGCTTCCTTGCTGACGTCGGCCTGCACCGCGACGGCCTGACTGCCGGATCCAGTGATCTCTTCGACGACGCGTTCGGCACCTTCGCGACTGGTCGCGTAGTTCACGGCGACGGCGGCGCCGCACGCGGCGAGATGCTTGGCGATCGCGACGCCAATACCCTTCGAGGCTCCGGTGACGAGGGCAACCTTGCCCGAGAGGTCGGTCATCATCTGCTCCTAGCAGTTGGGACGGGAAATGATTTGGAGGGTTCAGAGCGCGAGGACTTCTGCCAGCGACATATGTGATGGCAGCATCTCGATGATGATGAGCCGCACAATCTTGTCCCCTCGCAGCGTGAAGTAGCCGGTGAGCAGCAGCGGGTCGGACAGATTGGTCCTGTCGAAGTCGCCGTCGACTTTGAGGAGCATGACGAAGTCGCCGAAGTGTTCGCGAACGCCCTCAACCGTTTGAACAACGTTGTCGGGGAAGATCTCGCTATCGCTCCAGCGCTTGATCTCGGCGCGGCCGAGGAACTCGCGCCGCACATCAATCACCATTGCGTCCTCGGCAAAACAATCCAGGAGGGCTGCTGAGTCTGCCGCATTAGCGGCGGTGAGGAACGCCGATATCGCCTCGGGGAGCTGGACTGCCACGGCTCAGGGCTCGATCGTCAGGGTCTCGATGAGGCCGTCGCGCAGCGCGAACCGGAAATGCAGATCAGCGACGCCGCCCGGGAAGTCGCCTTCGAGGTGGTGGATCGCGCCGTAGTGCGTGTCATCGAGGCGGGACGCGCCAGTGAGCTCGGTCGTGTAGGTGAATTCGCTCGCCGCGTTCGTGACCCAGTCGCGGATCTTGTCGTGGCCGCAGAAGGTACGGCCCTCATCAGTGACGACGGCGTCGGGCAGGCACAGCGGAACTGCGGCGTCGGCATCATGGGCAAACTGCGCGTCGAGGAAGGTCGTGATCACCTGCGGCAGGTCGGCTGTGTCGATGGATGTGGCAGGAGGCTGGTTGATCATGTGTGCCACCATGAGGTCTCCCGCGGGGAGAGGGTCAAGTGGTTGACTCTCCCCCAGGGGGAGAGCGGAGACTGTCGGTATGCGGGCACGACTGGCGATCGGGGAATTCGCGGCGTTGACGCAATTGAGCGTGCGAACTCTGCGCCGCTATCACGAGGCCGGACTGCTCGCCCCCGCCAGTGTCGACCCCTTCACCGGCTATCGCTATTACGAAGCCGACCAGATCCCCTCTGCCCAGGTGATCCATCGGCTCCGCGAACTCGACGTACCCCTGGCCGAGGTCAAGACCGTCCTCGCCACCGACGACCCGACGCAGCGGGCCGCGCTGATCGCCGGCCACCTCGAACGACTCGAAGTCACTCTCGACCGCACCCGCGCGGCCGTCATCTCGTTGCGGCAACTGCTTCGGCCAGAGGTCGAGGAGTTGCAGGTCGAGCTCCGCTCTCTACCGGCACGCCAGGTCGCCGCGATCAGCGGCGAGGTCGATCTGGATAGCGTCACCGGCTGGTACGACATCGCCATGGCCAAGCTTGACGCGGCCGTCCCCACCGAGCAGCGCACCGGCCCGCCCGGTGGCCGCTACGACAACGAGCTGTTCACCGAGGGCAGCGGCACGGTGACAGTCTTCCGACCCTTTCACCACCTGCATCCATCCCGCGGCGTTGAAGTCCTCGATCTCGCTGCGGTCGAGCTCGCCGTGACCACTCACCGCGGACCCCATGACGACATCGGCATCACCTACGGCCGTCTCGGCGAATGGGTGGTCAACCACACCCTCGCAGTCGCCGGCCCCGTGCATGAGACCTACCTTGCCGGGCCACGCGACACTAACAACCCCGACTTCTGGCACACCGAGATCGGATGGCCAATCTTCCGGCTCGCGCCATAACCCTCGGGAGACGGCGGTACCGTCCGCACCGCACCACCATCGACGCCGCTCTGACCGCGTTGCCATCGGCCTGGCCTACCTGCTCCGTACGGGGGGACCGGGCGCCGGTGACCGACGCTTCCTAGCCTCGCGCTTTCGTGAAGCGGAGTGTCCGACGGGCGGTCACGTAACCGGAAAGTGCCTCTGACCAGCAAGAATGAGGATTGTCGAGGTCCTTGTTCCTGCCACCGTCGGACGCACTTCCCAGGTGAAGAAGAGTATCGGGTCCTATCCCCGCGTCCGCATCGAGGGCGGCGGCCGTGCGGTGGTGTCCCAGGCTGGGGCTGTGCTGCTGGTCGAGACGGTCCGCAAGGCCGGGCTGGATCAGGCGGTATCGGCGGCGCTGATGCCCTGGCGCAAGTCGCGGGCGGTGCACGATCCGGGCAAGATTCTGCTGGATGTGGCTCTCGCGGTCGCGCTGGGCGGCGACTGCCTCGCGGATACTGGGATGTTGCGGGCGGAGCCGGGCCGTGTTCGGGCCGGTGGCCTCCGACCCGACGGTTTCCCGCCTCATCGACACCCTCGCCGCGGCCGGGCCCAAAACCCTTCACGCGATACGGATCGCGCGGGCCGAAGCGCGCGAGCACGTCTGGAGTATGGCCAAGGACGCGGCCCCGGATGCCGGCGGCTCTGTGGTCGTAGACCTGGACGGGGTGCTCGTACTGGCCCACTCCGAGAAACAGGATGCCGCCGCGACCTGGAAGAAGACCTTCGGCCACCACCCGCTGATGGGGTTCGTCGACCACGGAAGCGGCGGCAGCGGAGAGCCGGTCGCCGCCATACCGCGGCCCGGGAATGCGGGCAGCAACACCGCCGACGACCACATCACCACGGCCCAACTCGCCTTGGCTCAGATGCCGAAGAAGTACCGGCGCGGACGCCGGACGCTGATTTCGTACCGACTCCGCAGGCGGCACCCACGCCTTCGTCGCCTGGCTCGCCCAGCGCGGCCGGTGGCTGTCCTATTCGGTCGGCATGACCATCACTGAGCAGATCCACCAAGCCGTGCTCCGGGTTCCCGACACCGCCTGGACACCGGCCGTCGAACCCGACGGCGAGATCCGCGACGGCGCCTGGGTCGCCGAACTGGACGGAGACGCCTGGCCCAAGGGGATGCGGCTGATCGTCCGCAAGGAAAGGCCCCATCCCGGGGCCCAGTTGCGCCTCACCGACGCCGACGGGCTGCGGCTCACCGCATTCGCCACCAACACCACCAGCATCCCGATCGCCGCCCTCGAACTTCGCCACCGACAACGTGCCCGAGCCGAGGACCGCATCCGAGGCGCCCGCGCCACCGGCCCGCGCAACCTGCCCCTGCACGACACCGCGCAGAACCAGATCTGGCTGGAGATCGTCCAGATCGCCCTCGACCTGCTGGCCTGGATGCCCATGCTCGCTCTGACCGGCGAAACCCGCAGGTGGGAGCCCCGCCGTCTGTGGCTCCGGCTCTTCTCCGCCGCCGCCCAGATCGTCACGACCGCCCGCCGCCGGCACCACCTGAGATTCACAGCCCACTGGTCCTGGACCGACATTGGACCGACATCATCACGGCCGCAATCGAGCGACTCGACGCCCTCCCCAACCCCGGCTGACCAGCAGATCCACCCGTCCTGACGAGCCTGAAACACCTACCGGAGACGTGGAACCCGGCGCCCACCCGACGCGACAGCCGGGCCACCGCCCTGCCTGCACACCCCAACACCCGCCACAGCAAACGAAGAAGAGCCCGTCATCAAGCTGACGGGCTCCTATGAAAGATCGAGGTTAGTCAGATGGTGGGAAAGATGTGGAGCCCAAGCCGATCACGCGGGAATAGCTTCGGGTATTTCCTGCCGAGTCGGCGGTGGTCGGCAGCAAGCGAACGGAAACTTTGACCTGTTCTCGATGACGCACCACGCGGAGTGCGTGGCGATCCTGGAACCATCGCAAAGTCCTCCTGACCTGGTGACTTGTGAGCGCGCATTAGGTGCGGTGTGGGCGTTACGGGCGATATCTTGACGCTCGTGACGCTCATTTGACGCTCGTTCTGATGGGGTGTCAGTCGATCTGTTGGGCAGGTCGGGTCTTGTCGAGGTGGCAATTGCCGACAGGTTGGCAAAGGCAGTTGACGCTGGAGCGCAGAGCTGCCGATCGCGGCTGGTCAGATGTCGCGGAAGAGACCGGCCAGGGCGGTGACCTGCCACGATGAGGGGTCTTTGGCCGCTGACCTGCTTGAATGGTCTTTCAGTTGTTTCATGCTCGTGGCGGTTGATGAAGCCGGAAGTCCCAGAAAAGTCCCAGAGGGCTCCCACGGCTGACTCCCTTTCGGTTCTACTCGTAGGGCAGCGCGGCGGGGTCGGGGCTCTGCGCTGGAGGTCGGCCTTGTTCCTCTGCGGCAATGGGCGGTGCTCTCCGCTGGCGCGGATGGCTGACATCCTGGGTAAGTGGACGGCTCCCCCCGCCTGCGCGGGGACCACACCGGCGCGCCTTCGAAATGGCCCTGACCACGCTTGGGATCTTTCCCACCGAACCCGTCGAGCGGATCACAGACAAGCTCCTCGCGATGATCCCGACCGAGCAGTATCGGGCCACCGTCGTCGACCTGTACTCGCTTCCGCAGTTGTTCATCGCCGTCTGACGCGCGCCTGGCCGGGCACGCGGTTATCGGGCCCGGCCAGGCGTACACCGTCCCGCTTGCGGCGCCGTTTCGACCGGTCAGCCGTCGTTCGGCTCGTTCGCCGCGTACCGGAGTGCGAGATCGCGGAGGAGGTCGGCGGACTTGATGTCGGTCCGGCCTGCGTCGTGAACCTGGGCCAGTTCGCTGTAGATGAAGGCGAAGGCGCCCGTCAGGTTCGCGACTGCGGGCGTCAGGGCTTCCGAGACTGCGCGCAACACCTCATGCGGTGCCGCATCCGGAGGAATGGGTATCGGAGGCAGGAAGTCGGAGAGGAGCTGCGCTATTGGGCTGCTCTCTGCGATCTCGGCTTCGATGTCCTCTGGCGAAGCGTCAGCCCACCGTTTCCCTTGGGTGAGGATGCCGATCGCCCGCAGCAGGGCTTGGTTGTGTTCCATGGGGGCGGAGCTTAGTACTCCAGCCGTAGATCGTGATCTTCATGGTTGAAGGCCGGCTTGCCGGCGGTAGTGACTGTGGCGGGCGCGGGCTTGGTGACGTCGGCGCCAGGTGGACCAGTGCAGTCGGTGGGCGGTGTCCCGGACAGGCCGGACGACCACGGCGGTGAACAGGCGCTGGATCTCGTTGCAGGTGAGCGGGACCAGTCCGCCAGGGCTGGTCCCGTCGTCGGCTGGTATCTGGTCGCGGCGTTCGAGGGCGGCAGTCACGGCGAGGAAGGCATGGGCGAGCAGGGCCAGGGTGACCCAGCGGTGCCAGGAGTCCCAGCGGCGTACTTGGTGCTCATCCAGTCCAGCCAGACCCTTCGAGCTCTGGAATGTTTCCTCCACCGTCCAGCGGCTTCCCGCGACCTTGACCAGTGTGGTCAGCGGCACTGCTCGGGGCGAGTAGCAGCGGTAGTAGGCCAGTTCACCGGTGGTGCGGTTGCGGCGGATCATGAGGTGCTGATGGCCCGTCGGATCACCTGTCGTGATGGCGACCATCGCCCAGTCGTACCAGCGGTGTCCCTTCGCGCCGCGTCCGGCGGACAGCTTCTGCCAGGCCCTGCGCGGGATGCGTTTGGCCAGCAGGTCGGCGCGCTGGGGACCGGCTGGTGTGGGGACGCGGTGGGTGCGGGAGACCGCGAGCACGTAGCCGAGCCCGCGTGCTTCCAGGGCAGCGCGCAGTCTCGGCTTGTCGCCGGCCGCCCAGCCGGCCGGGGCTCCGGCATCCAGGGCGCGTTCGATCATCTGCAGGGCGAGCTGCGGCTTGGTCGCGAAGCCCACGTCCCATGGGACGGCGGCCTGCCGGCAGACGGGGAACCTCACGCGGCCCCGGACAGACCGTGTTTCAGCCCTTCGGCGAAGCGCTCTGGTCGGGCAGTGTGTCCAGTCGGAAGCGAGTGAGGTCCGACCCGCTGATGTACCAGTGGCCGTGAACGCGCTTGTAGGTGTCGTGGTACTCGCCGTAGCCGTGGAAGCCCCCGCCGGCCTTGAGGTTCACGTAGTCCTCCATGGCCCAAGTACCGGTGGCTACGTCCCCGTTGACCGTAATCTCAGGGAGGAACCCCTGGTGAGCGGTGGGCGCGTCACCGATGAGAGCCTTGGATGCCTTCACCAGGGCCGCCGGGCTGTTGAACTGCTGGCCGGTGTTGATGTGCGCGTCGGGGGTGAAGCGCGCCTGCAGCTCCGCCCATTGCTTGGTGTCGATGTCGCGGAAGTAGCCGGCCTTGAGCTGCTCGATGTCGTGGACGTCGGTAAGCTCGCGCACGGTCGCGGCGGTGGACGCGCTCTCGTGACTCCGAACGTGTGCGGGGCTCGCGTTCGCCGACTGGGAGGCGACGGCGACCGCCGTACCTCCTCCGGCCAGGATCACGGCGGCGGCCGCACCCACGCGCATCGAGCGCTGTCCCGCAAGCTTCTTGAAACGCTGTACTCGCATCTTCGCACCTTCTCCTTGCTGATTCTTCTGATGAATGCCGCAGGTCAGCGGTGCTGGCCTGCGGTAGGCCTATATGGAATGTTCAGTCAAAATTAAGCCGATGGCTGGCCCGTTCGCCCTCCGCTGACCCCGTCAGTCGGCCTGTCCGAACACGATGACCAGTCGTCCGCGGGTCCCACCGGATTCGATGCGGTGGTGCGCTTCGGAGGCATGCTCGGGGGCGTAGGTCTGGGCCACGCGGAGTGTCAGCTTGCCGTCCTCGACCTGCCGGGTCAGCTTCTGGAGGTGCGGGGTCCCGTAATAGGCGGGGGCGAAGACGTTCTCGCGGGTAATGCCGCGCGGGAGGTCCGTGGCGTCCGGACGTACGGCGGCGATCCGTCCACCGTCGAGGATGGCCTCGCTGAGGGATGCGCCGATGAGGGCGGCGTCGACGGCGCCGCGGACGCCCGTCGGCACGGTGCGCAGCACCTGACGCGCGACATCACTCCCGCGGGGAACCACGATATCCGCGCCCAGCGACGTGACCAGGGCCTCGTCGGTGGGTGAGGCGTCGGCGACCACGTGGAGCCCATCGGCCTTCGCCAGCTGCACGGCGAATCCGCCGACAGCGCCGGCGGCCCCGGTGATCGCGACCGTGTCCCCCGGGGAGAGGGCCAGCAGGTCGAGGGCGTGCCGGGCGGTCAGCCCGTTCATGGAGAGCGTCGAGGCCTCGGTGAGACCGACGTCGGACCAACTGGAGGGCACCGGCACCGGCCAGCTGGCCGGTGTGACGACATACTCCGCGTAGCCGCCGCCGTACTCACTGTCCGGCCTGAGGGGACTGATGACGCGATCGCCCACACGCAGGCCGGTGTCGCTGCCCTCGCCGATCTCGTCGATCACTCCGCCCACGTCCATGCCGAAGATGTACGGCGCTTTCGCCACGGCGAAGGGGTACGCACCGCTTCGCATCAGCGCGTCCCCCGGGGTGACCGGTGCACTGTGCACGCGGATACGCACTTCGCCGACGCCTGCGTGCGGCTCAGGGACCTCCCGCACCCGCAGGACCTCCGGCCCTCCGAATTCCTGCACTACTACTGCCTTCATCGTGTCTCTCTCTTCCCTGTTCTCTGTGCGCGGTGTTCGAAGGCGTGCCGGGCCGCACGGGCGCGGCGGGCAGCTGAGAATCAGGCGACAGATCTGCCGTGAACGCTCCGCGCCACCGGGCGGAACACCCTCGCTCGGGCGCCAAACCCCCCGATCGGGCGAGGGCGGCGGTCAGTACTGCACCGACCCCGGCAGCGAAGATAACCCATTCTTGAACAATCGGTCAAGATTTGAGTTTAATGCCCACGTCGGATGGTATTCGGTCTTTGACCATACGTTCCATATCGCGTACGGTGTTCGCATGGCCAGGGTCAGAGAGTTCGATACGGAGGCCGCCGTGGAGGCGGCCATGACCGCGTTTCGCGGTCGTGGTTTCGAGGGGACGTCCATACAGGACCTCGTCGACGCCACAGGGGTGGGGCGAGGGTCGCTCTACGCGGCATTCGGCAGCAAGGAAGGCTTGTACCTGGCTGCCGTCGATCGGTACCGGGAGAAGTACGCCCTGCCTCTGATCGACATCTTCCAGAGCGGCGCCCCGGTTCGCGAACTGGTCCGCGAGGTCCTGGTGGACCTGGTCGACGACATCGTCAACGACGGCAACCGGCTGGCCTGCCTCATCGTGAGCGCGGCCACCGAGCGCGTTCCCCACGATCGCGTCATCGCGGAGCGCCTGCGTTCCACCGTCGACACCCTCGAGGACGCACTCACCGAGGTGATCAGCCACGCGCAGGCGAGCGGCGAGATCTCAAGCGACCGCCCCGCGAGCGACCTTGCCCGCTTCTTCGTCATGACCGCACAGGGACTACGCGTCATGGGCGCCATCAACCCCGACCGGCGGTCCCTCATGACCACGGTCGAGGTCGCCACAGCCTGCTTCGACTAGCGAGCGGAGCGGCCGTCCGGCTGGAGGGCTTTGGTTTTCGCGTCGCCAATCTGTAATGAATAGTCAAGATAACTGCTGGCTTCAGGCTCTGCCACACGATACGCAAGGGTGCCGCCATGAACCACACCGAGCACGAGTACGACGCGCTGCGGCGTCTCACCGACATCGAAGAGATCAAGCGCCTAAAAGCGCGTTACTTCCGCCTGGTCGACACCAAGGACTGGCAGGGATGGCGCGAGGTCTTCACACCGGACGCCCACGTGGAGATCGACTCGGTCGTCCGCACCCCCACCGCCCTGGTCCGCGACACCCGGGAGTGGCTCGCGAACGCCACCACCACGCACGTGGGCCACATGCCGGAGATCGACATCCAGAGCCCCGACACGGCCACCGGAATCTGGGGAATGGCCGACTACATCGTCTTCCCCGAGACGGGCGGGGCGCGCCAGGGGCTGCGCGGATCCGGCCACTACCACGAGCGGTACCGGAAGATCGACGGCAGTTGGCTGATCCACTACCTGAGACTGGACCGCCTGCGGATCGACCTGCTCGATGGCGGCCTTCCCCCGGCCGCCTGACCCTCACATGCCTGACTCACCCCATGACCGGCCGGGTCCCTCACCCGACCGGTCCCGACGCACCGGCGTCCATCGATCAAGGGAGACCCCATGAAAGCCGCAGGACTGTCCCGGTTCGGAGGGCCTGAGGTCCTCCAGGTCTTCGAAGTACCGGAACCGCACGCCGGCCCCGGCGAGGTCCGCATCCGCGTCCACGCCGCCACTGTCAATCCGGGCGACAGGGACATGAGAATAGGGGCGGTGCCCCTGGCCGCTCTCGGCCCGCCGTACATCCCGGGCATGGAAGCCGCAGGCGTCCTGGACGAGATCGGCGACGGCACGGTCACCGACCTGCGGATCGGCGACCGCGTCATGGCGATGGTGATGCCGAACCGCGCTCAGGGCGGCGCCTACACCGAGTACGTCGTCCTGGCGGCCGAGTGGGTCGTACGGGCACCCGCCGACACGACCCATGTGGAGGCGGCGACCGTGCCCATGAACGGTCTCACCGCCCGTCTCGCCCTCGACCTCCTCGCCCTTACTCCCGGACAGACTTTGGCGGTCACCGGTGCTGCGGGCGGCTTCGGCGGATATGTCGTCCAGCTGGCCAAGGCCGACGGCCTCAGCGTCGTCGCGGACTCCTCCCCCGCGGACGAGGAACTCGTGCGCGGTCTCGGGGCGGACATGATCGTGCCGCGGGGCGGCGACGCCGCGCGCAGCTTCCTGAGCGCCGTGCCGGGAGGGGCCGACGGCCTGGTTGACGGCGCGTCGATCGGTGTCTCCCGGCTGGTCCAAGCCGTCCGCGACGGCGGTGGCATGGCAGCCGTACGGGGCGAGAGCCCGTACCCCGCCGGCGAGACGGAGACGCGCCGACGCGGCGTTCGCTCCCACATGGTCTACGTGCCGGACTATTTCGGCGACCGCCGGAAACTCGACGCACTGCGCCACGCCGTCGAGAGCGGAGCGCTCACCACACGCGTGGCCCGGACGTTTCCCCCGGAGCAGGCCGCGGACGCCCACCGACTGCTCGAAGCCGGGGGCTTCCGGGGCCGGCTGGTCCTCGAATTCTGACCTCGCCGCCCGCCGACCACGCAACCCGCGAACACAATTCCGTGACGCCGCTGACGATGTGCGTCCCACCACCGTAGTCGGGGGGGGGGGGGGGGGGCCCCCCCCCCCCCCCCGGCGGGGGGGGGGGGGCGGGCCCCGGGGGGGGGGGCCCCCGGGGGGCCGGGCCCCGGGGGGGGGGGGCCCGGCAAATGTGACCACGAACAG
>NZ_JBITEV010000001.1:941125-1093829 GCF_044455465.1 Streptomyces sp. NPDC051217
ACCCCCCCCCCCCCCCCCCCCCCCCCCACCCCGCCCCCCCCCCCCCCGCGGCGCCCCCCCGCCCCCCCCCCCCGGGGGGGGGGGGCCCCCCGGGCCCCCCCCCCCCCCCCGACGGTATGTACTGCTCTGCGGCTACGGGCGCTGTTCCACCTTGTCGACGATGCCGACCTGGATCAGGGCGACTTCATTCGTACCGAGATACGTGAGCCGGACGGGATCGAACACCCAGCTGGTGCGGTCGCCATGAGCGCCCTTCAGCGTGAGGCCGATGCCCTGACGTCCGGCGCCGTCCACGGCATCCTGCTGTACCACCACACCAGGGATCCGCGCGGCAGCGCGGTAGAGAGCAGCGTCAACGTCCGGAACGAC
Organism: Streptomyces sp. NPDC051217; assembly: GCF_044455465.1. Taxonomy (NCBI): domain Bacteria; kingdom Bacillati; phylum Actinomycetota; class Actinomycetes; order Kitasatosporales; family Streptomycetaceae; genus Streptomyces; species Streptomyces sp. NPDC051217. The sequence goes on from NZ_JBITEV010000001.1 coordinate 941,495, forward strand.
GAGGGCCTCGTCCAGCATCGAGCCGATGGCTTCGAAGGCTGCCTGTGCTTGCGTGGGGCCCTGGCCCTTGGTGTCCGCGTAGATCTTGTCCAGCAGCGCGCCCGGCTCGGTCGGCAGGGCGGCGAGTTCCCGGTACGTGGTGTAGTTGGGGTCGCTGTCCAACGTCATGCGCTGGGGGCCCTCGGGCACTCCGGCGCCAGGACCCACTTTTTGCACCGCGAGGCCGTGGCGGCTGCCGTCGACCGCGTGCCAGTCCTCACGCTCGTAGGGCACCGTCGCGGTCTGTATTTTCCCGTCCTGAAACGTCCGCTGCCGCCCCTTGACGTGGGTGTACACGTACTGACTGTCGGCGACTTTCCCGGAGTCACCTTGGGCGGCGACGTTGGCGATCCGGTCCAGCAGCCCTGCTGCCTCCTGGTGTTCGGCAGCCGTGGCGGCGCTGCTCCCGCCCGCCCCTCCCTGGCTGAAAAATCCGCCGAGACCGGCAGCGGTGACGACCGCGGCAACGGCGAGGGCCGGCGCCAGGACGAGTGCGGTGCGCCGGCGCCATGAACCATGCGGCACGGGGGCGTCGACGGTCTCGCGAGTAGCGGGATGCTTGGTGATGGACTGCATAAAGTGCTCCTTGAGCAGGCTCTGGCGGCCGACGGGGAGGTCCGGTACGTCCGGTGCGGAGGGCCCGGCTTGAGCCTCGGACAGCGCCCCGCCATCGGGCACATGCCCGCTCGCGGGGGCGTGCGTCGAGCCGGCGGACCGTCGCGGGAAGACGTTCATCGGATTCCTTTCTCTGTCGGCCTTGCCGCGTTGATGCGGTTGTTGATGAACTGTCCGCGGGCGGCGGAGCGTTGCATCCGGCTGCGCACAAGTTCCGCCTCGGTGTGCTCGCGCAGACGAGCACGCGCCCGGGACAGCCGCGCGCGCACACTGCCGACAGCGATCCCGAGCGCCTGTGCGGCCTCCCCGTGGCTGAGGCCCTCCCACACGCAAAGCGTGAAGACCTCCCGCTCCGCGCGCCTGAGAGTGCTCAGCGCGGCCCGGGCAGCGGCCAGCTCCTCAGCGTCCGCCAGCTGACCGACGAGTCCGTCGGCAAAGTCAGGAGCGGCCTCGGGGGCGGGCAGCCGCGCGACGGCGCCGTCGTGGCGCCGGGCGGCTCTGGAGGTATTGCGCATAACGTTGGTGGCGACACCGAGAAGCCAGGGAAGCAGGCTATCCCCGCCCGGATGCGCTTTCTGCCGCAGCCGCCACGCCTCGAGGAACGTGAGCGAAACGACGTCCTCCGCCGTGGCCCAATTCCCCGTGGTGCGCAGGGCGTAGCGGTAGACCACCCGGGCGTGATCTTCGAAGAGCTGCTCAAAAGCCGCCGGATCGCCGTCCCGAATACGAGCGCGAGTTGAGGGATTCACACTCTCTCCTGTCCGCTCATGGGGTGAGCGTTGCCATGACCCACGCCACACCCACGGGACGGCCCGCCCTCGCATCAACCTGGCACTTGCCCGCGGTCAGCCAAACAGTTGTCGAACATGACCACACGGTCCCGAAATCTGTTCGGCCGGCAGGTGGAGTCGGTGAGGCCGTCCAACTCATTCCCCGGACTGCGGCCGGGCGACAGCCGTCCACGCGCGCGGACCGAAACCCGCGCCTGCTGGGCACGTACTCAGGCTCGACCGAGGCGGACCGAGCGCAAGTGCCGGCCGGTACGGTTGCGGGATCCGCTCCAGGCGGCTATTTGCCCGGCGTCACGTAATTTCCCGTGGCTGACGCTTGGAACCTCGCGCGGCGCTGCTGGGCCCGTTTCAGAAGTGGATCAAGTAGTGATGTGCGGAGCCGGGAGGGCCGGATGCTGCACTCGCATGAAGGATCTTGGTAGTCAGATCGCGTACTGGGACAGTGTCGGTACAACAAAGACGTTCACCCATCCGGTAAATCTCAGCTGGCCGGCGGGGGTGGATCCGGACGCTCGGGTCTTGGACTACGGCTGTGGATACGGTCGTGTCATGGCCGAGCTGAGCGAGCACGGCTTCCGTGATGTTTCCGGTGTGGACCTGTCTCCCGCGCTGATCGAGCGGGGCCGTCGGATGCGGCCTGACCTGCGCTTTGCCGTTCTGAAGTCCCCGCCGGACCTGATTGACGCATCGGGAAGCTTCGATGTCGTCCTGCTGTTCGCAGTGGTGACGTGTATCCCCGACGCCGATGCCCAGCGAGCGCTGGTCGGCGAGCTGAACCGCGTCCTCGCACCTGGCGGGCTGCTCTACATCAGCGACATCGGCTTGCAGGACGACGAACGAAACCACAGCCGCTACGCGGCCTACGCCCGGCAATTTGGCACACCGTACGGCGTGTTCGCCACGGACGACGGTGCGGTATGCCGACACCACGACATTGCGGAGCTACGCGCTTTGTTGTCGGACTTCGACCTGGTGGACGAGCGCGGGATCGAGGTCACCACGATGAACGGCCACCTGTCGCAGGCGGTGCAGCTGCTGGCCCGCAAGCGGTAGCAGTCACAGCCACTCGTTGATGGCCGCGATCAGCACCGTCGCCTCGTAGCGGACGGAGAGCTTGTCGTACCTCGTGGCCACCGCGCGGTGGCGCTTCAGACGATTGATCCCGCACTCCACCGCATGGCGCTCCTTGTAGTCCTCATTGTCGAACGTTGGTGGCCGACCACCGCGGGCGCCGAGCTTCTTGCGGTTGGCGATCTGGTCCTTCTTCTCCGGGATCGTGCAGCGGATGCCGCGTCTGCGCAGGTATGTGTGGTTCGCGAGGGAGCCGTACGCCTTGTCCGCGCGCACCTTGTCGGGGCCGTCCCGGGCCGGGCCTGGGCACGCGGATGCGGCCCAGGACGACCCGGAACTGCGGGGAGTCACCGCGCTGGCCGGCCGTGATCACCAGCGACATCGGCTTCTGGGCCTGCTCGACCGGGAGGTGGATCTTGGTGATCGGCCCGCCGCGTGAGCGTCCGAGTCCGTGGTCGGCGGGCTCGGTGAAGACCCCGCCGGGCGGCTCGACCTGCAGATCCCCCTTTTGTGGGCGCCAGCGGCATGCTGGTGGGCGCGGGCGATCGTGGAGCCCACCGAAATGTCCCAGGTGATCAGCCCTTCACGTCGGCCCGAGCCTGGAGCTGCTCGAAGATGCGGTGCCACGTTCCGTCGCGCTGCCAGCCCGTACACGGTCTCCCACGGCCCGTACCGTTGGGGCAGGTCTCGCCACGGTATCCCTGTCCGAGTGCGGAACCGTATGCCGTTGATCAACACCGTAATGCACCCCTGACCGAGACCGGACGTCTGCGTCTGGCCCGTTGTGTGGTCGAGGACGGCTGGCCTCTGCGGCGGGCGGCCGAGCGTTTTGCAAGTCTCACCGACGACAGCCCAGCGATGGGCGGACCGTTACCGGCTGTATGGCGAGGCGGGCATGGCGGACCGGTCAAGCCGTCCGCACACCAGCCCACGCCGGACCCCGACGCGGACCGAACGACGGATCATCAAGGTCCGGATCCTGCGGCGGTGGGGACCTGCCCGCATCGCCCACCTGCTCAGCCTGGTCCCCTCGACCGTCCACCGCGTGCTGACCCGCTTCGGCCTGGCCCGCCTAACCCACCTCGACCGGGCAACCGGCCGCGTCATCCGCCGCTACGAACGCGACCGGCCCGGTGAACTGGTGCACGTGGACATCAAGAAGCTCGGCAACATCCCCGACGGCGGCGGCCACAAAGCACTGGGCCGCCAAGCGGGCAGGAAGACCCGGTCCGGGTCCGGCTACAGCTACATCCACACCGCCGTCGACGACCACTCCCGCCTCGCCTACAGCGAGATCCTCACCGACGAGAAGAAGGAAACCGCCACCGGGTTCCGGCAACGGGCCCAGACCTTCTTCACCTCGTGCGGGATCACCGTCGAACGCGTCCTCACCGACAACGGCGCCTGCTGCAAGTCCCATGCCTGGCGCAACACCCTGGCAGCCGCCGGGATCACCCACAAGCGAACCCGGCCCTACCGCTCACAGACCAACGGCAAGGTCGAACGCCTCAACCGCACCCTGCTCGACGAATGGGCCTACGCGAAGCCCTACCGCTCAGAGCAGGAACGACGCGACGCCTTCCCGCAATGGCTGCACACCTACAATCACCACCGCGGACACACCGCGCTCGCAGGCAAACCACCCGCCAGCCGCGTCCCCAACCTCACAGGGCAATACACCTAGGGCGTCCGAGGTGTCCGCGCCGCCGTCCTTCGCTCCATCGGCAGGTCGTGCTGCCGCATCAGTTCACCGCCCCCGGTGAACACGTCCTGCTCGCCGCTGAGGAGACCCTTCAGCGCCTAGCCTCCGTCGGGTCGATCTTCGGGGGAGCTGTCCGCACCGAAATAGTCCGCGAGGCAGAGTTCGAGGTGGGTGAGGGCGTCGAGGACCTGCGGGTCATGGATCTGCTTGCGGAGTTGTCCCACCTCGTGGAGATGGCGTGGGGTGGCCTGGACCAGCGGAAGTTCGAGCAGTGCGCGTGCGGCCGGCAGGTATGGGCTGTGCAGCTCCAGGTGTACGGAGTGCCCTGCGTATCCGTTGATGATCATTGAGTCCTTGTGGGGCGAGAGTGTGCCGAAGCGGCGCTGCGTCGGATGCATTCCACCGCCCTTGGCGTTGGCCGGCTGCGGGGCGTCGTTGTCCAGCAAGCCGTCGGGTCGAATGGAGAACAGTCGCTGCGCGAAGTGGTCGGCCATGGGCAGGCCGAGCCAGAACTTCCACGGCCACTTGTCCAGCACCCGCCCGCGATGGCTGCCGGTGCAGCGCGGCCGAGCGCCGGAGAAGTCCCACATTTCCGTGTACAGCTTCCCGGTATGAAACATGATGTTCACCTGGAAACGGTGGCACACGGCTATGGAGGTGGGTGAGGTGAACGCGACGGCCGGGGCGGTTGCCCCCTTCTGGACCTTGTTCGTCGCGAATTCGGCTACCAACGCTCCGTCCTCGTCGGTCACTACCATCCGCCCGCGGTGGGCGACCGCGACGAGCCCGTGGCTGGGAAGCGTGGCTATCGCGCTGGTGGCGGAATCGTCGTACGGATGGGACTCGCCGAGGGTGAGTGACCGGGAGGCCTTGCGTAGCTGATCCGAGCCGATGTCGGCGAAGATCAGCTCGCCGTGCCGGCCGAGGCAGACAGCGCCGCCGCTGGAGCGCTCCAGTCGTGAGAGTGGGGCGAGGCGGCCCAGGCCCTGCCGGGGTGTCGGCGTCAGGCGCACCAGCTCCGTGTGGTCGGGGACACCCCAGGTGCGCAGCTGTAGTAGGACTTCGCCGCCGAGGTGCAGCAGGCCATTGGTCTCTGTGTGCGGATCGAGGCGCCCGATCGGATGTGTCCGTACCTCGCCGGAGCCGACGTGGATGGTCTCCACCCGGGGTTGTCTTTTGCGGTCCCCGTAGGAGAGGTGATGTTTAGTCAGAAGCGCGAACTCTGCTGAGTCGGGCGAGAAGGAGACCGTGGTGCTGATATCGCCCGTGCTGATATCGCCATCAGTCGAGTGCCGGTCCAGGTGGGTGACGGTGCTCGCGGGGAGGCGCCGAACGGTGTCGGTGAGTCGGCCCGCCTGTACGGCGGCGAGCCGGTCGAGGAGCGGAGCGTGTTCGCCGGTGCGGTGCCGTGGCGGGAATAGGGCAGCGACGGTCGCGGCCTGCGGGAGGGCGAGGCTGAGGGTGAGCAGGCGCAGATCGTCCCAGCGGTCTTGACTGGCTAACTGGCCTGCGAAGTAGCCGAGTTCGGTGGCGGTGAGGCTGGCCAGGTGGTCGCTCCGGTCGCTGGTGACGACGCTGCGCAGGGCGGTGGAATCGCCGGTTTCCGTGAGTACGGTGCGCAGCCGCCTTCTGGTGATGGGGTCGGTGGCGTGGTAGGCCTCAGCGAAAAGGGTGCCGTCGGGGTCGAGAGCGTGGCGCTGTTCGTGCTGGCCGATGAGGGAGAGGTAGGCGGCACGGTCGGCCTCGCGCTGCGGGGCGGCATCGAGGAGTTCGAGGACGTCGGACGGGGGCAGCTCGGTGGCGGCAGCGCGGATGGCGTCCTGAACATGGGGCCAGCCTGCGGCGGCGTTCTGTACGAGGCGGCGCCAGGCGCGACGGGCGAAGAGGCCGCGGCTCCCGTCGGAGCGACGGGTGAGGGCGCGCCTTAGTTGACGCTGTGCCTGGGCTTTGGCTTCGGCTGAGTCCATGTCCTCACGATGCCCTATACAGGTCCAGAGGGACTGCGGCCACCTGCCCTTTCCGTTCAGCAGACAGCCTCCTCCACCGGCACGGGGGAGCGGCCGGCGAGGGGCGTTACCGGCCCGTCTAGCGCACCTGGTACGTCCTCAGCCTCTCCAGCACTGCACACGTTGCCGTGTACAGCTCTCCCACGCACTGCACCCAGTGCTCTTCGCCGCCGCTACGCGCCGCGTCGTACAGCTCCCGCGCCCGCGGCCGACTCTTCTCCACTGCCCACGCCTGCAGGAACTCCCCCGCCCACGCTATGGCTGGGTCCTCGTTGCGTGTCAGGCTGCCAATGCATTGAATCGCGGTGAGACTGGGCTTACCGCGCGTCTTGGCTCCGATAGCCGCCGTCAGCACGTCGGTCTGGCTGCGGTACCTGCTGCTGGCCGCCGCCTTGCGCGCGATCCCGCCCAGCGCCCGACAAACCGACCACAGGTCCTTGTCGCGCCGTGGCCCCAGCGCGAACTCCAGGACCTTGATGAACTCTTTCTGTCCGCGCGCGGTGTCGCCGGACCTCACCTGGCCCATGACCGCCGCGCGTGCCATCAATTTGAAGGCACCTGCGCGAAAAAACATCACACCCCTCCCCTGGCGATGTTGGGCGTTCGTACCGCCCCCGTCTACCCGCGGGTGGCATCGTTCACTTCAAGCAGCAGCGTTTGTCTCCTGCTTTGAGCAGCAGTTGCGATCTTCGGGTCCGTGGCTGTTCGCGAGAGATAGCAGCAGGCGGCCCGGCACGATCGGGCGGTCGACGACGTCCGTGCCTGTCCTGGCTCCGCAGGACAAGAAGCGCCGGGCGGGAAGTCGCGAGCGAGCATGGGGAGGGCTGCCCTCAGGCTGAGCCGCTGTCACCGCCGGGGGCAGTCGCAAGGACCACGGCCACGATGAGGAAGACCGTTGCACCTGCTACCACAACGCTGGCCCCCAGGCCAAAGTAGGCCCACGCCACGGCCTTGACCAGGTTCAAGCGAAGGACGCCGATCGCGCCCAGTACCGCCAGCACGTCCACAACCACAGTAACCGCGACGGCGATGCTGATTACGGGCTTCGCCTGCAGGTCGTCCATGGGAGGAACCAGGAATGAACGAGCTAAGAATGAGCCGGAGTCCGGAGGAACGGGTGTGTTCAAAATGAACGCTCCCACCAGAATGACGCCGACGCCGACGCTCGCGGCGAGCAGGAGGAGGAAGGCGCTGGTGTCAGCCGGAGGTCCGCTTGGCGCCTCCTCGACGATCTTCCCCGCACCGTACAAGGGTGGCACCGCCCCCGCGAGCGCGACGAGGGCGAAGAAGAAGCTGCCCGTTTCGAGGCCAAGAGAGACCCAGCGGTAGGCAGCCCAGTACAGAGCGCTGCTCATCACGAGCGCAATCACTACGCCTGCGCCACCGCCGACCAGCAGCCACCAATGCAGGCTACCGGGAGAGCCAACAGGCGCCGCTTGCGGTATTGCCGATGCGGCGGCGGTGGCAAGTGAGCCCATCTCAGAAGCGTAGGGGGCGGGCCGCCGACCGGGAAGAAGGCGTTCGAAGAGAGGAACCGGAGGCTATAGGTGCGACTGGTCGAGGCCAGGGCGGAAGTCGCGGATCGCCGACCTCTACCCGGGCGAGGCCAGGACCGGAGCCCGCATCCTCATCGACGTCGGCGACGGCAGTAACTTCCCCTCCGCCGCCCACCTCGCCGCCTACGCCGGCCTCGCCCCGGCGACCCGCAGTTCGGGGTCCTCGATCCGTGGCGAGCAACCGTCCCGCCGGGGGAACAAGCAACTCAAACGGGCCTTCTTCCTGTCCACGTTCGCCGCCCTGGCCGATCCCGCGTCCAGGACCTACTACGACAAGAAAATCACCCAGGGCAAACACCACACCCAAGCCATCCTCTGCCTCGCCAGACGCCGGGCCGACGTCCTGTTCGCGATGCTCCGCGACGGCACCTTCTACGAACCTCGGCCAGCCGCGGCGGTCACGTGACCAGCGGGTCCGCCAACAACACCACCTGATCCACCTCAACATCGAACCCGAGTAGCGGATGACTGTGGTCACCGCCCTCGGAAACCATCAGCACCGGCTTGCCCAACCGCCGCCCGACCACCCGCAGGAAGCCGCAGAACACGTCCAGTCGTTCCTGGCCCTGGAGCTCCCGCAGATCAACATCGAAGTCGATCTCCTCCACCGCCCAGAACCGGAAGATCGCCAGCACGTCGGCAGCCGGCCAGACCCTCAGCTCCGGGCACTCAGCGTCAGCCGGGCGAGACAGAACTGCCTCCGCCCGAGGCACTGGCAGCACAGTCTCGCCTTCGGAGTACTGAAACTTCCACCCGCTCACGCTGACGAGGTCCAAAACCGCCTGCCAGTCCCCAACCGAGGCATCAGGAACAACCACGTCCGGCAGCGACCCCATCAAATCCGGGTCGAAGAAGCTCACTACGTCATCCCACAACAGGTCAGGCATCACGTCATGCTGCCCCGAACCCCACCAGAACGCAGCCCGTTCCCCTTGACGAAACCCATAGGGGCCCCCACGAAGATCACGATCTAGGGCTGGAGTATTAGTCAGCGTGCCGCTGTTGCCCGAAATCGTCGAGATCGGACACGACCAGATTTTCGCCGCTCTCAAGGTAGTGGCCCTCCACGATCCAGCCAACAGCCCGGCGCGAGCCACCCAAAACCTTCAGGAATGGCTTCTTCTGCCCGCGATTGGGCTTCGTGAAGGCTTCCGGTCGCCCCGTCTGAGGGCCTGTCGGGGTCGTAGGCGAGCAGGTCGCGGTGAACAACTTTGAGCAGTTGCAGGTGGCCCGAATCCGGCTCGCGGAACTCGGTCCGGCGGGACATGGCGATGAGCCATGCGACGCCCGTTCGACCTCGTCGACGTCGTGATCGAGGCCGTCGGTGAGCCCTCCTCGGTCGGCATGAGGCCGGCAAGTGGATCGGTCAGGCACTGACTCACGGCGGCAGCATGCATCACGTACTCCACGCTGGCCGAAACGCATAAGTGATGTGCCCCACATCGGAACAAACGTGAGAACACGCAACGGTCTGCGGGTCATACTGATTGTCATGACACCGACGGCCACATCCGTGGGCGCCTTCTGTTCGCTGCTGCGCGCAGGCCTCAAGTGCCCGGCCGAGATGTCCTCTCGGGGCTCGTCGACGCCGAGGGCGGACTGGTGGACCGTGCCGTGTTCACCGATGCGGAACGCTACCGTCAGGAGTGGGGCCGCGTGTTCGCCCGGATCCGCGCCTGCCTCGACTCGTGCCCTCACTGCGGCACCCTGGTGTGCCGCGCCGATTTTGGCTCGATCCGCAATCGCACCTGTACCCACCACGGCTGGTCCTACGACCTGGCCGACGCGCTGGTGAGCGTGCCGAAGCGGTCAGACCATCCCGAGTCGTTCGACACCACCCGCTTGGGATCTGGTCGAGGTGCTGTACGTCGAATCACAAGACCAATTGATCTTCGGCACCCGGAATCCGGAGCCGGTGCCGCTGCGGGAGCCGCTCGGGGACGTGGCCTGGTACAGGGACGCGATGTTCGACCACGATGATCAAGGAACGGTCGTAGTCGGCGGGGTGCACGAGTGGGAGTTGGAAGACAACTGGAAGCCCGCTCCGTGCGGGCTTGGGCAGAGTCCTTGCGTTCGCTCGCGATCTTCTGCCGCAGCGTCATGCCTGGGTGGTGTGGCAGGAAGGAGTCCGTCATGAGCCTTCGCGCGCTCGCCCGCATGTATGCCGACGGCGACATGTCGACGACCGGGGTACTGGCCGAGCTCGACAGACGCGTGGACATTCCTTTGTCCGAGGGGCAGCGCGGCTTGTGGGCGCTTGCCAAGATGGAGCCGGAGACGTATGCGTACAACGTTCCCGTGTGCTTTTCGTTTGCGGACGTAGATACTGCGGCGCTTCAGGCCGCATTCCGCGACACGCTTTCCCGGCATCCGCTTCTCTCGGCCGCGGTGCGCGAGACGGATGACGGGCCGCGTCTGTCCCACGGAGATGCGGACGGTTTCTTCGTCGAGTACGTGGACATCTCCGATTTGCCGTCCGGTCGAGTGTTGAACTTTTTGAAGGAAAGCGCGAGGCGGCCGTTCGACCTGGCCGGTGATCCCTTGACCAGGCTGGCTGTCCTGCGTCGCTCCGCGTCCGAGGCGTACGTTCTGCTGGTCATTCATCACCTCGTGATCGATGGAGTGTCGGGGCGTCTCGTCATCGACACGCTGTTCAGTTCGTACCGGGCGCGGGTCGAGGGGCGGGACGTGCCGATCGAGGTGGGCTCCGCCTCATTCGGTGAGTTCGTCGCGTGGGAGCGGGACGTACTCGCCGGCGAGCGCGCTGAGGAGGACCGCGAGTTCTGGGTGCGGGAGCTCGCCGGCGCGGACGTCCTGACAGGGTTACCCTCGCAGGTGGCTCTTCTGCCGGACGCGCCTCATGTGGGCGAGGTATACACGAGCCGGCTGCCGAAAGAGCAGGCCGCCGTCATCGCGGCCTTCACCGCTTCACATGGGATCAGCCCGGGGATCTTCTTCCTGGCGGCCTTCCTGACTCTGCTGCACCGGTACACCGGAAGCGAGGACCTCGTCATCGGGATGCCGGTGGCCGGGCGCCCGACGGAACACTTCGACCCGATCGTCGGCTACTTCGTCAACACGCTGCCCGTCCGGAGCAGGCCAAACGCCTCCGAGGAGTTCACGTCGTTCGCCCGGCGCGTACAGTCCACGGTGCTCGAAGTACTCGAGCACGGGACCTACCCGTTCCACCGGATCGTGGGCGATCTCGGTGCCCGGGGCGTGAATCCGCGGTCGCCTCTTTATCAGATCGTGTACAACTATCAGGATTCTGCTCTCTCCGGATACCTGGGCGAGCGGGCCCGCGCCACCGGCGAGACGGACTTCGAGCTCGTCGACGGGCTGTACCAGCTGGGTGAGTACGACCTCACGGTGGACGTGGCTCCCGGTGACGGGTTCCTGGTGAACTGGAAATACCACCCCGACGCCTTCTCGGCCCACGCCGTCGCGGGCATGGCAGAACACTTCGCCACCCTGGTGGACAGCATCCTCGACTCGGACGGGCAGTCGCCCATAGGCAGGCTGAACCTGCTCGACGACGAGGAACGGCGCCTCGTCATCGAGGCATGGAACCGCACCGAGGTCGACTTTCCCGCGCATCGGACGTGCTGGGATCTCTTCGCGGAGCAGGCAGAGGCGAACCCGGATGCCCCGGCGGTCACCTGCGGGGAGCGGACTCTCACCTATCGCGAACTCGCGGACCACAGCTCGGCGCTGGCACAGGCGCTGACGCGTCAAGGCGTCGGCCCCGGGGACGTTGTAGGGGTCTGCTACGAACGGTCACTCGACCTTGTCGTGGCCCTCCTGGCCGTCATGAGGCTCGGCGCGGTGTACCTGCCCTTGGACGGCCGACTGCCGGCCGAACGCCTCTCCTACATGGTCGAGGACAGCGGCGCGCAACTCGTCATCTGCCATGAGGCGGTGATGGACAGGCTGGCCGCCGTGGGGACGCCGAAGGCGAGACTGTACCCGACAGACCGCCAGGATGATCAGGTCGCCCAGGCATGGGCAGCGGCGGGGGAGACGACCGTCGATGCGCCGGACTCGCGAGCCTCGACACCTTCAGCCGCCTACATCATCTACACCTCGGGCAGCACGGGGAAGCCCAAGGGCGTCGTAGTTCCGCACGCGGCGCTGACCAATTTCGTGCTGGCCATGGCGCACACGCTAGGAGTGGCGTCCAACGATCGGCTGTTGGCCATCACCACGCACAGCTTCGACATCGCCGCCTTGGAGCTCTACCTCCCGCTGATCACCGGCGGGCAGGTCTGCATCTGTGAATCGGCCACGGCCGCCGATGCCACGTTGCTGGCCGAAAAGGTCGCCGACTGGCGGCCCACCATCATGCAGGCCACTCCGGCGACCTGGGCCATGCTGGTGCGCGTCGGGTGGCAGAACACCGAGGGCGTCAAGGTGTTGTGTGGCGGCGAGGCGTTACCCGACGGCCTGAAGGACCAACTCGTGGCGCGCGGCGAGGCCTGGAACCTGTACGGGCCCACGGAGACGACCATCTGGTCAGCGGCCAAGCGGCTGCGCCGTGAGGAGCCGGTGACCATCGGCAGCCCCATCGCGAACACCCAGCTATACGTCCTCGACCAGAACATGAGTCCCCTGCCTGTCGGCGTAACCGGCGAGCTTCACATCGCAGGCGACGGGGTCGCCCTGGGCTACCACCGGAAGCCGGAGTTGACGGCCGAGCGCTTCCTGGACAACCCGTTCGCGCCCGGACGGCTGTACCGGACAGGCGACCGCGCGCGCCGACTGCCGAATGGCGAGATCGTCGTCCTGGGCCGGATGGACAACCAGGTCAAACTGCGCGGCCACCGCATCGAACTCGGTGAGATCGAGGCGGTGCTCAATGCCCACCCGGAGATCGGCCGAAGCGTCGTCCTGCTCGAGCATGTCGGCCTGTCAGACAGGCTCACGGCCTATTACACCGGGAACGGGGACGCGCCGGTCGACGCCGCGCTGCTGCGCGCGGAACTCGCCAAGGCCCTCCCCGCCTACATGCTGCCCGCCGCATTCGTGGCCCTGGACGCCTTTCCGCTCACGGCGCACGGCAAGGTCGACCGGGCGAAGCTGACCGAGGCGGCCCAGACGGTGCCGCTCCCGGCCGCCGACAGCCCGGTGGCCGCGCTCGACATCGAGCGGACCGTGCGCGGGATTTTCGAAGAGGTGCTCGGCTCGCGTGATATCGATCGTGCCGCAGGTTTCTTCGACATCGGCGGAGACTCGTTCGCGGCCATCGAAGCGGTGGCGCAGATCAACCGCGAGTTCGGCTGCTCGTTGCGACCCACCAGCGTTTTCGCGCACCCGTCCGTCGCGACGATGGCCCGACACCTGACGGGGCTGCTGCCTGCTGGGCAGGCACCTGCGGCGCAGCCGGTCGAGCCCGAGCAGCACCCTGATCCGCGCCATGCCACTCCGGCGGCCGACGACGCCTCGCTCGATGATTCGATCGCGGTGATCGGCATCTCCTGCCGGTTCCCGGGAGCCATGGACCACCGCGAATTCTGGTCCGCGCTCGTGGAAGGACGCAGCGGCGGCACGTCATGGTCAGTCGAGGAACTGCGCACGCTCGGAGTGCCGGAGGAGCTGATCACCCGACCCGGGTACGTGCCGCAGCGGTCGGTCGTGGACGGCAGGGCGGAGTTCGACGCAGCGTTCTTCGACATCTCCCCCCGCGACGCCGAGTTCATGGACCCACAGGCGCGCTTGCTGTTGCAGCACGCGTGGCAGGCGTTGGAGGACGCCGGTTACCGCCCGGAGGACGTTCCCGAGACCAGCGTCACCACGTCCACGAGCACGAACTTCTACCAGGCCCTGCTCCCGGCTCTGATGGCGAACGCGTCGGGCCCGCGGGTCCTGGCGAGCTCTGAGACCTACGCCGCGTGGCTGTTCGCCCAAGGCGGCACGGTGCCCACGATGATTTCCACGAAGCTGGGCCTGCGTGGCCCCAGCATGGCGGTGAGCACCAACTGCTCTTCGGCGCTGAGCGCGGTGCACGTCGCCTGTCAGGGACTCCTGGCCGGCGATGCCGACCAGGCGATCGTCGGCGCGGCCAGCCTGTTCTCCGCGGGGGAACTGGGATACGTGCACCAGCCGGGCCTGAACTTCTCGAGCGACGGGCGCAGCCGCGCGTTCGCCGACGGCGCCGACGGCATGTCCGGCGGTGAAGGTGTCGGCGTGGTCGTCCTCAAGCGCGCCAGTGAGGCGATCGCTGCCGGTGATCACATTTACTGCCTGATCCGCGGCGTCGCGGTGAACAACGACGGCGGCGACAAAGCAGGGTTCTACGCGCCCGGTGTGCGCGGCCAGGCCGAGGTGATCCGCAAGGCGCTGGACAAGGCGGGCACGGACCCGTCGACGATCAGCTACGTCGAAGCGCACGGCACGGGCACGAGGCTCGGCGATCCCATCGAGGTCGCGGCTCTGACCGAGGCGTACCGCCACTACACGGCACGCAGCCAGTACTGCGGCATCGGCTCGGTCAAGAGCAACATCGGCCACCTGGACGCGGCCGCGGGGATCGCCGGCCTCATCAAGGTGGCCCTGGCCTTGCAGCACGGAGAGGTTCCGCGGACCCTGCACTGCGACGTGTCGAGCTCGGAGATCGACTGGGACGAGTCGCCGTTCTTCGTGGCCGACCGGAATCTGCCGCTGGACGGCGACGAGCCCGCGCGGGCGGGATTGAGCTCCTTCGGGATCGGCGGCACCAACGTGCACGCGGTACTGGAACAGGCGCCGACCGGTGCGCGGGCCGCCGGACGCCCCGGCCCCCAAGCGGTGGTCCTCTCGGCCCGCGATGGGGAGCGGCTCGGCGTCCTCGCGCGGCAGCTTCTGGAGTTCCTGCCGGGATACCGGGACGCGCACGGCGATCTGGCGTCGCTCGCGTACACGCTGCAGGTCGGGCGGCGGGCGATGGCCGAACGAGTGGTCTTCGTCGCGAACGACGTCGACGGGCTGATCGCAACCCTTCAGGACTACGTCGAGCGCGGGGCGCGCGGAACGGTGTTCGAAGGTACGGCCCGACGGCCTGAGGACAAGCTGCTCGGCCTCTTCGATCGCCCCGGGGAGCTGCGAGACCTGGCCGCCGGGTGGCTCGAGCACGGGGAGTGGGACAAGATCGCGCCCCTGTGGGTCAACGGCATCGACGTCGAGTGGCACGCCTACCACGGCGCGAATCCGCCGGTGCGGGTGAGCCTGCCGACGTATCCGTTCGCTGCGAAACGGTACTGGCCGGCTGCCGAGGCGGTGTCGGTTCCTCGGGCCACTGACCCGCTCGACGCGGCATCGTTGCTCGTGGCCGCGGCCAGGCCTGAGAGCGTCGAGACGTTCCTGTCCGGTCGCGCGTCCGCCACAGACGAGATGGACAGCCTCTCGCGCCCGCTCGTGCTCGCACAGCTCGTGGCGGCGGGACTCTTCGACGCGCCCGTTCGTCGCGACCTGATCGGGCAGAGGATCACGCCGTCCCTCGCCCAGTGGCTCGACCATACGGTGACCGTGCTGCTGAGCCACGGAGAACTCGTGCGTGAGGGCGAATTCGTGGCGCCCAGGATGAGTGCGCCAGGCCTCGAACAGGCGTGGCGCACCTGGCGCGCGTGGAAGGACGTCCGTGCCGAAGATCCGGAGCTGGCGGCCAAGACCGGCCTGACCGAGCGCATGATCGAGGCCTTGCCCGCGATCCTGTCCGGGCGGACGAAGGCCACTGCGGTCATGTTCCCGGGCGGCTCGTTCGAGCTGGTCGAACCGGCGTACCGGGGGAACGTGACGGCCGACTACTTCAACGACGTGACGGCCGGCGCGGTGCGCGCGGAGGTGGACACCCGCCGCGACGGGATCCGGCTGCTGGAGATCGGAGCGGGCACCGGCAGCACCAGCGAGCGCGTTTTCGCCCAACTGACGGGCCGCGACCTCGCTGAGTACTGCTATACGGACGTTTCGAAGGCGTTCTTGATCGACGCGGAGCGGCGGTTCGCCGGCCACGTGCCGTACTTGTCCTTCACGACCTTCGACGTGGAGCGGGAGCCCGGCGCACAGGGACTTACCGCGGGCGACTACGACATCGTCATCGCCAACAATGTCCTGCACGCCACCAAGGACATCGTGCAGGCAGTGCGTCATGCCAGAGCACTGCTGCGGCCCGGCGGAGTCCTCGTACTCAACGAGCTCGCCCGGAACGACTGGTGGTCGCACCTGACCTTCGGGCTCCTCGAAGGGTGGTGGCGGTTCACGGACGGAAGGCGTAACCAGGGCGGACCGGCGCTGTCCTCGAACTCGTGGCGCGAAGTGTTGCGGGAGTGCGGGTTCGACACGGTTGAACTGCTGGCGGAGCCCGCCCGCGACCTGGGCCAGCAGGTACTGCTGGCGCGCGCCGGTTCGCCCGTCCCGCGCCGGGATCCGCGGCCTGCCGCGCCCGGCTCGCTCGAGAAGCACGTCCGCGCGACCGTCGAGCGGATCCTCGCCGAAACGCTGAAGCTGACTGCGGATGAGCTCGCGGCCGACAAGCCCTTCGCCGACTACGGACTGGACTCGCTCACCGGCGTCTCCCTGGTGCACCGGCTCAACGAGTCGCTGAGCACTGACCTCGATCCGAGCGTGCTGTTCGAGAACCCGTCGATCAGGCGGCTGACGAGTTTCATCGTCGACGAGGAAGGCGCCGCCATCGTGGCGGCGGAACCCGAGCCGTCCGCGGTATCCGAGCCGTCGGGCGGTGGCCGGGAGCCCGTCGCGATCGTCGGCATGAGCGGCCGGTTCCCGGGCGCCCGGGATGCCGACGAGTTCTGGGACCTGTTGGCCTCCGGCCGGGATGCTGTCTCGAAGGTGTCCCGCTGGGACCTCGCGTCGCTGGGCAGCGTTTGCCTGGACGGCGGTCTCCTGGACGGCGTCGACGAGTTCGACCCGCTCTTCTTCGGGATCTCCGGTGCAGAGGCCGTCTACATGGAGCCGCAGCAGCGGCTGTTCCTTCAGGAAGCGTGGCGGGCGCTAGAGGACGCGGGCCACGCGGGCGAGTCGCTCGACCGCGACCGGTGCGGTATCTACGTGGGCTGCGCTGCGGGCGACTACCTGGATATGACGGGGCCGTCCGACTACCCGGGCCAGGCACTGTGGGGCAACATGAACTCGCTCGTGCCGTCCCGCATCGCGTACTACCTGGACCTGCACGGGCCGGCGATCGCGGTCGACACCGCATGCTCCAGCTCGTTGGTCTCCCTCTACCTGGCGTGTCAGGCGCTGTGGGCGGGCGAGGTCACCACGGCGATCGCGGGCGGGGTCTACGTCCAGAACTCGCCGCGGCTGTATCTGGCGGCGTCGCGGGCCGGGATGCTTTCCCCGACGGGCCGGTGCCGTTCGTTCGACCAGGCGGCCGACGGATTCGTGCCCGCCGAGGGAGTCGGTGCGCTGATCCTCAAACGGCTCTCGGACGCTGAGGCGGACGGCGACCACATCCACGGCGTGATCCGTGGAATCGGGATTAACCACAACGGCACTACGAACGGGATCGCCGCGCCGAACGGGACCTCGCAGGAACGGCTGATCCGGCAGATCTATCAGGACTTTGAAATCGACCCCGCGGGGATCGGGTTGGTCGAGGCACACGGCACCGGAACCAGGCTCGGCGATCCGGTGGAATTCCGGGCGCTCGATCGCGCGTTCCGCGGCTTCACGGACGCCGAGCGGTTCTGCTCGCTCGGCTCGACAAAGGCCTCCATCGGCCACGCGCAGGCCGCGGCCGGCGTGATCGGCGTCATCAAGGCACTGCTGGCGATGAGGCACGAGGTGATCCCCGGTCTGCCCCACCACACCGCGACGAACTCCAGTGTCACGTTGGCCGGCAGCCCGTTCTTCGTGCACACGGAGCCGAGGCGGTGGGCCGTGCCCGAAGGCGGCAAGCGGCGCGCCGCGGTCACGTCGCTCGGCGCGAGCGGAACCAACGCCCACGCTGTCATCGAGCAGCCATCGGAGCCGCCCACGCCGCCGCGGAGCAGGCAAGACGGGGCCCGGTTGATCGCGCTGTCGGCGGCGACGGAGCACGCCTTGCGCGAACAGGTGGCCCGGCTCGCGCGCCACTGCCGCGAGCACCCGGACCTCGATGTCGGCGACGTGAGCCACACACTTCTGCTCGGCCGCAGGCACCTGCGGCATCGATGGGCGAGTGTGGTCCGGGATATCGCAGAACTGGAAAGCCAGTGCACTACCTGGCTCTCCGGGCAGGACATTCCGGCGCAGAGCGCAGACTCCAGGTTGCAGGCATTCGCCCAACAGTTCCTTGACGGTGAGGCACCGGATTTCGCCGAGTTGTTCCGCGACAGCCGCTACCGCCGCGTTCCGCTGCCTGGCTACCCCTTCGAGGAGGAACGCTATGCGCTGCCGATCCGCGCGGTGGCAGACGATGGGCCGCAGCGCGATGGGCGAGTCCTCACCGGCGACGAGTTCTACCTGCGTGAACATCAGGTGCAGGGAACCGGGATCGCCCCGGGGGCCATGTATCTGCAGTGGGTCGCAGCAGCGGCGAGGCGGACCGCGAGCGACGCGGTTCGCTTGCACGACATCGTCTTCCTGCAACCTCTCTCGGTGTCGGGGGTGCCGCGCGCACTTCGGGTGGCTCTTCGCGCGGACGGCGACGTCACCCGGTTCATGGTGTCCTCCACGGAGTCCGCCGGAGACGAACCCGTTCTCCATTGTCAAGGCGAGGTGTCCGCCGCGGAGCCGACGGCTGCGCAGGCGCTCGATCTGCCCGCGCTGCTTCGGGATTTCCAGGCCACAGAATTCGACCCCCTGCGGTTCTACGCCGAGTGGCGGGATCGCGGCATCGCCTACGGCCCCACGTTCCAGGGGGTCGTGGCGGTGCACCGCAGCGACAACGCGGTGCTCGCCGAACTGCGGCTGCCCAGCGCGGCGTCAGGAACCATGGACGGCCTCGTCCTGCACCCGGCGCTGGTGGACTCGGCGATGCAGTGCATGCGATTGCTCGACGGCGACGATCGGGTCGGGTTGGTGTTCACCATCAAGTCGGCCGAAGTCCTCGCCCCCGGCGCGACCACAATGTGGGCCCTGATACGCCGTGCCGAGGACGCGCGCGGCGCGGACCGGATCGACATCGACCTCGCGACCGACGACGGCACGGTGTGCCTGCGTCTGCGAGGCATCGCAGGCCGTCGAGCCGAGCAGACGCCGGACCCGTCGGACGGCGTCGCCACGCTGGTGCCGGTGTGGGATCCCCTTCAGCAGACGGAATCCGCGACGTGGCCGCGGAGTGCCGAATCAGTGGGCATCATCGCGTCCCCAGGGCAGGCGCGGGACGTTCTCATCGCGCGCCTTCCAGGCGCGCACGTGGTCGCGGACCCGTCGCAGAGTACGCACGACGACCTGGAGACGTCTCTCCGGTCGGTCCCGGAACTCGACCATCTGATCTGGGTGGCGCCCAGCGCCGTGGATGACCGGTCCGGTGCGAGCGTCGTCGAGGGCCAGTCCAGCGGCTCGCTGCATGCCTTCCGCACGGTGAAAGCACTTCTGGCCGCAGGGTACGGCGATCGCTCATTGGGCCTGACCCTGATCACTGAGCGGGCGCACGCCGTCCATGAGGCCGAGGTCGTCGACCCGGCGCACGCCGGTGTCGCCGGCCTGGCGGGGTCGACTGCGAAGGAGTATCCGGACTGGCGGGTGCGGGTGGCGGACGTCGAGGACTACGACGCGCCTTCTCTCGCCGCGGTGCTCGACCTGGCCGCGGCCCCGGACGGCAACCTGCGGATCCACCGCGACGGCCGGTGGCACGGGCAGCGGCTGATGACTGTTCAGCCGGCCTCGCCGACGTCGTCCCGGCTGCGGCAGGGCGGCACTTACGTCATCATCGGCGGGGCGGGCGCCCTTGGCACGGTCATCAGCGAGTACTTGATCCGCCGGTACCACGCCCAGGTGGTGTGGCTCGGACGCAGGCCGCAGGACGCGCGAGTCGAAGCCGCTATCGCTCAGGCGACCGGCGCGGACGGGCCTGCGCCGCTGTACTTGCGGTCCGACGCCACCGACCTTGCGTCCCTGCGCGCGGCGAAGGACGAGATCGTACGACGGTTCGGCGCGGTGCACGGCGTCATCCACTCGGGCCTCGTGTTCTCGGGGGCGAGCCTGGCCCGGATGAGCGAGGCGCAGTTCGAGGACGTGCTGCGCGGCAAGGTCGACGCGAGCGTCCGGTGCATGCAGGTGTTCGGCGGTGACTCGCTCGATTTCGCACTGTTCCTGTCCTCGATCAACTCCTACCTCAAAGCCATCAAGCAGGCGAACTACGCGGCCGCCTGCACGTTCCTCGATTCGTTCGCACTGACGGTGCAACGCCACTACGGCGCTGTCGGCAAGGTGCTGAACCTGGGCTACTGCTTCAACAACGCACCCACCGAGGGAGAGCGGGGCGCGGTGGTCGGAGCGCAGGCGCCGCTCATCCAGCCGGACGAGCTGACGGCGGCGATCGAACGGCTGTGCGCGGGGCCAGTCAGCAGGCTGACGTTGATGAAGTTCAGTCCCGCGCTCAACAACCGGGGCATCGTTCTGGGCGACGACGAAGTCATCCTGCCCACGGCCGTGCCGCCGGACGCTGTGCCCGCCGACGTCCAGGAACCGGCGGCGGCGCCGGGCGGCGAACTGGAGCGGCTACGCGCCCGCACCGCAGAGCTGACCGCGCTCGCGATCTGATCGCGGCCTTCGAAGGGACTGATCATGAAACAGCTGCTGCTCGACTTTCTCTGGTCCCATCTGCGCACGCTCGGCGCGTTCCGTGAATCCGGGCAGACTCCGGAGGCCGCACGGGAGTCGGCAGGCCTCGCGCCGGGGTACGGCGCCTGGTTCGACGAGTGCCTGCGGGTCTTCGAGGGGGCCGGCTACATCGCTCGGCGGGACGGCAGGATCCTGCTCGACGATGCCATGCGGTATCGGCCGATCGAGCAGCTGTGGCGCGAGTGGGAGACGGGAAAGCCCGCGTGGCAGGAGAATCCCGACCTCGCGGCCACCCACCTACTGGTAGAGACCACCTTGCGTGCCTTCCCCGACATTCTCAGCGGACGGCGACCGGCCACCGAGGTCATCTTCCCCGGGGGATCGCTGGAGCTGGTGCAGAACGCCTACGCGACCAACCCGGCGTCAGCGTTCTTCAACCAGGTGTTGGCCGCCGACATGGTGGCGCGGCTGCGACGGCGGGCACGAGCCCTGACGGCGGATGCCGCGCGGATCCTGGAGATCGGCGCCGGCACGGGTGCCACGAGCGCCGTCGTCCTGGAGGCGCTGCGGTCCGCGCAGCTGGACGTGCGCGAGTATTGCTACACCGACATATCAAGGGTCTTCCTGAACCACGCGGAGCGTTCGTTCGGTGCGGGAAATCCTTCGCTGACCTGCGGAATCCTGGACATCGAGCGCCCGGTGGCGGATCAGGGCTTCACCCTCGGCGGGTACGACGTCGTGGTCGCCGCCAACGTCCTGCATGCCACCCGGGACATCCGCCACACCCTGCGCAACGCCAAGGCGCTTCTCCAGCCCGGCGGACTGCTGGTTCTGAACGAGCTGACCGCGAACAACCTGCTCAGCCAGTTCTCGTTCGGCCTCCTCGACGGATGGTGGCGCTACGAGGACCCGCACCTGCGTATCCAGGGCAGCCCGCTGCTCTCCACGGCGCACTGGCGGCACGTCCTGATGCAGGAGGGATTCCGCGCGATCGCTCTGCCCGCGCAGGATGCCGAGGATCTGGGACAGCAGATCATCGTGGCCGAGAGCGACGGCGTCATACGGCAGGCGACGGCCGTACCGCGCCCGTCCGCGCCGCAAGTGGCGCCGGTGCGCGAGAGTCCGGCGCGCGCCGTGGCCGATCACAGCGCCGGGAGCGAGCCCGGAGACCGGCTGCGCGCCCACATCGAGGCAGTCGCGCTCGATGTGCTGGCAGAGGCGTTGGACATCCCGCGGACGAGGATCGGGCGGGGCGAGCCCTTCTCGAACTACGGGCTCGATTCGATCTTCGCGGTGAACGTGGCCCGGACCCTCGGCGGGACGCTCGGCATCGACCTCGACATCACTGTGCTGTTCGAGCACAACACCCTGGCTGAGCTCGGCGAGTTCATCGTCTCCGAATACGCCGAGGACCTGCGGGATGTGCTTCCGCCGGAGCCCGCATTGCCAGACCGGGCGCCCGATCCTGTGCAGCCTCAACCTCAGCCTGAGCTCGACGAGGCCGCGCTCGACGGCATGGCGATCGTCGGCATGTCCGCACGCTTCCCCGGGGCCGACGACATCGACGAGTTCTGGCGGATCGTCGAGCAAGGCAGACGGTGCATCACCGCACCGCCGGAAAAGCGTGCGGACTGGGCGTGCTACGGCGACGAGGCAGCCGCGCTGCGGGGCGGATTCCTCGACGGGGTGCATGAATTCGATCCTCTCTTCTTCCGCATGTCGATGACCGAGGCGCGCCAGGTGACGCCGGAGCTGCGCCTGCTGTTGATGACGTCGTGGAACGCCGTCGAGGACGCGGGCTATCGGCCGGCCGAGCTGCGGAACCGGCCCACGGGCGTGTTCGTCGCTACGACGCAGAGCGAATACCGGCCCGCAGCCATGGACCTGATGAGCCTGCCGTCGCCCGCGATGGTGCCCAACCGGATCTCGTACCTGCTCGACCTCAACGGCCCCAGCGAGCAGTGCGACACGACGTGCTCGTCCTCGTTCGTGGCCCTGCACCGGGCGATCCGATCCATCCGCGACGGCGAGTGCGAGCAGGCGCTCGTCGGCGGGGTGAACCTGGTGATGTCGCCCGCAGGTTTCGGCGGGATGCAGGCCGCCGGGATGCTCAGCCCGCGCGGCGACGTCCGGCCGTTTCAGCAAGGCGCCGACGGTACAGCGCGCAGCGAGGGCGTCGCCGCCGTACTGATCAAACCACTGAGTCGGGCCATGGAGGACGGGGACTTCGTCTACTGCGTCGTGCGCGGCACCGGCGTGGCCCACGGCGGCAGGGGTGTGTCCTTTACGGCACCGAACATCAGGGGCATGAAGACAGCCGTCGCGCACGCCTACGCCGACGCCGGGATCGATCCGGGCGCCGTGGATTACATCGAGACCCACGGCATGAGCTCGATGCTGGCGGACAGCGCGGAGCTGGCGGCGCTCGGCGCCGGACTCCGCAGCGAGGACGACAGCGAAGACGTGACGTATCTGGGCAACGTGAAGCCCTGCATCGGGCACACGGAGGTGGTCTCCGGCCTGGCCGCGCTGGTGAAGACCGCGCAGGCGATGCGGCACGGCGTGATCCCGGCGCTCCCGGGCTTCGGGCGGCTGCACCGCGACCTCTCCCTCAAGGGGACGCGGCTGCGCATCGCCGCGCAGAACCTGCCATGGCCCGAGCGCACCGACGACGCCGGTCGGCCGCTACCGCGCCGCGCGAGCATGCACAGCTTCGGGATCGGCGGCGTGAACGCGCATGTTGTGCTGGAGCAGCACATCGCCTCCGCGAACCTGGACGACGACCCGGGTGCGCAGGTCCTTGTGCTCTCGGCGCAGAGCGTCGACGCTCTGCGCGAGCGGGCGCGCCGGCTGATTCATCGGCTTGCCGAAGCGGATCCGCGCTCCTGGGCGGACATCGCGTACACGTTGCAGGTCGGCCGGGAAGCGATGAGCTGCCGGCTGGCGTTCGTAGCGCAGAGCACTGACGAGGCCGCTCGCATTCTGGGCGGTTGGCTGGGCGGCGACCCGGACACGCTCGCCCACGTGGCGTTCGCCGACGGCGTCGATCCTGCTGCCGGCGCCGAACACGACGGGAAGCCGACGCAGCTCGACCACGTATCAGAACACTGGGCCGCGGGCACGTTCATGGACTGGGACCTGATGCATCGCGGCGCTCGACGCAGGCGGATCGCACTGCCCGGGTATCCCTTCGCACGTCTGACGTGTTTCGCCGAGCAGGCGCCGCGGCCGGATCAGGTCTCGCACACAGGCGTCGGCCCTCCGGACGGCGAAGCCTTCGTCGCCGACCTCGTCGCCTCGGTGCTGGGCCTGTCGCGCCACGAGATCGACGGCACGAGGTCGCTCGCCGATTACGGTCTCAACTCCCTGCTTTTGGTCGCGATGCTGGGCCGGATCAGCAATGTGTTTCCGGGTTTCCAGCCTGAATGGTGGCAGCCGCATGACACGTTGAACGACGTGGTCGCGAGGCTGCCTGAGGCGGAGGCCCGCTCCACGCGCGTGCTGGCCCCGGAGCAGGTGCGCCTCAACGGCGCGACCGAGGGCAGGCCGGTCTTCTGGATCCACGGCGCCCTCGCCGGCGTCGAGTCCTACCGCACGATTGCCGAGCGGATCGACCGCCCGTTCTACGGCATTCAGGCCCGTGGCCTGCTGACCGAGGACGCGCCGATCGAGGGCGTCACGGCCATGGCCGAGTACTACACCGAGGTCATCCGCTCGGTGCAGCCCGAGGGGCCGTACGACGTCGGCGGATTCTGCCTCGGCGGCATCGTCGCCTATGAGGTGACCCGGCGGCTGCAGGCGCAGGGCCAGGACGTGGCCTCGCTGACGATGGTGGACTCGCCGGACGAGACCGGCCTGGCGAAGTCGAACGCGAACGGGTTCCAGTCGGCGCAGAGCGCGGCTCTGCAGGTCGTCAATTCCTTGCTCTGGCCGGCGGGGGAGAAGGACCCGGCGGTCTTGCGTGCCCGTCTCGTCCACCGGGACGAGGTCGCGGAGGACCTGGACGAGGACGCGTTCGTACTGCGGCTCGCGGAGTTGGCGGCCGAGCGCGGGCTCGCCATGAGACCTGCCCAGATCACGCGGTTCATCAGGCGCAACATGGCGATCCAGCTCGCCTACCGGCTCGGCGAGCACACCATCAAGCCTCTGCCGCGGCCGGAAGCCGTGGTGTGCACCTACTTCCGTAACCGGCGCGGGCTCTTCCTGGGCGAGGTCGAACCCTACTTCCAGGTCGCCGGCGAGACCTTCTCCCTCGACCACGTGAATTACCAGCAGGACTGGGGGCGAGAGCTGCCGGGCCTTCGCCTGGTGGAGATCGACGCCGCGAACCACATGACGATCCTGAACGACGCGGGGCCGCTCGCCGCGGTCGAGGAGACATGCCTGGCGCTCTACGCGTCCGGCGAGATCGGGGCTTCCCGTGGCTGACCAGACCGCCGCCCAGACGTACGACCGCCACGAGCCGGTGGCGATCGTCGGCATCGGTTGCCGACTGCCGGCACTGATCGAGGATCCGACCGCACTCTGGCAGGCTCTGCTCAAGGGTATCGACGCGGTGCGTCAGGTGCCGGCCAACCGGTGGAACGCCACCGCGTGGGCCGACGCGGAGGCGTCCGGCTGGGCGGCGAACCGTCGAGGTGGATTCCTCGATGACGTCACGGGATTCGACGCGGAGTACTTCGGCATCCCACCGGCCGAGGCACGGCAGATGGACCCGCAGCAGCGGATTGCCCTGGAGGTGGCGTGCGCCGCAGTCGAGGACGCGCGGCGTTCCACAGCGAGTCTCGCGGGCACGCGCACCGGCGTCTTCATGGGCGCGATGTGGCAGGAGTACCCGCTGTTCACGCAGGGCGTCGCCGAGGCGATCCACGCCCACTCGGCCATCGGCTGGGACAACTCGGTGATCCCGTCCCGCATCGCCTACGCGCTGGGGCTGCGCGGCCCCGCGATGGGCGTGGCGACCGCGTCGAGCTCCTCTTTGGTCGCGGTGCACCTCGCCGTGCAGAGCCTGCGCTCCGGCGAGTCGGACTTCGCACTTGCCGGCGGCGTCAACCTGATGCTGCATCCGAACACCTCGGTGGCCTTGACGAAACTCGGCACGCAGAGCCCTGCCGGCCTGTGCCGGGCCTTCGACGGCGACGGCGACGGCTACGCCCGGGGCGAGGGCTGCGCGGTAGTCGTGCTCCGCCGACTGTCCGACGCGCTCGCCGACGGCGACCGCGTCTATGCGCTGGTGCACGGCAGCGCCGTCAACAACGACGGCGCGACAGACGGACTCACCGCCCCCAGCCACGAGGCGCAGACGGAGGTGCTGCGGTCGGCGTGGGAGAACGCCGGCGTCGCGCCGTGTGCGGTGTCGTACGTCGAGGCGCACGGCACGGGCACGCCTCTGGGCGACGTAACGGAGGCGGGTGCGCTCGGCACCGTGTTCGGGCCCGACCGGCCCGCGCCGCTGCGCATCGGCTCGGCGAAGACGAACTTCGGCCATCTCGAGCCGGCGGCCGGCGTGCTCGGGCTCGTCAAGGTCGCGCTGGCAGTGCACCACGGTGTCATTCCGCCGAGCCTGCACTTCCGCACACCGAACCCGCGCATCGACTTCCCCGCCGAACGTCTGGAAGTGGTCACCGAGGCAGCTGCGTGGCCGGCCGGGCCGCGGTTCGCGGGGGTGAGCAGCTTCGGATACGGCGGCACCAACGCGCATATCGCCCTCGGCGAGGCGCCCGAGGGCGCGCCGGTACAGGCCACACCGGATGCGGGCGGTCCTGTCTGCCTGGCGGTGTCCGGCACGAGCCCGCACTCGCTCGCGCGTAACGCCGCACGGCTGGCGAGCCACCTCGGGCAGTCGCCTGAGACGAGGCTGTCCGACGTCGCCTACTCGCTGGCGACGACCCGCACGCAGCACCCCACGCGCGGCGTGGTGATCGCTGGAACGACGGACGAGGCGGTGGCCGGTCTGCGGGCGCTCGCCGCGGACGAGAGCCACGACGCGGTAGTGACGGGCGCGGCTACCGGTCGCGGCCGCGTCGCGTTCGTCTTCCCCGGCCAGGGCGCTCAGTGGTGGGGGATGGGCCGGTCGCTGTGGGAGCAGAACGACGCGTTCCGCGAGGCCGTGACGGCCTGCGACGAGGCCCTCACCCCGCACACCGGGTTTTCGGTCGCCGCAATCGTGCGTGGGCAGGACGGTCTCGCGCCGCCCTTCACGCGCACGGACGTGGTGCAGCCGGCGTTGTTCGCGATGTATGTCGGTCTCGCCGCGATGTGGCGCGCCTGGGGCGTCGAGCCCTCGGCGGTCGTCGGCCACAGTCAGGGCGAGGTGGCCGCGGCGGTCGTCAGCGGGGCGTTGAGCCTGGCGGACGGCGCTCGAATTGTGGCGTTGCGCGCTCGGGCCGTGCACGATCATGCGCCGGACGGGGCGATGGGACTCGTGGAGCGCCCGGTGGGCGAAGTCATCGAGGAGCTGGCGGCCTACGGCGAGGCGCTGTCCGTCGCGGTGGTGAACACCGCGCGATCGACCGTCGTGGCCGGAGACGCCGAGGCGGTGGACCGCTTCCTCGTGCAGATGGAGGCCACCGGCGCGTATTGCCAGCGCGTGGACGTGGACTACGCATCGCACAGCCCGCACATGGATTCGCTGCTGCCCGCGCTGCGCGAGCAGCTCACGGGCCTTGCCCCCGCGGATGCGGGGATCGCCTTCTATTCGAGCGTGACGGGGGAGCGGGCAGCTGGGCCGGAGCTCGACGCGGACTACTGGTGCCGCAACCTGCGCGAGCCGGTGCGCTTCGATCGCGCGCTGGAACGCCTGCGAGCGGACGGGTTCGGGATCTTCGTCGAGGTGAGTCCGCATCCGGTGCTCCAGATAGCCCTGGCGCAGGGAACCGAAGCCGACGGGGCGGCCGTCGTGGTGGGCAGCTTGCGCCGCGATCACGGCGGGATCGAACAGGCGCTGCGGGCGCTGGCGGAGCTGCACATCCAAGGGGTCCCGATCCCATGGAAGCGTGTGTTCTCGACCTCGGATACGCGCAGGGCGGACCTTCCGACGTACGCGTTCGAACACCGCAGCTACTGGCTGGACGAACACGACGACGCGATCCCGGTCGTCAACAGTGCTTCGTGGCGCGAGGACGTGATGGCACTGCCCGAACCCGAGCGTCTGGGATCGATGGTCGCACTCGTCACGGAGGAGGCCGCAGCCTTGCTCGGCCGGCCCGAGGAAGGCGTGCGCCCCGACATGACGCTGCGCGAACAGGGTTTTGACTCCCTCATGGTGGTCGAGCTGCGAAACCGGCTCAGCGCACGGACACGGGTCTCGCTGCCCACAGTGCTCGCCTTCGATTACCCCACACCGCAAGCAATCGCGACACTGCTGCTGACGCACGCCGATGCGCGGTACGAGGCCCCGGAAGTCTCGCCCGCCGTCGCCGTAGTGCCCATGCGGCCCGACGACGACGACCCCGTCGCTATCGTGTCCATGGCCTGCCGGCTTCCGGACGGAATCGACACGCCCGAAGCGTTCTGGGAACTGCTCGTCGACGGCCGCGAAGCCTCCTCCCCGTTCCCACAGCGCTGGGACGGGTGGGATCTCAGCACGATCGAGGAGGCGGAGCGCGCCGCCACTGGCGGGCGCTTCGAGCGCAAGGGCGGCTTCGTACGCGACGTCGAGGACTTCGACGCGGCGTTCTTCGGGCTCAGCCCGCGTGAGGCGCTGTCCCTGGACCCGCAGCAGCGGCTCGTTCTGGAAGTCGTATGGGAGGCACTGGAGCGGGCCAATCTGCGCACTGCGTCCCTCGAAAGCAGCAACACAGGCGTCTACCTCGGCGCGATGAGTTCGGACTACGACGTTGCTCGGCGCTGGGACGTCGGGAGCAGCGACGGCTACAAGATCACTGGCAACGGGTCGAGCCTGATCTCCGGGCGTGTGGCCTACACACTCGGCCTGTCCGGGCCGGCGCTCACCATCGACACCGCGTGCAGCTCGTCGCTCGTGGCCTTGCGCCTGGCGTGCGAGGCGCTGCGCAGCGGCGAATGCGACCTGGCGCTCGCCGGCGGAGTGACCGTGATGAGCACCCCGCAGATCTTCGTCGAGTTCAGCCGCCTCAATGGGCTCGCGGCCGACGGCCGCTGCAAGAGCTTCGCCGACGACGCCGACGGGACGAGCTGGGCGGAAGGCTGCGGCGTCCTGGTGCTCAAGCGGCTCTCGGACGCGAGGCGCGACGGTGACCGTGTGCTGGCCGTTGTGCGGGGCACCGCTATGAACCAGGACGGCCGCAGCCAGGGGCTCACCGCGCCGAACGGCCTCGCGCAGCAGCGCGTGCTACGCAGTGCCTTGGCCGACGGGGGACTGGCCCCGGCCGACATCGACGCCGTCGAAGCGCACGCCACGGGCACCGTGCTCGGCGATCCCATCGAGGCCGGCGCCCTTGCCGCAGTGTTCTCGGGCCGCGTGCGACCCTTGCACCTGGGATCGGCCAAGTCCAACATCGGCCACGCTCAGGCGGCCTCCGGCGTCATCGGCGTCATCAAGATGGTGATGGCGCTTCAGCACGAGTGGCTGCCCCGCACGCTCCACGCGGAAAGGCCGAACACCCGGATCGACTGGACCGGCGGCGAACTGGAGCTCCTGCGGCAGCCGAGGCAGTGGCCGCGGACACGGCGGGTGCGTCGCGCCGGCATCAGCTCATTCGGTATCAGTGGCACGAACACGCACATCATCATCGAGGAAGCCCCGGAGACCGTCGTCGCGGACCAGCCTGGCGACGATCTCGTCCACCCGTTGGTGATCTCAGGCACCGACACGGCCGCCCTGCGTGCGCAGGCCCAGCACTGGGCCGAGTGGCTCGACGCGCGGCCCGCCGCGTCGATGCGAGATATCGCCTACACCTCCGCCGTCGGCCGTACGCACTTCGACGCGCGCGCCGTGGTCTTCGCGGGCAACGCCATGGATGCTGCCGAAGCCCTGCGGGCAGTCGAGCCCGGCTCCGGCACGGCGCTGGGGGAGATCGCCTTCGTATTCGCCGGTCAGGACGCGCAGCCGCCAGGGATGAACAGTCAACTGCTGGAGCAGAGCGCAGTGTTCCGCGACACCGTGGCGGAGTGCGACGCGGTCCTCTCGCCGTTGACCGGCTGGTCCGTGCTGAAGGTGCTGCGCGGCGAGGAGGACGTGAACAGTCTGGATGTGCTGCCGTGCACGCTGTTCGCGACATACCTCGGACTTGCGGCGCTGTGGCGCAGTTGGGGTGTGGAGCCGGCGGCGGTGGTGGGCAACGCGCAAGGCGAGGTCGCCGCCGCCGTGGTGAGCGGGGCGTTGAGTTTGGAGGACGGCGCCCGCGTCATCGCCCTTCAAGCTCGCGCGCGCTCGGGGGACGCGGTCGGCGGTGCGATTTCAGGGATTGCCCCTGCCCGGACTTCCATCCCCTTCTATTCGCGCCTGACGGGCGAGGTCGTGCCGGGCCCGGAGCTCGGCGGCGACTACTGGTTCCGCGACCTGCCCGAGCCAGAGCCCATGAGGCTCGACCGCGCGCTGGAGCGGCTGCGCGGCGAGGGCTTCGGAGTGTTCGTCGAGGTCGGCCCACCCTCTGAAGGTGCCTCGGGCGGCGTGGACCAGCTCTGGCGAGCGGCCGCCACGTTGTTCGAGCGGGGCTTCTCTCTGGACTGGGAGCGAGCCCTCGGGTCCCGTGGCGCCGGCAAGGTTGACGTCCCGACGTACGCGTTCCAACGCCAACGCTTCTGGCTCGGCGAGCTTCCGGCCGGGCCCGTCGTGGTGACGGCAAGTCAGTCCGCGGACGGCCACCCGTGGTTCGATGCGATCACGACTCTCGCCGGCAGCGGCGGTTACCTGTTCACCGGCCGGCTGTCGCTCAACGATTGCCCGTGGCTGGCCGATCACGTCGTCAGCGGGCAGGTCTACGTGCCGGGCGCGGGCTTGATCGACGCTACGCTGTTCGCCGCCCGGACCGCAGGTGCCGACGCCGTGGCAGACCTGACGCTGCTGGAGCCGGTCGTCCTCCTTCCGGGCCGCGCGCTGCGGATCCAGGCCACCGTCGGCGATCCGGACGCGCACGGACGACGCCCCTTCGCGTTCTACAGCCAACCCGAGGACACGGATGAGCCGCTGATCTGGCAGCAGCACGTGACCGGAGAGTGCGTGACCCGTGCGTGCGTCGGCGCCACGATGCCGCCGGACATCGATAACTGGCCGGTGCCCGATGCCCGGGCCCTCGACATCGAAGCCTTCTATGGACGCGCCCTCGCAAACGGGCTCGACTACGGCCCGGCTTTCCGAGGACTGCGCGAACTCGCCTGCCGCGACGGCGTCTACTACGCGCGGGTATCCCTTCCAGGCGCGCTGGATCCGGCCGACCACGGCCTGCATCCGTCGCTGTTCGACGCGGCACTGCAGGTCGTCGTCGCCGGTCTGATGGAGGCGGGTGCGGCTCCTGGGCCGCTCGTCCCGTTCATCTGGTCGGACGTCGAGCTGTTTCGTGCCGCAGGTAGAGAACTGACCGTGCGAGTGTCGTTCGAATCCGGCGGAGACGAGGACCTCGCGCCGGCCACCGTATGGCTGGCCGACCCGGCAGGCCACCTGGTGGCCCGGATCGGCAGGCTAAAGTTCCAGCGCGGCAGACGTCGCGGACACCCGTTCGCCGAGCACCTCTACCGCGTCGGCTTCGAACTCGTACACCCCGTGGCCGAAACCCCCGACCCTGCGGGCACCCTCGTGGTCGGCGACGCGGAGTTGGGCGCGGGGCTTGGCGCCGACGTCGTACCCGACCTGGACGCCCTCGTGAAGCGGCTCGATGTCCGGGCGGATACGCCTCGGCGACTGCTGTTCGCGCTGCCTGACTGCGCGTCCGCTCAGTGGTTCGATGCGGAACGGAGCGCCGCCGAAGCGCTGCGGACGCTTCAAGTGTGCTTCGGCGATGCCCGGCTCCAGGGCGCGGAGTTCGTCTGGATCACCCGTGACGCAGTGTCATCGAGTCCTGACGATCAGGTAGGGAATTGGGCCCATGCCGCAGTGTGGGGCATGGTGCGCACGGCCCGCACGGAGCAACCTGGGCGCGTGCTGCGCCTGATCGACCTCAATCCCGGTACCCCGGACTTCCGGCTCCTGGCGCGCGTGATCGAGACCGGCGGCGAGCCGGAGTGCGTGCTGCGCGGCGAGACCGCCCACGTGCCACGAGCAAGGCCGACCGTCGAGGAGGTCGACGCGCTCGTCCTGTCGGACGAAGGCAGCTGGCACTTGCATCAGCGGGAAGACGATCAGCTGGACGTCATCGCCGCCACGCACGACGAGGGCGCGCCGGAGCCGGTCGCGCCGTGGGAAGTCCGCGTCGAGGTGCGCGCCGCCGGGATGAGCCCGGGGCACGCACAGGTCCTGGAGTTCGCAGGGATCGTCATGGAGGTCGGCAGCGGCGTCACCTCCGTACACGCGGGTGACCGGGTCATGGGCAGTGCGGCAGGCGCGCTCGGCAATCAGATCCGCGTGGACGGTGCCACCCTCAGGCCGATGCCCGCGAACCTCACCTTCGCACAGGCGGCCGCTGATCCGTCCGCCCCCGATTCGAGGCAGGACAGGGGGTCGTTCACTGCCTTCGACGTACGCGACGCGCCGTATGCCCTGCGCCACGCGCAGCAGAACGCTGCGCACAAGACCGTGCTGACCTTGCCACGCGCCCTCGACCCGGACGGCACGGTGCTGATCACCGGCGGTCTCGGCGAGCTCGGCAGCGCGCTCGCCGCACACCTGGTCCGCGCGCACGGAACGCGGCGGCTCGTGCTGCTGTCGCGGCGCGGTGGCAACACCCCCGAAGCCGGCTCGTTCGTGCGGGAGCTCGAAGCCGCGGGCGCCGAGCGAGTGGACCTGGTCGCGGGCGACGTCGCGGACCGGGCCGCAGTGGCTGCGGTACTGGAAGGGATCCACCCGAGCCATCCCCTCACGGCCGTGTTCCACCTCGCCGGCGTGCTCGACGACGGCCTGGTGGAGGGCTTTACCGCAGAGCGGCTGCACCGGGTGATGGCACCCAAGGTCCAAGGCGCGCGCCTGTTGGACGAGTTGACCGAGCGGCTGGACTTGGCCGCGTTCGTACTCTTCTCCTCGGCGGCCGGAACGCTGGGCACCGCAGGACAAAGCGGGTACGCCGCGGCGAACGCGACGCTGGACGCCCTGGCGGCGAACCGACGCAAGCGGGGTCTGACAGGACTCAGCCTCGCTTTCGGGCTCTGGGAACAGGCCGGAGTGGGCATGACCGCCCACCTCGGCAAGGCCGAGCTGGGACGCCTGCGGCGTCAGGGGATCGGTGCCCTGAGCTTGGCCGAGGGCCTGAATGCCCTGGATGTCGCACTTACACGGCCCGAGACCCAGCTGATGCCCGTGCAGCTGGAACTGGCATCGTTGCGACACGCGCTCGGCGATGCGGAAGCGCCTCCCTTGCTGCGCGACATGCTGCAGCGCACAACTGAAGGGCGCCAAGCCGAAGTTTCCGAGACCGCACAGTCGCTCGATACGCGGATGGCGGACGCCTCCGAAGCCGAACGACCGGCTCTGCTGCTGGACCTCGTCCGCAGCGAAGCCGCCGACGTGCTCGGCCTGCCCGGACCCGACAGCGTGCCGGCCGACAGAGCACTGCGTTCCCTCGGGATCGACTCGCTCACCATGGTCCAGTTGCGCAAGCGCCTCGCCAAGCGGCTGAACACCGTGCTGCCCGCCACACTGGTGTTCGACTACCCGACCGCCGAGGCCATCGTCGGGCTCCTGCTCCACGACGCCACCACCCTGAGAGGGAACGAGAAGTGAAGACAGAGGCCCTGTTCATCGCGGGTATCGCAACCTACCTGCCCCCGGCGACCAAGGTCGAACAAGCCGTCGCCGACGGCCGGTTCGACGCCCAGGACGCCGAGGACACGCAGCTCGAGTCGGTCTGCGAGGCCACGGACGAAGCTCCGCCCGAGATGGCAGTGGCCGCTGCCAGAGATGCACTGGAAAGGTCGGGTCACCGGGCCGAGGACATCGCGCTGCTGCTGCACGCCTGCGTGTACTTCCAAGGCCTCGAGCTCTACCCGACGGCTTCCTACATCCACCGCGAAGTACTCGGGGACCATTCGGCGCTCGCCTTCGAAGTCAAGAATGCTTCCAACGGCTGCATGACCGCGTTGGACATCGCGGCGCGCTCCCTCACGGCCACCGACGACGTGGCGGCGCTGGTGACCACCGCCGACAAGGTCAGTCCGCCGGCGATCGACCGCTGGAACAGCGACATCGGCATCGTCCCCGGCGACGGTGCGTCGGCGATGGTGCTCAGCAAGAGGTCCGGGTTCGCACAGGTGCTGAGCACCTCCACGGTGTCGGATCCAACCCTTGAGCGCCTGCATCGCGGCGACGCGCCCTTTACGCCTCACCACGACCCCACGCTCCCCATTGACCTGCGTGTGCGCAAACTGCAGTACCTGGGAGACGTGGAGCTCGACGAGTTCACCCGCCGATTCCGGGCCGGCCTCAGCGACTGCGTCAATCGAGCCCTGCACGACGCGGACATTCGTCTAGGCGACGTCGCCCGGTTCGTCGTTCCGCACTTCGGACGCATTGTGCTGCAGCGCGAGGTCCTCGCCGCACTCGATATCGACCTCGATCTCACGACCTGGTCCTGGGGTCGCACCGTCGGCCACCTCGGCGCGGGCGACCAGATCGCCGGACTCGAACACCTCGTGGAGGAGCGCGCCGTAGACGTCGGCGACCTCTGCATGCTGCTCGGCGTCGGCGCCGGCTTCACCTGGACGTGCGCCGTGGTCCGGATCATTGAGCTTCCCGAGTGGCCGACGCCGCCGGCTGGATTCGACCTCGGGGGCGGGCGGATCTGATGCGCTGCTACGTGTTCCCGGGACAGGGCACCCAGAAGAAGGGGATGGGACGAAGCCTGTTCGGAAGGTTCCCCGACCTCCGTTGCCGCGCCGACCGGGTGCTCGGATACTCGATCGAAGAGCTCTGTCTGGAAAACCCGGAACGACGGCTGTCCGAGACCGCGTACGCGCAGCCCGCGACTTACGTCGTCAACGCGCTGCACTGGTCAGCGGCGCAGGAGGACCTGCCACCCGCGGACTTTTTCGCGGGCCACAGCCTCGGCGAGTACAGCGCACTGTTCGCGGCCGGCGCCTTCGACTTCGAAACCGGCCTGACGCTGGTGCAACGCCGTGCGGAACTGATGAGCCAAGTCAGCGGCGGTGCGATGGCCGCAGTCGTCGGTGTCTCCGAGCAGATCGTCGAGGAGACCCTGAAGCAGCACGATGCCACCGGCGTCGTCATCGCCAATTACAACGCGCCCGAGCAGTTCGTGCTCTCCGGCAGCCGCGAGGAGCTGGCGCGGATCAAGTTGGTCTTCGAGAAGGTGGAGGGTGTCCGAGGCTTCGTCCCGGTCCGAGTCAGCGGACCCTTCCACGCGCCGGCGATGGCCCCGGCCGCCGCGCGCTTCCGCGACCTGCTGGCCTCGGTCGACGTGGGCGAACTGCGGACACCGGTCATCTCCAACGTGACCGGCCGGCCGTTCGGCCCCGATGCGCAGGAAGTCCGCGAATTGCTCGCCGAGCAGATCGCCAAGCCCGTCCGCTGGACCGACTGCATCCGGTATCTGCGGGACGCGGGCGTGTCGGTTTTCACGGAACTGAGCGAATCGAAGGTGCTCACCTCGCTCATCGACCGGATCACCGCCGCGCAAGAGCCCGCGCCCGACCTACGCCGAGACCTGATCGAGCGCATCAAGCGCGAGATCCTCCAGCCGGAGATCGGCGACGAGGCGCTGGGCTTCGACGAGGACGCGTCGTTCCGGCAGCTCGGCCTGAACTCCATCATCTACGTGCGCCTGGCCCGCCGGGTCGGGACGGTCCTCGGCGTTCCGATCAAGCCGGACGTCATCTTCCAGCACCGTTCCTGCGCCGCCCTGGCGGACTACCTCCTGACCCGCGACGACGTCGCCCAAGCCGCAGCACCCGAGGCCCCACCCGCGCCTTTGCGTGAATACCAGGACGAACGGGTGACGGCCCTGCTGCGCGACTGCGCGAACGGGACCCTCAGCGTGGACCGGACCATCGAGGCGATCCGCGCCCTCGCGTGACGAGCGCCGAATGCGCCATTACTTCGTCTTGCCGTACGGGAAGCGCACGAACACGTGGACGCCGTCCCCCTGACCTACCCGGGTGCCGAGACCGCAGCAGACGCACTCCCCTACCCATCCCGCATCGCCGCCCCCTCGCCCTGCGCCTCACCACCGTCATCGCCCACACTCACCATCAACTCGCCGCAGGCAACCCGGCCGCTCACGAACCCGACCTCGCCGCCTCTCTGTCCAACCTCGGTATTCCAGCTGGCGGAGGCGGGCCGGCGGGGCGAGGCTCTGACCGCTGCCGAGGAGGCGGTGGAGATCCGGCGTCGGCTGGCTGCGGACAACCTGGCCGCCTACGAACCCGACCTCGGCAGCTACCGTGGCCGGGGGCGTTGTCTCTGGCAGTTACCC
This sequence comes from Streptomyces sp. NPDC051217, assembly GCF_044455465.1. Taxonomy (NCBI): domain Bacteria; kingdom Bacillati; phylum Actinomycetota; class Actinomycetes; order Kitasatosporales; family Streptomycetaceae; genus Streptomyces; species Streptomyces sp. NPDC051217. The sequence continues at coordinate 977,474 of NZ_JBITEV010000001.1, forward strand.
GATCCAGACGATGTCCAGGACGGACAGGTGTCGCAGCGAGCGGTTCGCGAAGTAGATGACGGACAGCCGGCCGACGGACGCGATACGGACCTCCTCGCCCTCGGGGTTACCGGTGTCCCACTGGCGGAACCACGGGGCGGACGCGGCGGCGTCCAGCACGTCCCACACGATCTCTTCCGCGTGCTCGGGCAGTTCGGTGAGCACCTTCGCAGCCGGCGGCGACAGCCGGACCGCATACGGCTGACCAGTCACCGGCGCCTGCTCCGGAGCTCCTCCAGGTCCCCGAAGCCGCTCTCGTCGCGGCCGGAGGCGAGGAACGCGTCGACCGCCGGAGCGGAGGCGACGCGGGCCTGCCAGATCTGGACGACCTCGTACGGCGTGGTGAGGGAGAACGTGCGGCGCGACTCCTCGAGGGCCTGCGCCCACTCCTGCTCGAAGGCCGGCACCCAGTGCGCGGCGTTCTGCGCGCAGCTGCGCGAGCAGTTCGGCCGGAGTTCCCGGCGTGGGGGTGTACGGCGTGAGGGGTGCGTGGTCGGGCTGCGCGCTCATCGGCTGGTCCTCCCGCCGGCGGGTCGTCATCTCACCGTACGTGCGCCGGGCCGGTGATCCTCTCCTAAAGGATCAGGGCGAGGGCCAGAGCGCTGGCGTGGTGACGGGTCTGGTCGCTCTGCTGCCTGAGCCGGCGTCCGTCTTCACCCATCACGCTGGTCCTGTCGGCCTGAACAGCAGGCAGGCCCAGCGGACACGGCGCGAGCGCCCCAGTCGGGAGCGAAGTCCACGAAGGTCTCGCCGACCAGTTCCTTCCAGTCCACCGCCTCCTGCCCTGCGAGGGGGTGACCGGAGGCGCACAACAGCACCATCCGCTCCGTCGCGAGCGGGATCACGCGAACTCCACTCGGGGTGTCCCCGGTCAGGGCGACGAAGGCCAGATCGAGGTGGCCTGTGCCCACGTCCTCGGCCAGGGCCTGGGAACCATCCTGACGCATCTGGACCTCGACCCCAGGGTGTCGGCCGCGGAACTCAGCCAGCAGGGCGGAGACGTGCACCGCTCCGAGGCACTGCTCGGCGCCCACCGCCAGAGTGCCGCGCAGGAGTCCGCTGATCGCACTCACTGCGTCCTTGGCAGCCCGTGCTCCGGCCAGCGTACGGCGGGCCTCGCCCAGCAGGGCCCAGCCGGCCTCGGTCAGGTCGACGCTCCGGGTGTTGCGCCGGAAGAGCTGGGCGCCCAGTTCACGCTCCAGCACCCGCACCGACGCCGACAGCCCCGATTGGGACACGAACAGTCGCTCGGCGGCACGGGTGAAGTGCCGTTCCTCGGCGACGGCGACGAAGTATTCCAAATGCCGCAATTCCATGATTCATAAGCCTAACAACAGGATTGCCATACCTCCATCCATTTCAGTGATCAATTCCGTGCACAACCAGTAGCCGCGCACGACCCCACAGCAGGTGTGCCTGGCCTGGATGCTCGCCCTCTCGCCGGTCGTCATCCCGACCCCGGGTCCAGCCGCCCCCAGACCGCCCGGAGTTCGGCAGCGGCCGCCGAACTCCGGCTTACCGCAGAGCACTTCGCCAACTCGGGCGCATCAAGTGACAGCAGCCGCACCGGCATGTGCCGTCCGGCTCCGGACTCGGTCGGCACGCTCTGGAACGACCCGATGGGAACACCGAACTCGGTGCGCTGCCCGGCGTACTCGAGGTCTGATCCGGCAGGTGGCGGCCGAGTCCGGGGGCTGGGCGGCGGCGCCCGGCCTCGCCGCGGCTACTTGATGGCGGGCCACACGATCGGCGCCCCCGCGTGCCGTCGCAGCAGTGGTGCGCGCTCGCGCCCCGTATTCGCGAACCCCCGGCCTTCGCCGACGCTCGGCCTGCCGAGGCCTCAAGGACCAGACACCTCAGACTTTAGATGTAGTACAAATTTCAACTTATGAATACTCAACTACTTTGCTAGCGTCCTGTCAGGTGATCCCACAGGGCGGCTGAACGATCCCGCCTTGTCTGCCACCACCCACCACGTTCCACTCCGGCACGCCAAGCGGCCGGTACAGACTTGGAGTTCCTTATGCACAGCGACGAGCCGTCGCCTTCGGACCAGCAGAACCCCCAGGACCGCTCTCAGTCCCGACTGGGGCGCAGATCCTTCCTGGTCGGAGCGGGCACAGGCCTGGGAGTCGCCGCCGTCGGGTTGGGTGCCACCGCCGTGGCCCGGCCGGAGGCGCCCGCTCGGACGCCGTCCTTCACGCCGGGCCGCCCGATCGTCTTCCGCGGCGCCACCGTGGTGACGGGCGACCCCCGGCTCAGCGTCCAGCAGAACGCCGACGTGCTGGTCACCGACTCCACCATCCGGGCGGTCGGACAGAATCTGCACACGCCCTCGAACGCCGTCGTCATCGACGGGCGTGATCGCATTCTCATGCCCGGCATGATCGACACCCACCGGCACATGTGGCAGACGGTGCTGCGAGGTGTCGGAGCGGAATGGAGCATCCAGAACTATTTCCAGTTCATGTACCTGGGGTGGGCCAAGTACTGGCGCCCCGAGGATGTCTACGCCGGCAACTACCTGTCCATGGTGGAAGCCATCAACAGCGGTGTGACCACCAGTCTGGACTGGTCACACGCGCTGTACACCCTCGATCACGCCGAAGCCGCCGCGGACGCCCTCTTCGACTCCCGTGGGCGGGCCCGCCTGGCCTACAGCGACCTCTCCGCACCGCCGCAGGAGTGGGCCACCGCCGGTGGTGACGTGGACCGGCTGCTGCGCACCCGCTTCTCGTCCAAGAACCAGCTCGTGACCATGCAACTTGCCTGGGACACCCCCACCGATCCGGCGTTCCCCGAGCGGCCGGCCTGGGAGTTCGCCCGGAACCGGGACCTCATGGTCACCCAGCACGCCGGTATCTGGGAGTACTCTCCCGACAACGCCCTCCAGATCCTGCGCGACAACGGCTTCCTGCTGCCCACGAACACTTACGTGCACGGCGGATCCTTTCCGGACAGCGCCTACGGTCTGATCGCGGACTCGGGCGGCAACGTGTCGATCTCCGCCGAGAGCGAGCTCAACGCGGGCCAGGGTTACCCTCCCACCGGCAAGGTCAGGGAACACGGCATCCCCATCTCCCTGTCGATGGACACCAGCGTCTGGTGGAGCTCCGACATGTTCTCCGCGATGCGCGCCACTCTCAACGCCGACCGGGGACTCGGCCACCAAGCCGCACAGGCTGACGGGAAGACCGTCGTCAACAACGACCTGCGCACCGAGGATGTCATCCACTTCGCGACGCAGGGCGGGGCCGACGCCCTGGGGCTGGGCTCGTCACTGGGCTCGATCACGCCGGGCAAGCTGGCGGATCTGGTTCTGCTGCGGGCCGACACACCGTCCATGGTGCCGCTCACCAACGCCTCCCACCAGATCGTCTTCCAGGCCACGCGCGCGGAGGTCGACACGGTCCTGGTCAACGGTCGCGTACTCAAGTACGGCGGCGAGCTCATCTCCCCGGACCTGAAGCGGGCACGGCGCCTGGCAGAAGCATCACGCGACTACATCCGGGACAAGGCCGGCGCGAAGCAGTGGACCAAAGCCCAGGAGCCCGCGCCGTACAAGGTCGCCTGAACCGCGCCAGGCAGCAGCCGCTTGCCCCGAAGCTCCGCGATCCAGAAGCGCAGCTGCTGAACACGTTCGTTTTCTTCTATTGGACTTCTGGCTGTCGGCCCGGCGACTCTGGCCACGACGAGACGCTCATCGCCAAGGCCCTCGCCTCCCGCGAGCGGGGCAAAGACGTCCTGGTCACCACGGGGGGGCGGCAACCTACCGCCGCGGCGACGGACCTCCTGCTCAGCCGGCAGGAGCTGCTGGAACTGGACGCCGTCCGACACCGCAAACGGACGAAGCCGTCCGCTCACCCGGACTCCGACTACCCGGTCCAAGTCCAAGGCTCGACCTTCACGCAACGGAGTGAAACATGAATTGCTATGACTGCACCCAGGAGGGACGCGTCGACACTGTCGGCATCGGCGTCTGTGCCCGATGCGGCCTGTTCACATGTCAGGACCACGCCCAGATCGTCCGGGAACACGTCCAACAGCGCAATGGCCTCGCTCGCACGACGAGTCGGCTGCCGGCACGCAGGGTCGTCTGCACCATCTGCCGCACGGCCGAGACGGTCAGCTGAGGCCCCGAAGCCGCCGCCGCTCAGCCCATCAGCTACCGGGGCGCCTCGCCGGGTGCGTACAACCATGACCGGCGACGCGGTTCACCATGCTTCCGCAGTGAACGCGGCCGTGGATGATGCGGACGAGTGGGTCCTGGCGGACATGTGCGTGATCGTCGACGGGCTGATGGAATCTACGCCGGCCATCGCGGACATCGCGGACATCGCGGGTCGGGGCGTTCCCGCCGTCCCTGCACGGGGCGGGCTCGCCCGCCCCGTGCAGGGCTGTCAGAGCTGGTCCGCGACGCCGAGTTCGAACCAGGTCGTCTTGCCCCGGCCGGCCGGTGAGCTGCCCCAGGACGATGCCAGTGCGTCGATGATGAGCATGCCGCGTCCGGACTCGGCTTCGGCGTCTCCTGCCTCCCCAGGTCCCAGGTTGGCGACAAGGAGAGGCGGACGGGGATCGCTGTCGCGGACCTCGACGCGCAGGTGATCGGGATATCCGCGCAGTCGTACGTCGACTTCGGTGTCGGCATGGATCAAGGCGTTGGTGACTGCCTCGGTGATCAGGAGTTCCAGGTTGTCGAGCAGGGCTGCGAGCCCCCAGCCGGGCAGCAGCCCCTGCAGGAAGTGCCGGAGGCGCCGCACATGCTGGAGATCGCGGCGCTGGACGAACACCCGGGCGACCCGGCGCTGCGGCCCTTCGCGGGCGCCGTCGTACCGCACCAGCAGCAGGGCCATGTCGTCGTCGCGCCGAGCCTCCGGACAAGCACCGCCGACAAGCCGGTTGGCCAGTAGCTCCAAGTCCTGGCCGCGGCCGTCGGCGAGGGTGCGGTGCAGCCGTTCGACGCCGGCATCGATGTCCGGATGGCTCAGGTCCAGCAGTCCGTCGGTGAAGAGGGCGAGGAGCGAGCCGGGCGCCAGTGTTGTCTCCGTCTGAAGGTAGACGGTCTCGGGGTTGACTCCCAGAGGTGGGCCGACGGGCAGGTGCGGAGTGTTGGCCCGTCCCTGTGCGTCACTGATCGCCGGCGCGGGATGGCCCGCGCTGGCAAGGGTGGCCGTCCCGGTCTCGAGGTCCAGCCAGAGGCAGCAGCAGGTGGCGAAGTGGTCGGGGTCCAGTTCGGCGAGCAGCCGGTTGCTGCGGTTCAGCACGGTGGCGGGGTCATGGCCCTCCGTGGCGTAGGCGCGCACACCGCTGCGCAGTTGTGCCATGGTCCCGCAGGCTTCGAGGCTGTGTCCCTCGACGTCCCCGATAACGAGTCCGATGCCGCCTTGGCCCGGCAGGCTGATGACGTCGTACCAGTCGCCGCCTACTTCGGCACCGCCGGTCGCCGGGAGATAGCGCGCGGTGGAGACGATCTCCGGCAGGTGCGGCAGGGTCCGGGGCAGCAGACCGTGCTGCATGCTCCGGGCGATCATGTGCTCCAGCTCGTGTGCCCGGGCCCGCTGCAGCGACCGCCCTACCTGGCCCAGCATCATGGTGAGTACCGCGAGTTCCTCGTCCCGCAGCCCGCGGGGCCGGTCGATGGACAGGACACAGCAGCCCACCACCCGACCGTCCGCAATCAGCGGGAGAAAAAGCCACGCCATCGTGTCGTCGTGGTACCGGTCGAGACCGGGATATTCCGCGCGCAGCTCTTTCCCCGTCGCAAAGACCATGAGCTGAGGGTTTACGGTGGCGTCCGCCTCCGGGGTACCGGGTGTGAGCAGAACCCCGTCGACTCTGCGCAGGTCCGCCTTGGAGAAACCCGCTGCACCCACCACACGCAGCCGGCCTCTCTCGGCCAGGCAAAGGGCCATCGCGCGCCCGCCGCACGGGCGCACCACCTGGGCCTGCGCGGCCGCCACGATGTCCCTGGGACTCTTCGCGGCGCTGAGTTCGGTGGCAAGACGCTGGAACCGGTAAAGGACAGCCGTACTCCCGCTCGAGCCCGCGCCGGGAGACTCCGGAATGAACGCAGGCACCAAGGGCGACTCCATGGCGGCGCCATCCCCGGCTGCCCGCTCCAGTTCGACAGCGAGTCGATCCGCGGCTCCCACCAGAAAGTCCATGGATTCCGGGGGCACGTCCTCGGGCGGAGCCCAGCGCAGGGTCACCGCGCCGAAGCGCCGACGGTCCGTTCGCAACGGGACGGAGACCACGATCATGGCGTACGGCGCATACTGCATCAGCACCGGCTCGCTCTGGGTCAGGGTACGGAGGTGCTCCTCGTCCCAGATCACCGGCTCACCGGTGCGGTAGGCGACCGCGGTCGCGAACCGCCCGTCGTCCGCTGCCATTCCCGGCGTCAGGGTGAACCCCAGAGGAGTGTCGAGCGCCATCGCGGGGGCCAGGACGGGTAGATCACCACCGGCACCGGCCGTTACAAGGTACGCCGTGATCGTGCTCGGACGCAGTCTGGCGTGAATCCGACGCAGAGCCGCGGCCATGTACGCGTCGCGACGTACATTCGGGGACGTAACGGATCCTTTGGTGCACATGGAGCTTTGTCCAGGCATACATCCATCGTATGCTTTCCGGCCGCGACAATCAGACCCGGACGTCCACCACAGTCGTACGAAACCGCGCCTGATATAGGCGGTCGGGGACGCGCGGAGCGGATGTTGCCGCGACCGTCTCGACGGGATCGTCGCCCGCATCCAGAAGTGCCCGAACGGCCTCGATGCGCAGGGACTCCTGGTACCGGCCCGGTGTCATGCCCCTCTCCCGGTGAAACCGGGCGCTGAGGTGCCGCGTGCTGAGGTGCCGCGTGCTGAGGCCGACGGTCTGGGCGATGGTGTCCAGGCTGTGCCCAGGCTGGTCCTGCTCCATTCGCTCCTGACCGGGCGCACCTCGTTCGTGTCGGACCGCATCAGAAGTGTGGGGGCAGTGCCCTCTCCGTCGGAGCCGGCCCAAGAGGTGCCGGCCGGGGTGAATTGGTGGTGGTCATGGCGGTTCCCCCTTCGGGCGCACGCGCGGCTGCTCCACGGCATGATGGAGTCGCCCTTCTTGATGGCGACCAGGTCACCCTTGTCGGCGACCAGGTCACTCGGGTCGCACCCCCGTGTCGCCCTGGGAGTGCTGCGCGAGCACCGAGCGGACGCACAGCACCACGGCGGCGGCAACGAACACCACGAACACCAGCATCACCAGGCGAGCCGACACGTACTGCGTGGCGATGCCCAGCCCCACGACCGGAACAGACAGCCCGATGTACCCGCCGAGAAAGAAGCCGGAGAGCACCTCGGCCCGTGACTCCGGCGGGCCGGTCGACCCCGCGGCGGTCAGCGCACCCCGAAAGGCCAGGCCCCCACCGGCGCCGGTGAGCACGCCACCGATCACGAACGTCGCCAGATTCGGCAGCCACATCCCGCCCGCGAGGAGCGCGAGGCCCGGGATGAGGAGGAACGGGCCGACGCGGAGAGTCAGTTGCAGGCCGGCCCGGCTCAGTGCGATCTGTGCGACGGCGCCCGCTGCGAATGCGGCGAATGCCACCGCGCCGGCCACCGCGTGCGACTCCTGGTGCATGGTGCCGGCCAGGAAACTCGGAGCCAGCGAGTTGAACACGCCGAAGACGGAGAACGCAGCCAGGCCCGCGGCGGTGGCGGCGAAGAACATTCCGCGAGCGTGCCGCGGTACGGCGATCCGCTGCGGCCGGTACCGCGGAGCCGGAACCGGCCGGTTCGCGGTCTCCGGCGAGACCGCGACCAGGAGGGCCAGCACCAGCAGCACGGCGGCGAACACGATGTAGGGCAGGCGCAGCGGTTGCGGCGCGTACTCGGCCAGCAGGCCGGCGGCCAGCGGGCCGACGCCGATGCCGCCCAGGTTGGCCGCGGTGGCGACGACCTGGGCGCGGCGCGGCGAGCTCGTGTCGCCGCCGAGCACCCCGATATGCAGCTCACCGAGGTACGCGGTGGCCGTGGCGGTCGTGAGACCGATGGATATGCCGGAGATGACCCTCGCGACCATCAGTCCGGGCAGGCTCGGGGCGAACAGGAAGATCAGTGCGCTGACCACGTTGAGCAGCAGCGCGGGCACGAATATCCACTTGCGCCCCACCCAGTCGGACAGGTGACCGCCGAGGAACAGGCTGGCGATCACCCCGACCGCGTACACGGCGTAGACGACGGTGAGCATGATCGTGGAGAAGTGGTCGCGCTGCTGGTACAGCACGTACAGCGGCGTCGGGACCGCCGAGAAACCCATGTTCACCAGGAAGGCCAACGTCGCGGCCCAGAAACCGAACGAGTGGTGTCGGCGGCGTCGCGGGTGCGAAGGGTGCAGATGCTCCACCCCGGCCCGTTCACCTCCGGCGCTGAGGACGGAAGACATGAAGGTGTCCTTGTCGCGATAGACGATTGATGGCCGCAGCCCGTTGCCACGCCCAGCCCCTTCAGCCTTCTGCCTTGCGGTTATGCTGTCCAACAAAGAATTCCGAAGACAGTCATTGATTCGGGGCATGACATGGAGCTGCGGCACCTGGAACACTTCATCGCCGTCGCCGAGGAACGCAGCTTCACTCGCGCCGCAGCCCGCGCACATCTCGGACAGTCGGCGCTGTCCGTCTCGATCCGGTCACTGGAACGCGAGCTCGGCAGTCGGCTGTTCGATCGCACCACGCACCACGTCGAGCTCACCGACTCCGGCCGGGCGCTCCTCGTCGAGGCGCGCAACACACTGTCCGCGGCGGACGCCGCGCGGGACGCCGTCGCCGCCGTGCACGGGGGCCTCCGCGGCTCGGTGCGGGTGGGCATCATGCACTCGATGACCCTGATCGACCTGGCCGCCGTGCTGACCCGCTACCACCAGGAACGCCCGCAGGTCCAGATCATCCCGAGCGCCGCCCTGGGCGGGTCCGTCGAACTGGTCAACCAGGTGATCGATGGCAGACTCGACCTGGCCTTCGCCGCGTTGCCCAGTGACTATCCGCCTGGCCTGACGGTGCGCCCGCTGGCGTCCGAGCCGATGTTGCTGGCCTGTCCGGACAACCACCCGTTCGCCAAGCGCAAGGTCATCGCGCTCAGCGAGCTCGACGGCGAGCCGTTCGTGGAGGTTCCCTCCGGATGGGGCACCCGCCTCAGCGTCGACCGGCTGTTCCAGGAAAACGGTCTGCGGCGCGTGGTCGCCGTCGAAGTGGCCGACATCCCCACAGTCGTCGAACTCGTCAGAGCGGGCTTCGGATTCGCGTTTCTGAGCGCGTCAGTGGCATCGGGCTCGCGCAGTGTCGCCCTGCGGAGGGTGCGGCCGGCACCGCTGTTCGTGCCCTCGCTGATCACCGCGGCCGACCGTCGCCCGTCCGCCGCGGCCAAAGCCCTCATCGACCTCGTGCTGACCTCCTACCCTGACCCCAGTCCGGACTCCTGACCAGGGCAGCTCGCACGCTCAGTCGCAATTTCGCGGAAGGCGAGGCGGTCTGTAAGAGGAGGGTGCCCTAACGAGCGGGCTGATGTCCTGCGGCAGCCACCGGAACGGCCGGCCACAAGTGGGACGGTTCGGTCAACAGCGCCACCGGTTCCCGGGACGTCGACCTGTCGAAGGGGCTCCCGGTCTGGTTCATCGGCCAGTTCGACACCTACTACGAGCCGGCGGGGGCAAGAAAGACGACACCTTTCACACTCCGTTCCGCTCTCCGCGCATCGACGTGCGCTGCGACAAGGTCACGGCGAACGGCGCCGACCCCGGCTGTGTGCTGCCGCAGTACTTCCCTCAGTACAAGTTCAACACCGGCAAGTACCCGGCCGCCGCGGCGCATGCCTGGCTGATCCAGAACAAGTCGAAGGTCAAGGGAAGCGGCAAGAACCGCTCCGATCCACTGACCTACCTGCCGCCCCAGAATCGAAACGCGACCGGCTATGACACTGATAACAACCGGGAAAAGGTGATGTGCTCCAAGTCCCGGTCCAAGCGCACGGACGGATGGGTTCCCAGCAAGCCGTTCCTCAAGCACCCCTGGACGGCCCTGCACCCGGAGATCACCGAAGGCGCCGCTGAAGCGATCTCCTGCGACGAGTTCCCGTTCTCCTCCACCTACCAATCCCCCGGCACGCCCCTGGTGAACGGCGGGATGAACACCGCTGGTGCGAACGGTGGCGGCGAGTGCATCCAGACCGTTGCGGCCAAGACCGACGACGGCAGTGAGCACCTGCTCGATGACACCCGCTACGACGCCCCGACGTTCGCAGAGAACTGCGGCCGGTCGTCGATGTCGCTGAAGGTGAACTCCGGATCGATGAACAAGTTCGGGTTCACCGACCCAACATTCATCAAGACGTTCCGGGTTCTGGACGGCGACGCCTACACCCTCGACCCGGGCAATGCCTGGTTCAAGGCGTGTGACCCGTCCAAGGCTGCACTGCTCTGCACGATGGCCAAGCCGTAGCAAGTAATCCTTGACGGTCCCCGCCCGGATCCGGGCGGGGACCGCTTTGGTCAGTGAACCGGGCTCCAGTGCCCGGCGGCATCCGTCAGCCAGGACCCCTGAGGACGGTCCCAGATCAGGCAGCCCCACACGACGCCGGGCACATCGGAGCCCATCAGGTTCGCAGGCCCTACGTTCAGCGTGCGGTGAACGCTCTCCAGGTAGACGGCCATCGACGGGTAATCGGGCGTGCCGGCCGGGTTGTCCTCGAACGACCACTTCCCGACACCACGGGCGCCGATGTAGGAGCCCTGCAGCGGAGCGTCCTCGTCGTCCCCCGTGAGCCAGGGAACCACCTCGGCGCCCCAGAAGTCCTCCGTCCCCGGCCCGGGAAGGCGCGGCCCCAGCGCCTTGGCCGGCGAGAGAAGCAGCCCGTCCGGGAAGAACTCCCCGGAGAAGATCTCGCCCTGCTCGTCGGCCTCGATGTCCTGGTGCTCCACACCACCGCACAGTCGCCACAGCGCGCCCAGCTCCACGGGCAGCCCGAACCCGAGGTGCTGCCTCAGCTGGGAGTCGGCGGTGGCGATCTCTTCGTCCGTCGCGGGCGGCAGGAGGGAGGCGTACGAAGTGGGGGCGTGCTCGGCAAGCCAGTCGGTCACAGCCCGCCAAGCCACTGCGACGCGCTCGGCTTCCTCTTCACCATGTGATTGAACAGACACGCGGTCACATTACTCGGGCCAACGTCGCATCCCAGAAGAGCCAGAGGTCCACTACGTCCATGCCACTCTGCCCACATTTCAGCGAGACGCATCGAGAGGTCGGCTGACGCCCGTTCCGCGATCGAGTGGATCATCGATCGCTTCCAGGCGACGGTCGACACGAAGAGCAAAGCGAGTCGTCACGGTCAGCCTGGAGACGATGAAGATCGTGGATGCTCCCGGAGCTGGACATCCTGGAGTAGCCCGACGTACCCAGTGGTGGCGAGGGCATCGAAGTAGAGCCTGGGTAGAACCTGCCGAGTGCCGCCGCGGCGGCCCGAGGTAGGCAGCGTCGGAAGCGCTCAGGGCCTTCGTGCTCTGGCCGCGTAGCGGCCCAACGCAAGAGAAGGTTCGCTCATCGTCGCCTGTGCGGGCCCCTGGCCGAGGCGGGGCGGCTGCATCATGGAGGGCATCAGCGGGCGTGCGAGGGCCGCGATGGCGTCCAGCTCCCAGCGGTGACGGGGCAGCGCCCGGCGTGATCGCGTTGATCGCCGGATGCCGCTCGGCAAGAACAACGACGTCGGCGAGGGCTCCGAAGCACTGGTCATGCCCGGACTCGGTGGTGAACCGTCCGCTGACACCGATCTGCAGGGCGGTGGCGAGCCGGCTGTCGGCCGCACGCACGGCCGGGACCACGAGCTCCACCGGGTAGCCAGCGCCCGCGAACGGCAGCACGCTGCCCAGGAACTCCTGGGCGCTGCCGGGCGCGGCCTCGATGAGAACGTCGCCACGCCGGTCGCGCACGTACGCCTCGGCCCGCGCGAACCAGGCCCGGTAATCCGCCCGGACCGCCGCCCCGGCGTTGCGCGGATCATCATTGAGCAGCTGGAAGTGGTCCGGATGCGATGCCTTGAAGTCGTCACCTTCCAGACGGGTGGCGCCCGCCCGCATCGCCCGCTTGACCATGGGCGAGGACACCAGCTTGCCCGCCCCCGGCTGCCCCAGCACGTACACCGCCCTCGGATCCTGCCGGGCGATGATGCCGCTCAGGTACGACGGCGCGATCAGCTCGTGCGGACGTCGACGGCCAAGAGCTTCCCGTACTCGCGGTGCCAGGACGACGGCGGGCGCGCCATGGGACGGTCGGAGGTGGCAATCAACGACATTGACTACCTCGATCTGGACTACTGAAAAGGAGCGAATATACGACCGCTGAATTCCCCGCCTGAGCCGAAGCACGACAGTTGGCACAAAGGCAGGCTTGTTGTCACTCGGGGGCGTCGGCCGCCTCCATGGTGGTGGGTCGGCGCCCGCCGCAGCAGGCCACCACTACTGTCGCCGTGGAGTTCAGGAAGATCGTGAACACCGACGACTTGTCCACCGCGTCGATGCTTCCGGTACGAAGCGGCTCTTCCCCGGCCCGCCTGAGGATGTCGACGCTGTCGGCACGGCCATCGATCGTGTGCCCACGCCTCAGGGAGTGGCGCATTCGCCGTCGGAAGACGCCCGCGTGCCGGTTGGCGGGGACCAGGCCGTCCCAGACGACGAAGTCACCCCCGGCGATCAAGGTGTCGCGTGCAGGTCCGCATGCCGGGGTCTGTTCGCGGAGCATGGCGATGAGGTCGTCGCGGGTCACACTGCGCCCCGTGACAGGAAGACCGGCGATCGGCTGTGTGTGACAACTACAGCACCTCTCTGGTGACAGTCCGGCTGCTTCGACCTGGTTCCTTCGCAGGTTATTCGGTGCCGTCGGTGACAACTACAGCGCCTCGGCACACACGAAGAAGAGGTCTCGCCGCGGAACGCGCAGCCCGACCACGCACCCCTCACGCCGTACGCTCCCGCGCCGGGAGCTCCGGCCGAACTGCTCGCGCAGCTGCGCGCTGGGCTTGCCGACCTGGTGGTGAAGGAGAGCCTCGACGGCGGGTGGGACGGTACGAAGGGAATCAGACATCCCCGTTCATCAGCCGTTTATCCGTTCACTCGATACTTCTGCTGAACGCCTCGCCAGATACCGCACACGACCGTCTGTACTACAGGACGCCACCTGCTGGTCGCGTTGAGTCGTGGTCAGCCCAGAGTGGTCAAGCAGGGGGAATGCATGAGTATCCACAGGAAGATCAGCAGTCTCGTCGTCACCACGGCCCTCGCAAGCACGGCGCTCATCGGAAGCGCCTCCACCGCCAGCGCCGCCACCTGCTACGGGAGCGCCCACAGCTACAGCAAACCGGCCGACTCGACGTTCCTGCCGAACATAGGCAACGGCCATTTCCGAACGACCAGTAACTGCGCGGACATCAACATCAAGACGAATGCCGACCGCTACATCAGAGTGTGCTTCGTTCCTTCGAGTGGCGGCACCCAGTGCCAGGACGACTTCAAGCTGGCTCGCAGGGGCGTGTGGACGGTTATCGCCACCGACGTGAGGGACGCCACGAAGTTTGCCTTCGTCTTCGAGGCGACAGGGGTGTCCACCGGGTACTGGGCGGCCTGACCGCCGAACACCCATGAACACGAGGGTTGCCGGGGTGCAGAGCCCTTGCGTCAGTGCGGCCCGCACTGTCCGATCGTGCCTTCGCGGCGGCCGGGGTGGAACGTGTGGTCGCCCTGGAGGTCAACGACGTACACAGCCTCCTCGATCTCGTCGGGCACCGGCTCGGGCTGGCCCTCGTACCAGCACACATCGCGGACAAACCGCAGGCTGCGGAGCTGAGCGCGGTGCCGCTGAGCGGCGAGGACGGTCCGGTGTGGCGCTCCGCCGTCGTCGTCCCCGGCCAGGGCGGGACGAGTCCGGCCGCGCAGCGGTTGCTGAGCCTTGTGCCCGGCCTCGCCACGGGCCGTGGCTGATCAGTGCGGTCCGTCCTCCGGGCGGGTCCCGGAGGAGCCGCAGCCCCGGGGTCCGGCCCGAAGGCCGGTCATTCAAGGACACGGGATCACACCACCCCCTCGGGTGTCGCACCCTCGATGGGCACGGCGTCGGCCGTGAGCTCCGCGATGACGAAGAGGTCCTCAGCACTGAGTTCCACGTGGGCGGCCATGGCGCCGGCCTTGATGTTGGCGCTGCTGCGGGCCCCCACGATGGTCACGTCCACCCCGGGCTGGTTGAGCACCCAGGCGATCGCCAGCTGTCCCACCGTCAGCCCGCGCATTTCGGCGAAGTCCGCGAGTCGCCGTACGACCGCCAGATTGCGCTTCAGAGTCTCGCCGGTGAAGGCGGTCGCCCGGCTTCGCCAGTCGCTCTCCTCGAACATGGTGCTCTCGTGGATGCTGCCGGTGAGCAATCCGCTGGCGAGCGGGCTGTAGGCGAGGACGCCGATGCCGTGCTCCATCGTGTAGGGCAGGATCTCCGTCTCGATGCCGCGGCGGAAGAGGTGGTAGGGCGGCTGGAGGGTGTCCACCGGGCGGACCGCGGCGAACTCGGCCATCTCCCGGGCGTCGTAGTTGGAGACCCCGACGAATCGGATCTTTCCCTCGTCGACCAGTTCCTGCAGCACGGCTGCCGTCTCCACGGCGGGCACCGTCGGGTCGGGCCAGTGCACCTGGTAGAGGTCGATGGTCTCGACTCCGAGGCTGCGCAGACTCCGCTCCACACCCTGCCGTAGGTAATCGCCGGATGCGTCACGCCCGCCTTCCGGCAGGACACCGCCCTTCGTGGCGATCACCACGCTGTCCCGGTCCCCGGTGATCTCCGGGCGCAGGGCCTTGCCCAGCAAGCGCTCCGACTCACCGAAGCCGTAGGCCTGGGCGGTGTCGAAGAAGTTGATTCCGAGCTCGCGGGCTTCCCGGATGGCCGCGATGGCCCGGTTCTCGTCGAAGCTCCCCCACTGGCCGCCGAGTTGCCAGGTGCCGAACGCGATGCGGGAGACGTGAAGCCCGGTCGAGCCGAGCGAGGTCGATTTCATGCCCGTCTTACTCCTTGACTGCGATGGTGACGTGCTCGTCCATGCTCAGGGCGGCTCGGTCGCACGGTCCAACAGAAGAAAACGCAGGCGGTGAGAAGCACAGCTTCTTAATCCGTGGCAGAGCCGACGGGGTGCCGTCAGGTGATTTCGTTGACGGGTGTGAGAGGACTGCACGGCGGAGGTGTCCCAGCCGTTCCCACTCGAGGATCGACGCCGGTCGCGGTGGCGTCCGGCCGGTGGTGTACAGGCTGGCGAGCGTGCTGGAACTCATCGTCCCGGTGGACACGGCTGTGGCTACAAGCGCCAGGTGCCCAGCGACTACGACCGTTCGCCGACATCATCCACGCCCGCATCCCGGAAGTCTCGGTGTGCGAGCACGTCCGCTGGTGCCGACGCCTGCCATGGAGGACGACGGCACATCCTCGGGCGGCACCGGACTCCGGTGCCGCCCGAGGGGCGACGTATCGTCACAGTGATTGAGTCGTGGATACCAGCCGGGGCGGTCCGGGCTCGCCCGCCGTCGCGTCGGCCGTCGCGTCGGCCGGGCTGCAGTGACGCGCTGTCACAGCCGGTCGAGGAGGGCGAAGGGGTCTGCCGAGTCCCGGCTGTCGGCGGCGACGATGCGCCGGCGCAGGGTGAAGGTCCCGCCCGGCGGGAGGGTGACCTGACGCTGGCTCATGACCCAGATGCCGCAGGCGTAGACCGTGAACGCGGTGTCCTCATAGACGAGGCCGTACGTCTGGCCGTCGAGGCCGGTCATGCCGATCCACGGCGCGGTCGGGGTGAAGTCGGCGGGCGTTCCGGCGGTGATGATGCCGGTTCCGGGGACACCGGTGCGCTGGCCGAGACCGTCGTGGTCGATCACGTCCCCGGTCCAGAAGGTCTGCTCCGCCGTACCCCGGTTGGTGAAGATGCTCTCCGCGCGGACCCAGGGCTCGCCCTGCGTGACGGTGTACGTCGTCACCACGTCCAGGTCGGGTACCTGCGTACCGGCGCCGACCGCACGGACCACCGCGCTGGTGCCACCCGCGCGGACGATGTCCACGGCGGCGGACCTGACGGTGAGCTGCTGCCAGGCGTTGCCGCCACGCGGGCGGGCCGTGGACGCGTAGGGCAGGTTCAGCCAGTCGAGCTGGTCGAGGTGGCCGACGGCGGCCAGGTCGCGGGGCTTGCCGACCGTCACGTTCGGCAGCTGGCCGTCGCTGGAACCGGCCGAGACCGCGAGGGCGAGCAGATCGTTGCCGAGGATGATGTCCGAGGTGGTGGCCTCGGACTGCGGGCCCGGCACAGTGCGTCCGGTCGCGGCGTACGCTGCCGTGGTCCGGTCCAGCCGCAGGTCGAGCGCGGTGGAGCCGTTACGGCGGATCGTCACCTCGCGGCTTTCGGGTTCGTAGCCGACGCCGTTGGCGATGACCTGGTAGGTGCCCGCGGGGGCGAAGGCGATGAACTCGCCGGACGGGTCGGTCGTGGTACCCGCGATACGGGTCCCCTCAAGGTCGGTGACCGTGACCGCGACGTTTCGCAGCGGCCTCCCGGACCGGTCCACGACCCTGCCCACCAGTCCGTCACCGCCGTCCCGGCGCCGCCGCGCCCCCGAGACACCGTCGTGTACGTCGAAGGAGGCGATGGTGTACGCCGGGGACACGGCGTCCCGGGAGTCCAGCACGATCCTCAGGTCGCTGCGCCACCGGTCCTCGGTGACGTCGCACAGGACGTAGCCGCGGTAACCGCCGTTGTAGAACTTGACGTGCGGGTTCGCCGCGAGCCCCTGGCGGACATCGTTGTCCCAGCCCGCACCGGAGGAGATCGACGTTCCGACGAACTCGGTGGCGATGACTGGCGAGGCGGGGTCCGTGAAGTCGGTCTTGAGGTCGTTGACCCAGTGGGTGTGCCAGTCGCCGCTGAGGACGACCGGGTTGGACGGCTTGCGCTTCGCGATGTGGTCGAGGATGCGCGACCGGGCGGCCGGATAACCGTCCCACTGATCGAGGTTGACGACCTGGCCCGGACCGAGGTCGTAGTCGAAGGCGGCCATGATGGTCTGCTGCGCGATGACGTTCCACCGGGCCGGGGACGCGTCGAGCTGATCGAGCAGCCAGCGTTCCTGCTCGGGGCCGGTCATGGTGCGCGACTCGTCGTAGACCTCGCCGGTCGGCTCCTTGCGGCCGTCGCCGAGCGCCTGGTCGCTGCGGTACTGACGGGTGTCCAGCACGTTGAACTGGGCGAGTCGGCCGTATTTGAGCGTGCGGTACATCAGCGCGTCGGGGCCGGCGGCACGCTGCTCCGTCCGCATCGCCAGATGCTCGTAGAACGCCTGGTAGCCGTTGGCGCGCCGGTCGAGGAACGGCCTGCCGTCGCCCGCTCCGCCCGGGGCGTCGGCGGCGTAGTTGTTCTGGACCTCGTGGTCGTCCCAGGTGTGGAAGAACGGGAACCGGGCGTGGGCTTCCCGCAGGTCCGGAGAGGTCTTGTAGAGGGCGTACAGCCGCCGGAACTCCTCCAGGGAGCCATTACTGGTCTCGTAGATGTAGTCGCCGAGGTGAACGACGAAGTCGACATCCTGGGTGGCCAGGTCGAGGTAAGCCGGGTACGGGCCGCCCGCCCACGCCTGGCAGGAGACGAAGGCGAAGCGCATCCTGTCGGCGGCCGTGCCCGGCGCGGGCAGGGTCCGGGTGCGCCCGGTGCGGCTGTACACGCCGTCGGCCTGGAAGCGGTACCAGTACCAGCGGTCCGCCTTCAGGTCCTCGGCGAGGGCGTGGACCGTGTGCGCGGACTCGGGGACGGCGGTGACCTCGCCGGAGCACTCGACGTGCTTGAAGTCCTCGTCGCGGGCGAGCTCCCAGCGCACGGTGACGGGCTGGGCCGGTATGCCACCGGTCTCCACGTCGAAGGGGTCGTTGCACAGCCGGGTCCACAACACGACGCTCTCGTCGTCGGGTTCGCCCGAGGCGACGCCGAGAGTGAAAGGTGCCGGGTCGAGTTCAGCCGTATCGGCTTGAGCCGGGGTTCCGAGGAGCTGAGACGTCATAGCGGCACCGAGGGTGCCACCCGTCAGAGTCAGGAACTTCCGTCTGTCCAGGGAAGGAAGGGGCACGGTGCTTCGTCTTTCTGCGGGGCCAGGTGTGTCAGGGGGGCGACGAACGGAGCTTTGTTAACCAGGGCGATCAGCAAATGAAGGACCACTGAACAGAAAGGGCGAACCTCGTTACATACCGAGGCGTTCCGCGTGCTCACTCACTCACACGCCACGCCGCCTGCCGGCCAGTTGCCGGTTGGGGAGGCATAGGTTGGTCCTCATCCAAGCCGTGTGATCAGTCGTCGGTGGTGACCTGGGTGGCTTCGGCTGATGTCGGCTGCGGGGGTGTCTTGGCGGGGTGCGGCACGGAGCGGGCCCGTCACCGCCAGTGGGGTGAGGAAGCACTCACCGCCCCATCGCCGCCTCGAACTCGAACTCCCGCCCTGGAGACCTGCGGGTGCTCCACGATGACGGGGATGGCGGCCCGACCGCCCAGGTTGAATTCCTCGTCTTCCTCGAAGCGCTCCTCCGCGCCAGACCCGAGGACATCAGCGGCGCGCAGTTTGCCCCACAGTTCGGGCGGCACGGCGCGGTCCAGTCCGTCTTCCTGCTCGGCGAACAGCCGCGGCTACGGGCCGACGCGGCGCGCAATCGCGCTCGACTGCTGGAAGTGGCGGCCCGGTTCGCCGCGGAACGTGGAGTCGCGAACGTGACCATGGAGGAAGTCGCCGCTGCCGCGGGGGTCGGTAAGGGCACCGTCTTCCGGCGATTCGGGGACCGGGCCGGCCTCGTGCAGGCACTCCTGGATCACCACGAGCAACGGCTCCAGGCCGCCTTCCTCACCGGCCCACCACCGCTGGGGCCCGACGCGCCCGCCATGGAACGGCTTCGGGCTTTCGGGCCGGCCGTCATCCGCCACGAACGCTCCCACCGCGACCTCTATCTGGCCGCCCACGCGGAGACCGACCGCCTCTATACGACCCCGCCATACATTCTTCGGACCACCCACATCGCCACGCTGCTGCGCCAGGTGAACGCGGATCGTGACATCGAACTCCTCGCGCACACCCTGATGGGCTATCTCACCACCGCACTCGTCGATCACCTGATCGGCCGGCGCGGGATGTCCCTGAAGCGCCTGGAGGCCGGCTGGTTCGACGTCGTGGTCCGTCTGGCCCCAGCGGTGTAGGTGGTGCTCAAGGCCACCTGTCGCGCCGAGGCCGAACCCGGCGCCTTCGACGGAAATACAAACGGACCGTGGTCCTGTTGCACTCAACAAACCGGACTGAAGTCCGTTCGTTGCGAAAGGGACACATCATGGGCTCACTCACGGGCAAGGTCGCCGTGGTCACCGGCGCTGGACAGGGAATCGGCGCCGGCATAGCGAAGGACCTGGCTGCCGCCGGTGCGGCGGTCGTCGTCAACCACTACCCCGGCGACCGGGACCGCACCCGCGCGCAGCAGGTCGTGGAGGCCATCACCCACCAGGGCGGAAAGGCCATCGCCATGGTCGCCGACGTCACGAAGGCCGTCGACCTGAGCACGCTGTTCGATCGCACCGTCGAGACATTCGGTTCGCTGGACATCCTGGTGAACAACGCGGGTGTCTACGAGTTCGGCCCGCTGGCCGAGATCACCGAGCGGGACTTCCACCACCAGTTCGACACCAACGTCCTCGGGGTCGTCCTGGCGACCCGCGAAGCGGTGAAACGGTTCGGCCGGGGCGGCGGCAGCGTCGTCAACATCAGCTCCACCGCGGTCCAGATCTCCCAGCCGAACCAGATGATCTACACGGCGACCAAGAGCGCCGTAGAGGCCATCACCCGCGTCCTCGCCAAGGAACTCGGACCGGCCAACATCAGAGTGAACGCCGTCGCCCCCGGCGGCACGGAAACCGAGGGCGGCCACGAACACGGGCTCATCGGCAGCCCGTACATCGACAAGCTGATCTCCGAGACACCGCTCGGGAGGCTGGGTCGCCCGGAGGACGTGGCCCTCGCCGTGACCTTCCTCGCCTCGCCCGAGGCCCGATGGGTGACCGGAGAGGTCCTGCTCGCCTCCGGCGGCCTCCGGCCCTGACCCGGACACCCCGGGGCAACCGGCCAGGAACACCGACACCGGTGCGATGTCCGACAGCCCCGGGGGCCGTGATCGGCAGCCGTGACCGGCCCCCGAACCACTGCTGGAGCACCTGGAGGGCCCTGGCCTCCGAGGACTCGTCACGCCCACGTCTTGTATGTAGACCGTGGAGGGGACGTAGAGGCTGCTACGTCGGCACTGCGGGTCCTGGCAGCAGCCCGCCCGACGCGCGGCAGGTAGCAGATGGTCAGCCAGTCCCGTAAAGCGGCGGCAGCGACACTGGCCCTGCGACCGCAGAGCGCGCGGACCGCCCTCGTCCTACGTCTGCCGCCGGCGCTGCACCGAGCGAACACTGACCCGCAGGTCCTTGGCGATCACCGAATTCGCCTTCCTGAGCTGTAACTCCTCGCGGAAGTACTGCCGTTCGGCATAAGACACCGTCTAAAGCTGCCGCTTGATGTTGTACCTCAAGTGGGCGAATGGCCCGAACCGCGCGACGCTCGTGAGCGTCATTCGTTCTGCGGCTGTTCGCCGGGGAAGAGTGGCGCTCCGGTGGCGAGAGAGACCGGAGCGACAAAGAAGGCCATCTCGTCGAGGGCGCCCGCATCGAGGAACCGACCGGCGAGTTCACCACCGCCCATGCCCCAGGTGTCCTTCCCACCGGCGGATTTCACGATCGCGGGCACAGCGTCGGCGACCAGTCCCCGGACGAAGCGAAGGTCGGCGCCGACGGGCCGTGGAAGCTCCCGGGAAGTGAAAACGAAGGTCGGCCGGTCACCGTAGTGCGCCTGCCAGTTCTGCGGCTCTTCGAGCATGTTGGACTCGCGCAGCGTTCATTCATAGGTAGTCGACTCTTCGGCGAGGGCTCCGATCCCCGTCATGAAGCCGTCATTCGGCGGGCGATAAAGGGAAGCGCCGGTTCGGTGCCTATCGGCCCGCAGTGATCAATGCGCCCTGCCAAGTCGTCGAGCATTCCTCAAGCGCTCTCGCTGTTCGCATTGCGCGTTCGAACCCGAGCGTCCCCGCGGGGCGAGAGAGTCGGTGAGGCCGCTCCGCAGGACGTTCAGCCCTTGGGTGGCGTCGCCCGCGAGTTCTCCGCCGGCACTGAAGTCGGCTCCGGTGATCCAGCGCGAGTCGTCGCCGGCGAGGAAGAGGACGACCGGGGTAATGTCCTCGGACTCCCCCCACGCGCTTGAGGGCGACGTGGTCGGTCTTGAACGGAGCCTTCACGGTGGCGGGGGTATGGGTCTGCCCGGGGTGGACGGTGTTGACCCGGATCCCGTGCGTTCCGATCTCGATCGCGGCGGTTTTGGTGAGGCCGCGGATGGCCCACTTCGAGCTGACGTGGCCAACCGCGCTGGGATAGCCGCGCAGTCCGGCACTGGAGCCGATGTTGACGATCGAGCCGCCGCCGACCCTCTTCGTGAAGGTATACAGGCGATCACGCCGTTGAAGACCCCGAACAGGTTGATGTTGCCCAACCAGGTCTTCGACCTGCCGGGGGCTGCGGGCCCCCTCCGGCGTGCGCTCGCCGGCCCTTCGCGCCGCCGCCGAGTCCGGGGCGGCGGCGCTCCGTGCGGATCAGGCGTCGAGGCCCAGCTTGAGCGCCTTTGCGAACCGCACCACGCGCTCGCCCTGGTAGCGGGCGGAGGCGCGGGTGTCCTCGCCGACCGGGATGGTGCCCTGGGCGTCGAAGTGCGAGGTGCCGTAGGGGTTGCCGTCGGCGAACTTGACCGCATCGGTGTAGCCGGGAGGGACGATGACACCGCCGAAGTGATGGATGGTGTTGTAGAGAGCCAGCAACGTGGACTCCTGACCGCCGTGCAGAGTGGCGGTGGAGGTGAAGCCGCTGTAGACCTTGTCGGCCAGCTTGCCCTCACCCCACAAGGGGGAGAGCGTGTCGATGAACTGCTTCAGCTGAGCCGCGACATTGCCGAACCGGGTCGGCGATCCGAAGATCACCGCGTCTGCCCACTCGATGTCGTCGAGCGTGGGCGCAGGCAGGTGGGCTGTGTCGACATGGTGGGCGGCCCAGACCGGGTTCCTGTCGATGACACCCTGCGGGGCCAGCTCGGCGGCCTTGAGGATGCGCACCTCTGCACCCGCTTTTTCGGCGCCTTCGGCGACCGCCTTCGCGATCTCGGTGCCGGTACCGGTCGACGAGTAGTAGACGACGGCAAGCTTGACGGAATCAGGCATCAGAGTGTCCTTCGTTCAGTGGCCGCCGTGGCTTGCGGACAGCGCCTAGCGGTAGGTCATGCGGCCCGCAGAGTGCGGGCGACTCATCAAAGATTAGCGCTTAGTGGGTGATGTATCAACCTAAGAAGGTTGATGCATCACCCATTCAGTAAAGCGTGGGGCCGCTGACGCCCCGGCGTCCCCGGATGCCCCCCGTGTCCTGGGACGTCCGAGACGCCGACCGCACCGCGCTCGTGGCCCGCTCATTCCTCGGGCTCGTCCCGCTGATGCGTCAGCACCGCTTCGGAAATGGTCGCCAAGGCGTCGAGCTGAAGCGGGCTGAGCGCATCGATGAACGAGCGGCGCACGTAGGCGACATGGAGCGGGCTGGCCGCCTGGATGGCCTCACGGCCCTCGACCGTGAGGGTGACGTATGCCCCGCGGGAATCAGCCATGCAGGGGTGGCGTTCGACCAGTCCGCGCTTGATCATGCGGGAGAGCAGGTGGGTGAGACGACTCTTCTCCCACCTGAGGTGATCCCGTAGCTCGAAGATGCGGAGGCGGCTCTCCGCATCCTCGGACAGTGTGGCAAGGATGGCGTACTCCGGCTCCGAAAGGCCGGAGTCGAGGAGTAGCTGCCGGTTCAGGCGGCGCATTACTTCCTCCTGCATGGAGAGGAATCCCTGCCATGCTCGCTGCTCGCGCTCCGTCAACCACTGGGGATCAGCCATGGCGCCGAGCCTAACCGAAGAGGGGACACGTCACCCACGCCGGGCGAGTGGCGCCCACCCGCGAGGACGGCTCCGCCGAGGCGCCCCGACGGGAGTCGGAGACAAAGATACGGACGGTGGCGAACGAACCTTTTGATGATCAAGGGGAGGGCGCCTTGCATGTCCAGTAAGGGTGATGTATCATCTTGAGCCATGGATGATACGTCTCCCCAGGAGGGGAGAATCCTTCCATGGAACGGATTTGGCTGGTTACGGGTGCCGCTTCGGGGCTCGGCCGTGAGATCTCGCGGGCAGCACTGGGGGCCGGTGACACTGTCGTTCTGGCCGACCGCCGTACGCAGGGGGCACGGATGCTGGTCTCCGCATACCCCGGGGCGGGCGCAATCGGTCGAGCTCGACGTGACCGACCCGGTGCGTATCGACGCGATCGTGATTACGGAGACACGGTCGGCGCCCTGCGGGCCCACATGGAGGAGGTAACGGGCAAGCAGCCGGGCGATCCGGCGAAGATCGCTTCGGCGCTGCTGACCGCTCTGGGCGACGACAGTCCACCGCTGAGGCTTGCCCTCGGCAACGAGACACTCGACCGCCTGAACGCCGCGGGTCCAGCAGACACTGGAGGAGCGGGCCGCGTGGGAAGACCTCACCCGTGGCACCGACTTCGACAACGCGTAACACCGCCCGCGCATGATCACACTGCAGAACAACGCAAGGCCGTCGCGTTTGGCGCGACCGGCTTGTCAAGACATCCGCCGAGCACGAGTGGTGACGGAGAACGGGATCTCTGCCCCGTGCTCGAAGCGTTCCACGGCTTGAGGCCAGATTTGCTCCCGCGTGGCCCTCCCAACGTCGGTCACGGGGCTGACGGCCGGACTGGGTGGCCCGCAGTGAGACCCCTTCCAGTACGACGAAGTGCCCTTGCCGGCCGTGGCGGTCGAGTGGGATCGGTGCGTAGGTGGGCGGCAGGCTCACAGGGTCCCCTCGGTGAATGACGAGATGTGTCCGGCGACGGCTTCGGCGAACCGGTCGGGGTCGTGCAGCAGGCTCTTCGCGTTCAGGCGCAGGTCCGAGCGCAGGAGGCACGGCTGGATGCCGCCGGCGTGGTCGACGCGCAGCGCCCAGAACCCTTCGACGCACTGCGGGCGAAGCGGGCAGGTGCCGCACTGGCCGACGTGGTGACGGCCGAGGCTGCGATGGATGACGTCGATCTCCACGCCGTCGACCAGAAAGACCCGGTGGCCCTGGCCGACTCCGGCGTCTTCCGCGAGCTCGTCGCCTTCAGCCGGAATCGGCCGTCCCAACTGGCGGAGCGGTATCGGAACCTGCTCACCTCGGCGGAGCCGCCGCTGACCGCCGGACACGAACTGCCGCCGACGCCCTCTGCTGCTGGGGCGAGTCTTTGGGATCTTGCCGGGCCCGCGAGCGGGGTCTGATCCCCAAGACGGCCCTGGTGCTGTGACCGGGAAGGTTCACCGGGTCCCGTCCGGCGATTGACGACAGGCGTGGCCCAGGAGCCGCGCCACCCGGTCGACGTTCCCGGCTACCGCACTGCACGCGTGCTCGCGGTACGCCGACGGTTTGTCACCTCGCCCGCCTGGCGCGCTCCAAACCGTCGAGGAGCAGGTCGAGTCCGAAGCGGAATTCCTCGTGGAGTGGGACGCTGGTGAGTTCCGCCGCGGCGGCTGTCGTGGCCGGGTAGGCGGCTGGGTCGAGGGACCGGTAGTAGTCGTGCAGTTGGGGCTGTTCTTCTGGCTGGGCTGCACCCGGGCCGTGCTGCTGGATGGCGAATCCGACCACGTAGTGGCCGATCGCGGTGAACGCGCGGGCCGCGAAACCGACGGGGAAGCCGAAGCCGAGGAGGAGTCCGATGGCGCGCTCCCGGTTCGCCAGACCGTTCGGGCCGACGGGTACCTGCGATACCAGCAGGGGGAGCGCGTTCGGATGTCGGCGCAGGGTGTCGTACAGCCCTTCGGCCCCCACCGTGACGGCTTCTCGCCAGGACAGCCCCTTCACGGCATCCGGCGTCAGCCGGACTTCGCCCAGAATCCGGTCCACCACATGAGCCAGCAGCTCGTCCTTGCCGGCGAAGTGCCGGTACAGGGTCGCCGTGCCCGATCCCAGCGAGTCGGCCAGCATCCGTAGGGTCAGCGCCTGGACGCCCACCTC
The DNA here is from genome assembly GCF_044455465.1 of Streptomyces sp. NPDC051217. NCBI lineage: Bacteria > Bacillati > Actinomycetota > Actinomycetes > Kitasatosporales > Streptomycetaceae > Streptomyces > Streptomyces sp. NPDC051217. The sequence continues at coordinate 1,002,730 of NZ_JBITEV010000001.1, forward strand.
GTCGATGAGCTTCAGGGCCATGTCGATGACCTTGCCCACGTCCACCGGTGGACGCCCGCGCCGGCGGACGGGAGCCGGCGGGCGATTCGCCCACCAGGCCGGACTCCCCGGTAGGGCAGAGGTTTCGGCGGCCATGAATCTTCACCCTCCTGCACTCACTAATTACGGAGTCTGTGTAGCCGTAAAGAGTTTTTCGGTGCTAGCGTATCCGTTATGAGCTCCAGCATCGCACCCACTACCCCCAGCCATATGCGGGCCGCCCGGATAGCCCGGTTCGGCGCGGCTCGGGAGGTCTTCGAGGTGGCCGACAACGCGCCGACTCCCACGCCCGGCAAGGGCGAGGTCCTGGTCAGGCAGCGCGCCAGCTCGGTCAATCCGATCGACTGCCGGAGGCGGGGCGGCTACGGCCGGAAACTGATGAAGCTGGGCGGGCTCGCCGGATTCCCCCTCGTTCTGGGCAACGACGTGTCCGGAGACGTTGCCGCCGTCGGCCCCGGGGTCTCCGCACTGGGGGTCGGCGATGCCGTCTTCGGCGCGCAGCGGCCCTCACCTCAGGGGGCGTACGCCGAGTACTGCGTCGTCAAGGCCGACGACCTCGTGGCCAAGCCCGAGGAGTTGTCCTACCGCGAGGCGGCCGCCCTCCCATACGCCTTCCTTTCAGCATGGGCTGCCCTGAAGGCTGCGGGGTTCCGGCCCGAGAGCGCTCCCGGTAAGCGGGTTTTCCTGCAGGGCGGTTCCGGGGGCACCGGCGTGGTGACCCTCCAGGTCTGCAAGGGACTCGGTGCGTACGTCGCCACCACGGCCGGACCGGCGGGCATCGACCTGTGCAGGGACCTCGGCGCCGACGCGGTGATCAACTACCACACGCAGGACTTCGCCCAGGAGTTGCGCGACATCGACTTCGCGATCTGCCTGGCCGACCAGGCCGAGGAGCGGAAGATGCTCTCCATCCTGCGCCGCGGACCGGGAGCGGGCTACGGCACGATCGTGCACCCGCTGATGCCGCTCGTCGACGAGAAAGGTCTGCTCGTCGGTGGTGTTCAGGCCGCCGCGACGCTCCTCGGCCGACGGCTTCGCCAGGCTCTGCGGCGCAGAGGCTACGGCTGGACCCTGTTCCGCCCGGACCGAGCCGCCCTGGAGCTCCTTGCGCGCTTGGCCGCCGGGGGCAAGGTGCGGGCCGTCATCGACCAGACCTATCCGCTGACCGACATCGCGGCCGCTCATGAGTACGTGGAGCGTGGACGTTCAAAGGGGAAGGTTGTTGTCGACATCGCCTGAGCACATAGTGATCGCCGGTGCCGGCATCGGGGGTCTGGCCGCCGCCCTGGCACTCCAGCGACGCGGAATCGCCTGCACGGTCATCGAGGCGGCGCCCCGGCCGACGGTGGTCAACGCGAGCATCCTGCTCCAGAACAACACCATGCGGGTGCTCGGTGAACTGGACATCGGCCGCCGAACTGCGGCCAGGGGGCGGCGAGTTGCCCGTACCTCGATCATGTCGGTCAACGGCAGGATCCTCACCGAGGTGAAGGCCGAGGACGTGGAGGGCGCCGTCGGCGCTCCCGCGCTCGGCATCCACCGTGCCGACCTGCACGAGACCTTGCTCTCCCAACTCCACTACGGGTGCCTGGTCACAGGAGATCCCGTGATCGGGTTCGAGACGGCCGCCGGGGGAGTGGCGGTGTATCTGCGCTCCGGCGAGCGTCTGCCGGGCCGAGGTCTGGTGGCCGCGGACGGCATCGACTCGCTGATACGAGCGAGGCTGCACGGGGACCGACCGGCCGTCAGCTCAGGGACGACCTGCCTGCGAGGGGTCACCGAGACCGCGGCCGAGCGGCCCGACGAGGTGCTCGAATGGTGGGGCTACCGCCTGCAGTTCGGGATCATTCCGCTGCCTGACGGACGCAGCTCCTGGTTCGCCCTGATTCCCACGCCCGCTCATCCTGTGCTGGACCCGGACGACCGTCTCACCTTCTATCAACGGCTCTACCGCCAATTTCCGCGTGAGGCACGGGATTCGCTCGCCGCCACCGAGCCGAAGAACACTGTCGAATTCGAGCTGCGGCACCGGCCTTGGCGCGGTGGCTCCGGCGCGGTGACCCTCTTGGGCGACGCCGCACACCCGATGCTGCCCAACCTCGGCCAGGGGGCCGGGCAGGCCATCGAGGACGCGGCGGTGCTGGCCCGCCGCCTGGACAACGCCGCCTCGCCGGCCGCCGCTTTCCGGGCCTACGAACAAGAACGTCGCGCGCGGGTCCGGTGGATCCAGCGCCAGGCGATTCGTATGAACCAGATCGCTTCCGTGCCCTCGGGACCGCTCAGCACCGCACGGGACGCCGTGCTGCGTGGCCTTCCCGCCCGACTTGAGCGCACCTCGGTGATGCGCATGTTCGACGGAGCCCACACATGACTGCTGCCGAAGCCGATGCCGATGCCGACGCCCATGTCGACGAGGAGTCCCGTTTCACCTGGGTCGATGGAGTGCGCGTGCACTTCAAACGAGAAGGCAGCGGTCCTCCCCTTCTCCTGCTGCACGGCAGCGGTTCCTCACTTCAGGCCTTCGATCCCGTCACGGACGGTCTCAAGGCCGACTGCGAGGTCATCAGGCTCGACCTGCCGGCCTTCGGTCTGACCGGACCCCGTCCCGACCGGGACTACCGCATCGAGGCGTACGTGTCCCTCGTCGCGGAATTCCTTTCCGGCCTGGGCCTCGACAAGGTGGACGTGGCAGGCAGTTCGCTGGGCGGGAACATCGCCTGGAACCTGGCGGTCGAGCACCCGCGGCGGGTGCGGCGGCTGATTCTGATGAACGCCACGGGGTACCCCGAGAAGTCCCTGCCGCAGGCTCTGCGGATGGCCCGAAACCCCTTGCTGCGTCCGCTGCTTCGGCGGTGGGCGCCGAGCGGAACGGCCGAGCAGAATCTGCGTGCGTCGGTCGGTCCGCGCATGCACGTCGACCAGGCCCTGGTCGACCGGGTCACCGCGATGATGAACCGGCCGGGTAACCGCTCCGCCTTCATCGATTTCGCCAACACCGACCAGTTGGACCGCTCCGGCCGGATCGCCGAGATCGCTGCCCCGACGATGATCCTCCGCAGCGACCTGATCGACGGCCAGCACTTCCTCCCGGACATCCCCGGCAGCAGGGAAGTGGTCCTCGCCGGTATCGGGCACCTCATGCCCGAAGAAGCACCCGAAGAGATACGCGAAGCCATCCGCTCGCATCTGGGGCTTCCCTCGTCCACCAGCCAGGAATGAGTCCCACAGCCTCTCAGGAATGAGTTCCGCCATGCCCAAGTTCTACCGAGCCAGGGGCGAGAACCTCCCCCTGAACCCGGACACCCGCAGCCGCTTGCGGGGGAGCTTCATCCCGCTGTCCGACGGCATCACGCACTACGAACTCACCGGACCCGACGACGGGGAGTTGGTCTTCCTCCTCGGGGGCCTCACCGTCCCGCTGTTCTACTGGGACGGTGTCGTGGACCATCTCCACCGCCGCGGGCTGCGCACCCTGACGTACAGCGCCTACGGGCGCGGGTATTCGGACCGCGTCAAGGGCCCGTACGACCGTGAACTGTTCGTGCGCCAGGCACACGACCTGGTCAAGGCCCTCGACGTACCGCAGCCGTGGCACACCGTCGGCTCCTCGATGGGGGCGCTCACCGCGCTGGCCCTGCTGCGGCGCAGTCATGAGCAGACGAAGTCCCTGACTCTGATCGGCCCGGCGGGACTCACCGAGGGCGACGCCCCACCCGTACGACTGGCCACGGCGCCCGGCGTCGGGCCGTTCCTCGGCAAGCACCTGGGTCAACTGCTGCTGCGCGGGCACCTGTCCCACAACGTCCGCACCCCCGCACAGGTGCGAGCCCTGACCGACATGGTGTGCGACACCTACCGCTGCGAGGGTTCGATGTACGCCCTCTTCGCCACTCTGGGCGACTACGACCTGCACCGTCAGCAGGACCTCTACCGGCAGGCGGGACTTCTTGCCACACCCACCCTGCTCCTTTGGGGCGAGGAGGACCAGGTCACGCCGATCGGCAAACTCTCCGAGGTCAAAGCCCTGTTGAGTCCTCAGCGCTGTCAAGTCATACCCGGATGCGGGCACATGGTGCCCTTCGAGTACCCGGAGAAGACGGCGGCGGAATTGGCCGACTTCTTCGCAGAGCTTCAGGGCCCCCCGACCCTATGACGGAACGGAGGAACAGCGTGGACAACGCGACGCTTTGCGCGCGGCCGCTGAGGCAGCGACCGGCGAACTCCGGTCGGCGTCGATGGAGAGCTGGCCGTGGAGCCGGGATCTGGACGCCGAGGCGGTGGCGCGCTGGGGGCACCGGGCCGCCGCTCCAACTGCACGACGGGATCGAGGAGTTGCCGGCCCAGGAGTGAGTCCCCGCGTCCTCGATCGCCGGACCGGCCCCCGGCGTCAGGCGCCGGCGGCGCGGTGGGCCGTGAGCAGGGCCAGGGGGGTGGTCGCCGCCCATGCCTGCGGCGAGCAGGAGTGCGGGTACGGGATGAGTCCGTGGCCGTCCTCCCTCGGGTGGCCCGCGATGACTTCGGGCAGCCGGTGGCCGTGCGCCGCCGCCGCGTCGAGGAGACCGGCGCTCACCCGCGCGGCTTCGTCGTGCAGTCCGTGGCGGGCGAGTCCGAGCGTGATGACGGCGTTGTCGTGCGGCCAGATGGAGCCGCGATGGTAGGAGAGCGGGTGGTACGGCGCCTGGCCCGCCGCGAGGGTGCGGACGCCCCAGCCCGAGAAGAAGTCGGGCTCCAGCAGCCGGCGGCCGACGGTTCGGGCGCGCTCGTCGTCGAGGATGCCCGACCACAGCAGATGTCCGGCGTCCGAGGCCAGCGCGTCGACCTGGCGCCCCGCCCCGTCGAGGGCGAGCGCGGGAAAGCCGCTGCGGGGCATCCAGAAGTCGTCGTGGAAACGGGCCCGCAACTGCTGTGCCGCCGCGTCCAGTTGGTCCGCCCAGCGGGGGTCGTCCCATGCCGTGCGGGCGAGGGTCGCCGCGCCGCGCAGGGCGTCGTACGCGTAGCCCTGGGCCTCGGCGACGGCGATGGCGCCCGTCGCCTGCGTGCCGTCGGCGAAGCAGACCGCGCCGGCGGAGTCCTTCCAGTTCTGGTTGAGCAGGCCGCCGGGGTCGCAGACGTAGACCAGGTAGCCGTGCCGGTCGAGTCCGCCGTGTTCGAACATCCAGCGGACGGCGGCGCGGGCGTGGGGCTGGAGGCGGCGCGCGAGGGCGGGATCCCCGGTCTGCCGGGCATGGGCGGCGAGGAGCGCGACGAACAGCGGGGTGCTGTCGACGGAGCCGTAGTAGCGACCGTACGGGACCTGTCGGAAGTGGGACAGCTCGCCGTGACGGATCTCGTGCACGATCTTGCCGGGCTGGGCCACGGCCGCCGGATCGTGGGCGGTGGCCTGGGTGGCGGCGAGCGCGAGGAGGGTCGACTCGGCGACGCGCGGCAGGTGGGGCAGCGCGAAGAACGAGGTGAGCAGTGAGTCGCGGCCGAACAGGGTGAGGAACCAGGGAACCCCGGCGCCGGGAACGCGCAGGTCCTCGCCGTCCGGGCCGGTGGCAGGGACGTGCAGCAGCGCGAGGTCGGCGAGGCCCTGGGCGCAGGCGCGGCCGAGTGGGGTGTCGTCGTCGGCCGGGAGCGGAGGGACGGACCGCAGCCACGCGCTCTCGCGCCGCACGTGCGCCTCGGCCTCTTCGGGGCCTCTCGGGGCGGTTGGCGGTTCGGCGGCCCCGTGGGCGCGCGCGGTGACGGTCAGGGTGAGTTCGGCGCTGCCGTGGGCGGGCAGCGGCAGGTGCCAGGTGAGATCACGGCCGGTGCCGTTGTCCGTGAGGGTGGTCGGCGCGGGGGTCGCGGTGACCGTGGTGGACGAGCGCCAGTCGCCGCGCCGGTAGATGAACTCGACGCCGCCGGGGACGGTGTGGGTGTCCCGATCGGCGCCGGGCTTGTCGTACGTACGCCGGTCGCCGCGCAGCTCGAACTGGTCGGCGAAGTCCGCGTCGGCTTCGACGGTGAGGATGAGCGTGGTGTCCTGGGCGATGTTGCTGATGATCCGTACGCGCTCCACCAACCGGCCGTGGACGAGCGCCTGTCGGCGCATCAGTGTCCAGTCGGAGGGTTCGTCGCGGGTGCTGCTCGCGGTGAGCACCACTGTCGTGCCGCCGGTGGGGTCGCCGGGGACGAGGGCGGTGGGTACGTCTCCGTCGACGGTGAGCCGCCATCGGCTGAGGTGGCGCGCGTCGCGGACGAAGAGTCCGTCGGGTGATCTGCCGCGGGTGCCGGTGATGTCGCCTCCGCCGTCGAGTGCCGCGAACGTGCCCGCGTGGACGAGGAGTTGGGGTGCCGCACTCATCGGTCCATGCCCTCCTCCCGCTCCTCGGTGCGTGCCAGCAGGTCGAGGACGACGGCCGCGGTCCAGCTGAAGTCGGTCGTGCCGCGTGCCCGGCCGGTGCGCGGATCGACGTACTCCGCGAAGCCTGAGGCACCGGCCGAGGTGAGGATCGCGTGCCGCAGGCCGTCGGCGCCGGCGAGCGCCCCGTGCTGCCGGAGTCCGCGCTCGACGGCCCAGTTGATGTTGAACCAGGCCGGTCCGCGCCAGTAGCGGGAGGAGTCGAAGGAGCGTCCGCGCAGGTCGTAGCTGGGGGCGAGTGCCGTGGGGGAGGAGCCCAGCCCGAAGTGTTCGCCGCAGGCGGTGCGCAGCAGGGCCTCGACGACATCGCCGGGCAGGTCCGGTACCAGCAGCGGGAGCAGTCCGGTGACGCTCTTCTCGTCGATGGGCGTGCCGGTGCGCAGGTCGTGGCAGAGGAACAGGCCGGCCTCGGGGTGCCAGAGCCGTGCCACCAGGGCGGTGGTCAGGGCGCGGGCGCGTTCCCGGTGCGGTTCCGGGTCCTGACCGAGGGTCAGGGCGATGGCGGCGAGGGCGTGTTCGGAGACGATGAGGAAGGCGTTGAAGCCGGGGTCCTCGACGACGAAGCCGTGCGGATCGCCGGCGTCGGTGTAGCCGCGGTCGCGGTAGTCGGTGGCGAGGCGTACGTAGCGGCCGTAGTCCAGATCGGTGGGCCGGTCCGCGGCGTCGCCGTGGGCGAGGTCGGCCCGGCGGAACGAGGTGGCGGGCGCGGGGTCGATCCGCTCCAGCGGCCGGTCCCAGCAGGGGCTGTTGTCCATGCCCGGTTCCCACGGGTGCAGTACGGACGCGAGCCCGCCGCCACCGAGGTCGCGGTTCGCGTGCAGATAGCCGTGCCAGGCGGCGAGCCGCGGGTAGACCCGCTCCAGGAAGCCGCGCCGCCTGGACGTCTTGGGGTCGCTCTCGTGGACGAGCCGGGCGGCGAGGGCGTGCACGGGTGGCTGCACGATCCCGGAGGTCTCGATGTCCCGAGGCGCGCCCGCCGCGGCTCCGGCGGTGCTGGAGCGCCAGAAGTCGGGGCTCGGGAAGTACGCCTCGTGCGGTACGGCCGGGTTGAACACGATGTGCGGGATACGGCCGTCGGCCCACTGCGCGCCGAGGAGCGTTTCCAGCTCGCGCTGTGCCCGGCGGGGCGAGAGGCGGGACAGGCCGACGGCGATGAAGGCGGAGTCCCAGCTCCACTGGTGCGGGTAGAGGGTGTGGGAGGGCACGGTGGAGGCGCCGGTCCAGTTGGCGAGCAGCACACGGGACGCCGCGGCGCGCAGGGCCCGACGGCCGGTGTGGGTCCCGGCCGCGCCCGATACGAGGGGCGCGGCTGTGCCGGCGGTGATGGCCGTCATGCACCCGACCTTCGCAGCAGGGTGGGGATGGACCGTACGGCTTCGACCGGATCGCCGGTCAGACGGCACTCGACGGCGAGGTAGCCCTCGTAACCGATGGAGTGCAGCGCGGCGAGCCAGGCGGGCCAGTCCAGATGGCCGGCGCCGGGCTGGAACCGGTTGGAGTCGCTGACCTGCGCGTGTCCGATATAGGGCGCTGCGGCGAGGATGGCGCCCGCCGGGTCGGCCTCCTCGATGTTCATGTGGTAGCTGTCGATGCCGATGCGGACCGAGTCGAGGCCGACGGTGCGGATCAACTCGGCGGCCTGGTCGAGCCGGTTGACCATGTGGTCCTCGTACCGGTTGAGCGGCTCCAGGAAGAGGGACACCCCTTCCTTGCGCGCGTGTTCGCCGAGTTCGGTGAGTCCTTCGAGCAGGACGGCGCGTTCCTCGTCGGCGCCTCGCGGCGGTTCGAACGGCGGGAGCCGGCGGGAGAACATGCCGTACGACGCCGGGGTCTGGGCGCCGAGTCCGCCGAGTTCGGCGATCACGGAGAGCTGGGACTTGAGTTGGACGATCGCGTCGCGGCGCAGGTTCGCGTCGAAGGCTCCGAAGAAGTGGAGCATGTCGACGCAGACGGTCGGCATGACGACGCCGTCGCGCAGGGCCCGGCGGAGTTCGGGGAGGCGTTCCTGGAAGTGGAGGTCGCCCTTGGCGCGCAGTTCGATCCCGTCGAATCCGGCGTCCCGCGCGAAGTCCCACTTCTGTTGAAGGGTCTCCCCGGGCAGCAACTGCTCCTGGCAAGCGGTCTTGAGCATCGGGGAGCCTTTCAGAATTCCAGGACGATCTGGAGGGCGTCGGCGGGGCGTTCGTCGAGGAGCGCGTAGGCGTCGGCGGCCTCGGCGGCGGGGACGACATGGCTGACGAGTGACGCCACGTCGACCCGGCCGTCGGCGACGAGAGCGAGGAAGGTCCGCTGGAGTCGGTCCACCGTCCAGCGGCCGGCCAACTGCGGTGGTACACCGCCGATCTGAGAGCTGATCAGCTGGACGCGGTTGTGGTGGAACTCGTCGCCCAGCCGCAGTCCGGCGCCGTCGCCCTGGTAGAAGCCGGAGGCGACGACACGGCCTCCGACGGTGACGGAGCGCAGGGCCTCGTGCAGGGCGGGGTAGGCGCCGCTGATCTCGATGGCGACGTCGGCGCCCCGGCCGTCGGTGGCTTCGCGTATGGACTCGGCGACCGCGTCGTTACGGGCGTTGAGGGTGCGGCTCGCACCGTGGGCGCGTGCCGTGGCGAGCCGTCCGTCGAGCGCGTCGACGGCGGTGACGCGGGCGCCGTTGAGCTGGGCGAGGCGGGTGGTGAGGAGGCCGATGACGCCCTGGCCGAAGACGGCCACGTCCTCACCGACGTGGATGTCGGCGGCGAGTACGGCGTTGTAGGCGATGGCGCCGACCCGGGCGAAGGCTCCGGCGAGCGGTTCGAGGCCTTCGGGGAGGGTGTGGCCGATCATCCGCTCGACCGGGACGATGCCTTCGCTGCGATGGCCCCAGATGCCCCAGACCAGGTCGCCGACACGGGGCAGCCCGGCCGGGCGGGCGCGCTCGCCGTCCAAGCCGCCTTCGAGCTCGGGTGAGACCTCGGTGACCTCGCCGACCTCGGAGTAGCCCCAGCCGGCGACGGGGTACTCGATGCCGGCCGCGCCGTCACGGAAGATCCGTGCCTCGGGGTCCCAGGTACGGGTCAGATACGGGTTGGTGCCCCGGTAGGCCGTGAGTTCCGTACCGGCCGAGATGCCCGAGTAGCGGGTGCGGACCCGCAGGTGCCCGGCCGGCAGCGGGGCACTGGCGTGCGCGGCCACTTCGACGTGCCGTGGGGCGGTGAACTGGACGACGCGTTCCACGTGAAGACTCCGAGATGTGGGTCGGTGCTGAGCGTCCGGCTGGGTGAGGCGTGGCACGCCTCGTCGGACTTAGGTCGAACCTATCTCAGACTTATGTCTTGTCAATACGCAGAAGTAGTGCTGAGATGCCGCTATCCAAAACATAAGGCGCGAAGATCCGAGCAGTTCGGGATCCGAGTAGGTGAGGGCGAGCCATGCGCAAGAGGATCCGGCGGTCGAAGGGGATCGCGGCGGGCCTGGCGGCGGTGCTGGGTGTCGGTGTGCTGGCGGGCTGTTCCGCCGGCACCGGCCCGGCCCGTCCGGACAACAGGATCACAGTCTGGTCACAGGAGAACCTTCCGCCGCGCATGGCGGCGACCAACAAGATCATCGACCGGTTCGAGAAGGAGACGGGCGTCCAGGTCGACCTCGTCGGGGTGGACGAGGGCCAGTTGCCGCAGCTGATCATGTCGGCGGCTGCGGCGGGCACGCTGCCCGACGTCATCGGAGCCGTACCGATGGGCCAGGTCTGGCAGATGTACAGCAACGACCTGCTCAACACCGAGGTCAGCGGCGAGATCGTGAACAGCCTCGGTGAGGACACCTTCGCCGACAACGCCCTGAGTCTGACCGCGGACGGGGGCAAGCAGCTCGCCGTCCCCTCCGACGCCTGGCTGCAACTGCTCCTCTACCGCCAGGACCAGCTCAAGGAGGCGGGGTTGGCGGTGCCCGACACGTACGACAAGCTGCTCAAGGCCGCCGACACGCTCGACCAGGAGGGCCGCGACGGCATCTCCGTGGCCACCGACCCCAGCGACGTCTTCACGCAGCAGAGCTTCGAGAACATCGCGCTCGCGAACAACTGCCGACTCGTCGACGACGCCGGCGACGTGGCACTCGACTCCCCCGCCTGCGAGAGGGCCTTCGACACCTACGACAAGCTCGGCCGCCAGTACGGTCCGGCCGGCACCCAGTCCGTCGACTCGACGCGCGCCACCTACTTCTCCGGCGCCTCGTCCATGATCGTGTGGTCGTCGTTCATCCTGGACGAGCTGGCGGGACTGCGAAAGGACGCGCTGCCGAGCTGCCCCGAATGCAAGAAGGACGGCACGTTCCTCGCCGACAACACCGGGATCGTCACCGCGCTCGCGGGCCCCGACGGGTCACCCGCGCAGTTCGGCGAGGTGACCTCGTGGGCGGTGACGAGGACCGCGGAGACCGCCGCGTCGACCAAGTTCATCGAGTACATGATGGACAAGGGGTACGAGGACTGGTTCGGCATGGCGCCCGAGGGCAAGATCCCCGTCCGCCGGGGGACGGCCGCGGAGCCGGAGAAGTACCAGAAGGCCTGGCGTGCCAGCACCGCCGGCGTCGACACCCGCAAGCCCATGAACGAGGTCTACTCCGACGACCTGCTCGACCAACTGGCCGACGGCGTCGACAACATGAAGCGCTGGGGCATCACCGAGGGCCAGGGCGCCCTCGTCGGCGCCACCAACGGGGAACTCCCGGTCCCCAAGGCGATCGGCGCGATGACCAGCGGCCAGATCTCCTCCCGCCAGGCCGCCCGCGAGGCGAACGAAGAAGTCTCCGCCCTCCAGAAGTCACTCCAGTAGCCGCCGCCCGGCGCCCCCGTCGAGGAATCCATATGAGCACTGCACCGAGCGGCGCGAAGACGCGCCGCGTTCCCACCGAAAGCCGCCCACCCACCGGGAAGAAGCGCCGCCCGGTCACCGCCGGGCAGCGCGAGAACCGTGCGGGACTCGCCTTCGTCACGCCCACCTTCCTGGTGGTGCTGGTCGTGGTGATCATCCCGATCCTGTGGACCGTGCTGCTGGCGTTCCAGCACGCCAGGCTGGTCGACATCCAGGGCATGGGCCTGTTCGGCAACTGGTCCCTGGACAACTTCACCGCTGTCTTCGGCTCGGCCGGATTCTGGTCCAGCCTCTCCACCACCCTGCTCTACACGGCGGGGTCCACGGCGGGCTCCATCCTGCTCGGCCTGATCGCCGCGCTCGCCCTGCGCAGGCCGTTCCGCGGCCGGGGACTGCTGCGCGGCTCGATGCTCCTGCCGTACGTCGCACCCGTCGTCGCGGTCGCCTTCGTCTGGCAGGTCGCGCTCAGCCCCCAGTACGGCATCGTCAACGAGTGGGGCGGCAAGCTGCTGGGCTGGGACGATCCCATCGCGTTCCTGTCCACCCGCTCGTACGAAGTGAGCCTGCTCGGGCTGCACTTCGGCATACCCCTCGCGCTGCTCACCGTCATCGCCTTCGAGGCATGGCGCTACTTCCCCTTCGCCTTCCTCTTCCTGCTGGCCAGGCTCCAGGCCGTGCCGGACGGTCTTGAGGAGGCCGCGCGGGTCGACGGCGCGACACCGTCGCAGAACTTCCGCCACATCCTGCTGCCCCAACTGATGCCCGTCATCGCACTGCTGAGCGTCCTGCGATTCATCATGACCTTCAACAAGTTCGACGACGTCTACCTGCTGACCGGCGGCGGGGCAGGCACGGACGTCGTCGCCGTCCGCGTCTACGACTTCCTCACCGCGCGCTTCGACGTGGGCGCCGCGGCGGCCCAGGCACTCGTGCTGGCCGCCGTACTGATGGTGCTGCTCGGCATCTACTTCACGTTCTTCGCCAAGAAGGTCCAGGAGGAGTCGTGATGACACGCACGCAGTTCGAGGAACGCTTCTTCGGCGTCGCCCGATGGGTGACCATCGCCTTCCTGGCGGCGATCACGATCGTGCCCTTCTACTACATGCTCCTGCTGTCGGTGAAGCCGATCGACGCCCTGCTGCTGGACCCCGGTTCGCTCTGGGTGGCCGCCAAGGACTTCACCCTCGACACGTACCGCAGCGTGCTCAAGCCGACCTCCGAGGGAGGCCAGGGCTTCCTGCGCATGCTGCTCAACTCCGCGGCCGTCGCGCTGGGTACGGTGCTGCTCACCCTCGCCGCGGCCGTCCCCGGCGCGTACGCCATCAGCAGGCTCAGGTTCTTCGGCAGCCGGCACGTCAGCGCGATGTTCCTCGCCGTCTATCTGTTCCCCGCCACGCTGCTGGCCGTGCCGCTGTTCGTGATGTTCGCCAAGCTCGGGCTCTCCGGGAACCTGGTCGGCCTGGCGATCGTGTACATCGCACAGACCGTGCCGGTGTCGATCTACATGATGAGGAACTACTTCACGACCATCCCGCGCAGCATCGAGGAGGCGGCGGCCCTGGACGGCTGCTCGCGGCTCCAGACCGTACGGAAGGTGATCCTGCCGCTCGCCCTGCCGTCCCTGATGGCCACCGGGCTGTACGTGTTCATGATCGCGTGGAACGAATTCCTCTTCGCGCTCCTCTTCCTGGCCGCGTCGCCGGACAAATGGACGGTCTCCCTCGGACTTCAGCAGCTCGCGGGAGGCATCGAGGTCTCCAAGACCGTTCTGATGGCCGGTTCCGTGGTCCTCACCATCCCCGTGGTACTGCTGTTCTTCGCCGCCGAACGTCTGCTGACCGAGGGCCTGACCAGCGGCGCCGACAAGGGCTAGAACCAGAGCGAGGAGCATTCACGAACATGCCGGCCAACCAGGCGAGCCCCGGGCATCTGCTGCGGCTGATCCGTGGCGGACAGGCCACCACCCGCGGCGAGTTGCAGCACGCGACCGGACTCTCCCGGTCCACCATCGGCAACCGCCTCGACCAGCTGTTCGCGGCGGGCTGGCTGCGCGACGCGACGGGCGCGTCCACCGGCGGACGGCCCTCCGCACGCCTGGAGTTCGACTCCGGGCACGCCGTCGTCATCGCCGTCGACCTGGAGACCCGGCACAGCCGCGCCGCCGTCCTCGACCTGGCGGGACGGATCCTGGCCGAGCGCTCGGAGCCGCTGCTCATCGCCGACGGGCCCGACAAGGTCCTCGACACGCTGGCGGGCTGGTTCCCCGGTCTCCTCCGGGCGGCCGGTGCCGAACCCGCCCGGCTGTGCGGCATCGGCCTGTCCGTGCCGGGGCCGGTCGACTGGGCCACCGGCCAGGTCATCCAGCCGCCGATCATGCCCGGCTGGGACCAGTACCCGATCCCGGAGAGTATGCAGCGGGCGTACGCGCGCCATGTCCCGACCGCCGGCACGGCGCCCGTGCCGGTGCTCGTCGACAACGACGCGAATCTGATGGCGTACGCGGAACAACGCGTCCACTACCCCGACTGCTCGGCGTTCGTGCTGGTGAAGGTGTCGACAGGGATCGGCGCCGGGGTCGTCGTGGACGGAGAGCCGTACCGGGGCATCGACGGCGGCGCCGGCGACATCGGGCACATCCGGCTGCACGACCGGGCCGATGCCCTGTGCATGTGCGGTGCGTACGGGTGTCTGGCCGCCGTCGCCAGCGGGCGCGCCATCGCCGGGCAGCTCACGTCGGCGGGCATTCCGACCACCTCGGGGTCCGACGTACGGACGCGTCTGGCGGACGGTCAGCCCGACGCGGTCCGACTGGCGCGGGAGGCCGGGCGGCGGGTGGGGGAAGTGCTCGTGACGGTCGTGACGCTCCTCAATCCGGGGGTACTCGTCCTCGCGGGGGACCTCGCGGGCACGCCGTTCCTCACGGGTGTGAGGGAGTTGCTGTACCAGCGCGCCATGCCCCGCACCACCGCGCACCTGAACGTCGTGACATCCGGACTCGGCGACCAGGCCGCGCTGACCGGCGCCGCGACGATGGTGGTCGAGCGGCTGTACTCGCCGGACCAGGCCGACGACAGGCTGGCCGCGATGAACGGGTAGACGCCCCCGCACCGACCACCACCCCCGACCGCTGTGGAGCACACCGTGCCGTACGACCCCTACCCCGCGACCGATGCCGGCCCTGTCCAGGTCGGGCTGGTGGGGGCCGGCCCCTGGGCCCGGACGATGCACGCCCGCATGCTCGCGGCCGGGCCCGAGACGGCGCTCGCCGCCGTATGGGCGCGCCGTCCCGAGGCGGCGCGGGAGACCGCCGAGCCGTACGCTGCCGCTGTCGCCGGCTCGTTCGAGGAACTGCTCGACCGCTGCGAGGCCGTGGCCTTCGCCGTACCCCCCTCCGTGCAGGCCGAGTTGGCCGTACGCGCGGCACGGGCCGGCCGTCCGATGCTGCTGGAGAAGCCGCTCGGGCCCGATCTCGACGCGGCGCGACGGGTGGCCGACGCGGTGGCCGAGCACGGCGTCGTCACCCAGCTCGTACTCACCAAGCGGTACCACCCGGTCACCAGGGAATTCCTGCGCCGCGCAGAGGAGTTCGAGGTCACCGGGGCGAGGTCGTGCTACCTGCACGGCGCGTTCCGCACGGGTGAACTCGCCACGCCCTGGCGCCTGGAACAGGGCGCACTGCTCGACCTCGGACCACATCTGCTCGATCTGCTGGACATGGCGGTGGGCCCGATCGCCTCGGTCCGCGGCTCGGGCGATCCCCGCCGCTGGTCGGAGCTGACGTGCGAACACACCAACGGCGCGGTCAGCCAGGCCTCGCTGTCCGGCTCGGTGGGCCTCGACCGGGCCCGTACACGCGTCGAACTGTACGGACCGACCGGTGAACTGACCTACGACACGGCGGAGTTGGACCACGAGGAGTGCTGGCCCGTGCTGCGCCGCGAGTTCGCCGCCGCGGTCCGCTCGGGGACCGCGGGCCCGCTCGACGCGGCACGCGGGCTGCGCCTCCAGGAACTGATCACGATGGCGGCCACCAGCGTCTGAGCGGGAACGGCGCGAGGACGATCAGGATCCGCGGGTCGCCGTTGTTCCACTGTCCGGCGTCGATCAGGCGCCGACCAGCTCACGGATCTGCACAGCCACGGCGAGACGTCGCCGCAACCGGGCGACGTCAAGCTCCGTGACAACGCACACACCGAGGCCGCACCTCTGTCCCACCCAGCGCTCACAGCCCCAAAACGACCAAACCCCCTTCCAGAAGCGGACGTTGGGAAACAAGCTGAGAGCTACCGGCTCACGTACGGGAGCAGCGCCATTTCGCGGGCGTTCTTGATCGCCGTGGCGAGTTGCCGGTGCTGCTGGGCCGTGACGCGGGTGACGCGGCGGCTGCGGATCTTGCCGCGGTCGGAGATGAACTTCCGCAGCAGGTCGGTGTCCTTGTAGTCGATGTACGTGACCCCTGCCGCGTCCAGCGGGTTGGGGCGGGACTTCAGCGGTTTGCGGGGGTCTTGGCGGCGGGCCATGTGTGCTCCTGCGGTGGTGGGTCGCGGACCGGGCTGATGTGTGGCCGGCTTTATGTGACGGGGTCGAGGAGGGAGTCGAACGCGGCCGGCAGTCGCCTCCACGCCTCGGGGCCGGCGGCGTACTCGGCATCGGTGAGCAGGCAGGACTCAAGGAGTTGTACGAGCCCTTCGCGGTCGAGGCCGGGGGAGGTGAAGACGAGGTGCTGACAGCGGTCGCCGTGCTCCGGGTGCCAGTCCAGTGCGGCAGCGGCTCGGCGCATGGGCGGGACCATCTCCCAGGCGGCGTCCGGCAGGGAAGCCAGCCATGGGCCGGCGTTCTCCACGCACAGGGCTCCGCCGGCGGCGTCCCAGGCGAGAAGGGTGTCGGGGCGGTCGGCGAGCCAGAACCGCCCGCGGCTCCGGGCGGCAGCGCAGCACAGGTCTTCCAGCGCCTGATAGAGGCGTTCGGGATGGAAGGGACGGCGGCGGCGCCAGACGAAGGTGGCCACACCTGCTTCCTCCGCCTCCTGAGGGAGCAGGGCGCAGGCAGGGTGCTGGGCGGCGGCGGCCGTTTCCACATCGAAGCCGGCGAAGGCCAGCCGGGCGAGTTCGCCGGAGCCGGCGGTCACCTGGCGGGCGGTGGGGTGGAGTTGGGCGAGGAGCGCGCGGTCCTCGTCGTCGGTTTCCTCGTTGTCGACGATGGCGAGGACGGGCGCGTACTCCAGCTGCCTGGCCCAGGTGTCGCCGATGGTGCGCTGGTCGCTCGTGGCAGCTGCGAGACCCGCCTCGGCCAGGTCGTCGCCGTTCGCGAGGTAGGGGAGCACGAGCGCGGGGTCGACTGCCGTGATCACGTTGGTGAGTTCGACCACGCCGACGCCGTGGGCGACGACGACTTCGGCCATCGCCTTGGGCTCGACGGAGTCCCACAGCTCGACGATCGCGAGCCGGGCCGGCCCGCTGTCGGCCAGCCGCTCCAGCTCGGGGACCAGATCTTCACGCAGTGCGCAGCAGGCGCAGTCGTTGACAAGCGGGGCGTGGCCACGGGACAGCTCGCCCGAGGCGTCGCGCACCTGGCGCAGGACAGTACCTTCGGCCGCCGTGGACAAGTTGTGGTGGAGGGCGACACTGCCGGGGACCGTACGCAGCAGGCGGTCCACGACCTCC
Source organism: Streptomyces sp. NPDC051217 (assembly GCF_044455465.1). Lineage (NCBI taxonomy): Bacteria > Bacillati > Actinomycetota > Actinomycetes > Kitasatosporales > Streptomycetaceae > Streptomyces > Streptomyces sp. NPDC051217. The sequence continues at coordinate 1,019,664 of NZ_JBITEV010000001.1, forward strand.
CGGCGGGCATCGGAGTGGAGCCCGCCGACGATCACGACGGGCAGCCGGGCCTCGTCCCGCATCAGTTCTCCCCGAGCCGGCCGTAGCGGCGCTCGAACCGCTCGACTCGTCCGGCGGTATCCAGGACACGGGCGTTCCCCGTGTAGAAGGGATGGCTCACATTCGAGATCTCGACGTCGACCACCGGGTAGGTGTTGCCGTCCTCCCACTCGACGGTCCTGTCGCTGGTGAGGGTGGAGCGCGTGAGGAAAGCGTGGTTCGCGGCCCGGTCGCGGAAGACGACAGGGCCGTACGCGGGGTGGATGCCAGGCTTCATTTCGGTGTCCTTCGGGGGAGGGGGAGCGGGAGGGGGCGAACGCAGGGGTCAGCGCTCTTCGCGGAAATCGACGTGCCTGCGTGCGATCGGGTCGTACTTGCGCAGGACCATGCGGTCCGGGTCGTTGCGGCGGTTCTTGCGGGTGACGTAGGTGTAGCCGGTCCCCGCGGTGGAGCGGAGTTTGGTGATCGGGCGTATCTCGTTGCGGGTCATGGAGGGTAGTATATGGCAATGGTTTTCATAACCAACAAGCAGTCGCCCCCCCCGAGAGGCAGGTAAGACCTTGTCCGCCCATTGCCAACTGACCGGCGCCCAGCCGGGTTTCGGCAACAAGATCTCCCACTCGCACCGACGCACATCGCGCCGTTTCGACCCCAACGTCCAGCGCAAGCGCTACTGGCTGCCGAGCGAGGGCCGGTATGTCCGGCTGACGCTCAGCGCGAAGGCGATCAAGACCATCGACAGCATCGGCATCGAGGCCGCTGTGGCCCGTGTCCGCGCCCGGGGGGTGAAGGTCTGATGGCCAAGAAGAGCAAGATCGCGCAGAACGAGAAGCGCAAGACGATCGTCGAGCGGTACGCGGCCCGGCGTGCCGAGTTGAAGGAGATCATCCGCCGGCCGTCCTCCACCGAGGCCGAACGCCGGGTGGCCGTGGGGGAACTCCGGCGCCAGCCCCGCGACGCCAGCGCGACCCGCGTGCGCAACCGGGACAGTGTGGACGGGCGACCGCGCGGCCACCTGCGGAAGTTCGGCCTGTCGCGTGTCCGCATGCGGGAGCAGGCCCATGCCGGCTTCCTCCCCGGGATCACCAAGTCGTCCTGGTGACCGTGCCGCTCATGTAGCCGCTCATGTGGCCGCTCATGTAGTGGAGGGAACTCCTGGCCGTGGCTCAGCGGGGTCACGGCCGGGGTTCGCCGGTCCCGGGGCGGCGCCGTCCCGGCGCCATCGCCCGGCTGTCCCTCATCGTCCGACTGTGGACGGCGTCCTTCGGGTGTGCCGGCGGAGCATGTTGGTCGACGGCTTGACCATGCGTGTCTCCCAGGGGCCCAACTCCCCCTGGCCGTCATGCCTTTGGCGCGGCTACTGATGAGCCGCCGCGACCCCGGTAGTCGATCCCGGGAGTCGACCCCGCGAGTTGTTGAAAATGATTACCATCTCGTCTAACGTTGTCGTGGTCACGCAGGAATTCTGGGCGACGGTTCGCCTGCGCATGGCGCTCTGTGCGAGCGGGCCGGAGACGGACATGCGGCCGCGTGCGGAGCGAGGGGGGGAACGTCCATCTCTTGCCGCCGGTGCGTGCGTGCGGACACAACAACGGATGAGGGGCGGATGAGATCGATGACGCGGTCTGCGCGTGTGGTGGGGGTGCTGGCTCTGGCCGTGGCCGGGCTGGTTTCCGTGGGAGCCGCCGGAGGTGGCGGTACGAGCACCGTTCCAGCGGCGTACGCGGCGGTACCGGCAGCGGATCCCACGCCGAGTGACGTACTCGACGAACGCGTCGTCATTGACCAAGGGCACGTCGACGCGGTCGCACCGCGCCTGGTGAACGGCACGTTCCGCACGCTGTTCAGGGACAGCAGGACGAATGACGCGGTGTGGCGTGAGCCGGGCTCGGTGATCATGCATCTGACGTCCAAGGGCCAGGAGACGATCCCGGATCCGGCGGACGGGCTCGCCTTCCTCGGGAATGCGGGCGACACCTACTACGCCGTACCGCAGACGCAGGACCCCGAGGTGCTGTGGGCCGGTTGGAACACCGAGGCATTCCAAGCGGCTGACACCCAGGGCACGTTCGGCCTTTCGTTGGACCAGGTCGAGGGCCCCGGAGATCTCATCGTCTTCGGCTGGTCCCCGTTCGGTGAGCCGCTGATGCGTTTCGACACCCGCGACGGCCTGCCCGACACGTATCAGGTACGGGCGCAAACCCATGAGCACGCCAACTGGGCCTTCACCAAGCAGGGCGTCTACCGGATGACGTTCACCTTCAAGGCGAAGCTCGCCTCGGGCGAGGACGTTTCCGACAGCCAGGTGTTCACGATGGCCGTCGGCGATGTCGACCCGGACGACGTGACCCTGCCTGGCGAGGGTGGCCAGAGCGGTGGTCAGACCGGTGGCGGTGATGGCGGTACCACCGACGGGGGTGCGGACGGCGGTACGACCGTTGGTGGTCAGACCGCTGGGGGTGATGGAGGCACCACCGACGGCGGTACGGACGGGGGGGCCACCGATGGTGGTGCGACGGACGGCGGCACGACGGACGGTGGATCCACCAACGGTGCCACGACCGACGGTGGATCCACCAACGGTGCCACGACCGACGGTGGATCCACTGACGGTGCGACGACCGACGGTGGATCCACTGACGGTGCCGCGACCGACGGCGCTACGGACGGGGGCGCCACCGACGGAGGCTCGGCCGACGGCGGTGCGGACGGTGGCACATCGCCCGACGGCGAACTCGCCGAAACCGGCGCCGGCGTAGCGCTGCCGCTCGGCCTGGGCGGCGCGGTTCTCCTCGCGGCGGGGGCCGGTGCCGCGGTGTATCCGCACCGGCGCAAGGCGCGCTCGGCGCCCGCAGACGCGAGCCTCGCGACCTCCTGATTCCCACGCCTGGAGCGGATCGCCCGGGTTCTCGCATGGTCCACGCGAAACCCGGACGCGCGCCCGCCCGGTCCATGAGTCGATCGCGATGTGCCGAAGGCCGTCGCTGGATGAGGAGTGCCCAACCCCATGGCATCACCCAAGAATTCGCGGTGGGCCGCAGCCGCGGCCGTTGGTTCCGCGGCCTTGGCCGCGGGCCTGGCGCCGGTGGCGTTCGCCGACAGCCCGGACAACGGCGCTCTGGCGCCCGCCGCCCCGCGGACGAACGTTGTCCTGTCACTCGACGACGGCGAGCTGTCGCTCGACCTGAAGCACGACGCCCGAGCCCCGTCATCGAGCACGCCCGCCCCGGACCTCGATGTCGGCGGCGACGCCCGCACCACCGTCCCCGAGGACGACGACTACACCTTCCTGGGCAGGCCCGGAACCCCGGTGTGGGTCCTGGAAGGCTCCACGCCCGGTGGACAGGTCCCGGACGAGGCCCCGCGGTGGGACACCACCGGCATCCCGGTGGGCCAACTCGCTGAGAGCGAGGTGGAGTGGGCGCTCACCGGTATCGAAGGACCAGGGAATGTCGCGGTGTTCCAGCCCGCGAAGGACGCCACCGCCGGCGCAGAGGCATCCGGCCCGCAGGTGCTGTTCAACAGCGCCGACGGACTTCCCGACGCCAAGGCGCTCCCTCCCGCCGACAGCGGTGAGGTCGCCTGGGCGTTCACGAAGCCGGGGGAGTACCGGCTCACGTCGACGGCCACCGCCCGGCTCGCGACCGGAAAGACCGCAACCACCAAGGCGGAGTGGACCGTACGCGTTGCGTCGGCCCCGCGGCCTTCCCCCGACCCCACGCCCACGCCCACACCATCGGCGGCCGGTGACGGCGCGGCGGCCACCCGCCCGGGAACCGGCCCGGCATCGGACGTAAAGGCCGCCGGTGACCCAATCGCCGACCAGAAAGTCGTCATCGACGACGGGCACGTGGACGCGATCGCCGGGAAGATGGTCGGCGGGAAGCTGCGGACGCTGTTCAAGGACAGCCGCGACCCGAGCGACATCGTCTGGCGTGAGCCGTCCTCCGTGGTGCTCCATGTGAACCCACAGGCGAAGGAGAAGATCCCGGCCGACACCGCCTACTCGTTCCTGGGTACGGCCGGCGGCTACTTCTGGCTGATTCCGCAGGTGCAGAAGCAGGGCGTGGTGTGGGCCGGCTGGAACACCGAGGCCCTGGACGGCGGAGACCTCAAGGGCCCGATCGACATGAAGCTGACCAAGGTCACCGGCCCCGGATCGTTGGCGATCTGGGAGACCGCGGGGCTGGGCGGCGCGCAGGTCCTCTTCGACAGCGAGGACGGCCTGCCCGACACCCACAAGGTCAACCTGGGCGTGCACGCGCACGCCAACTGGGGCTTCAGCAAGCAGGGCACGTACAAGGTCACCTTCCGCCTGAGCGGTACGTTGCCCAACGGGCGGCCCGCATCGGACAGCCGCACGTACACCTTCGCGGTCGGTGACGTCGACCCGAACGCGGTCACCCCCGGCGGCGGCAACGACGGTGGCTCCACCGGAGGTTCCGGCAGCGCCACCGGTGGCAGTAGCTCCGGTTCCGGTTCGGATGGCGGTTCGAGGTCCAATCCGGGCGGTTCCGGCACCGGCGGGTCCTCGATGACCGGCAGCGAAGGCGACACCGGGGGCAGCATGGCCCACACCGGTGGCGGCGCGGCAGTTCCGCTCGCCATGGGCGCCGGGGTTCTGGTTCTCGGCGGCGCCGCGGCCATGCTGCTAAGTCGCGCCGACCGGCGCCGCACCGTGACCACCGCGGCGGGTGGCGAAGCTGTCCAGTCCTGAACGGTGCGCCCCGCGACCCGGCTCTGGGCCGTGTCTGACAAATCCCGCCTGGCGCGCGACGCCCGGCACGCACGTTCGCCGCGTTGTCGGACTCGTCCACGTACGTCCAGTACGAGAACGATCCTCCGCCCTGCGATCGCACGCGCCGACGAGTCATCAGCCGCTCCGCGGCGGGCGCGCGCCCCGCCCTGCGGGCGGACGGCGCCATGTGTCAGACACGGCCTAGCCGCCGGCACTCTTCCCCCGGGTCGGCGCCGGGAGTCCTCTTCCCCGGCGCCGACCCCCTGCCTGTTGGGAGTTCCTTCATCATGCGCGTTCCCAGACCCGTCGTACGGACGCTTGCCGCCGCTGCCGCCCTCGGCGCGGCCCTGACCGGCTGCACGGGCCACGCCCGGCCCGCGGCCGACGATGAGAAGCCGGGCGCGGCACTGAGGGTGGTGACCACCACCGAGATCCTCGCAGACCTTGTCCGCGAGGTCGGGGGTGACCGCGTGCAGGTCACATCAATCGTGCCGCCCGGCGGTGACCCGCATTCCTACGAGCCCACCCCGAGGGACGCCGACGCGGTCTCCGAGGCGGACGTCACCTTCACCAACCATTTGCTCCTCGAAGAGCACGCCCTGATCAAGACCGTGGATGCCAATGCCCGCAAGGGCACTCCGAACGTCTCGCTCGCCGAGGCGTCCGAGACGTACGGCGCGAACGTCATCCCGCTGGTCGAGGACGTCGGCCTGGATGTGGTCTGGCTCGGCCTGCGCGTGCGAGGGGATGGCGAAGCACGGGGTGCGACCCGTTCCTCCGACATCCTTCTCTCCGCCACCGACGTCCAAGGCCCTGGCGAGCTGGTCGCCTATCTGACCGAGTCCCTGGGCCGGCCGAAGATCTACTTCAACTCCGCGGACGGCTTCTCGGCGAAGGACTCCACCAGCCTGCCGCCGGCCGCCCACACCCACCTGAACTGGGCCTTCACCAAGCCCGGCGTGTACCGGCTGAGTCTTGAGGCGAAGCTGAAGAACCCCGACGACAAGGCGCCACAGCCGGTTGGGAAAGGCACGTTCACCTTCGCGGTCGGTGTTGACCCCCATACCGTTGCCGGGCCGGGGGACACCGTTCTTGACGAAGGACACACCGATCTGACGGTGAACGTCGACAACGGGAAGATGTCCGCCTTCACCGACCTGCGTACGAAGGGCAAGACGCAGGAGGAGATCCCGCCGGGAGACCTCGTCATCGACGTACCCAGCCGTGCGCTGGAGAAGGTGCCCGGCGAGAAGCGGTTCTCCTTCCTCGGCGCCCCCGGCGCCGAGATCTACCAGCTGCCGCAGGCCGTCCTGGGCAAGCATGTGCACGGCGAGATCGACCCGCACCTGTGGCAGGACGTGCAGAACGCCAAGGCGTACGCGCTGCTGATCCGCGACACCCTCAAGAAGCGGGACCCCGAGGGCGCCACGACGTACCACGCCCGCACGCGCACGTACGAGGAGCAACTCGACGAACTCGACGCGTACGTACGCGACCAGATCGCCGCGATCCCGTCCGGCCAGCGGCAGTTGATCACGACGCATGACGCCTTCGGCTACCTCGCCGACGCCTACGACATGACGGTCGCCGGCTTTGTCGTACCCAACCCGGCACAGGAACCCAGCGCGGACGACGTGGAGAAGCTGTCGCGCACCATCCAGAACCTGAAGGTCCGGGCGGTCTTCATGGAGCCGAACCTGGTACAGCGGGCCACCGTGCTCACCCAGGTCGCCAAGGACCAGCACGTCAAGGTCTGCACGCTCTACGGCGACGCCTTCGACGACAACGCCCAGCACTACACCGACATGATGCGGCACAACGCCGACGAGCTCCGCTCCTGCCTCGGAGGCACGAAGAAGTGAACACCACCACGGCACGCAGAGGCGTGGCGACCGCCGCCGCGACCCTCCTGCTGGCACTGACCCCGGCTCTCGCCGCGGCCGAGTCACCGACCCCCGGGGCCGAGTCCCACGCCGCCCCGGAAACCGGGAAGGGCCGCACCGTCGTCGGCGACGGCCACATCGACATGGGGCCGCGCTTCGACCACGGCCGGTGGACGGTGCAGGTCCGTGACGACACCGTCGAGCCCGCCATCTGGCGCGACACCACGGACGTCGTCCTCCAGGTCAACGACACCGCCAGGATCAAGGTCCCCGAGGACAAGGCGTTCAGCTTCCTCGGCACACCCGGCAGTCACATATGGCTGCTGCCGCAGGTCCAGCAGGAAGGCATCCTCTGGCCGGGCTGGAACAGCCAGGAACCCGAGGTCGCCGCCACCGTCGACCGGGAGGTGACCTGGCAGCTCAACGCGGTTGAAGGGCCGGGTGACTTCGTCCTCTTCCTCAATGGCAGCTTCGGCGCCCCGAGGATCCTCTTCGACGGGACCGCGAAGCTCCCGCAGGAGACCGGGATCGAGATCAACAGCCACGTTCACGGAAACTGGGCGTTCACCAAGCCCGGCACTTATCTGCTCGACGTGACCATGAGCGCGAAGACCAAGGACGGCAAGAGCCACCACGACACCCGAACCCTGCGGTTCTCCGTCGGCCCGCAGGACCCGGCGAAGGCATTCGTGGCCAAGCCGCCCGCCGAAAAGCCGTCCACACCGAACACCCAGGATCCGGCGGCGGAGCCGTCAGGAACGAGCGGTGACTCGACCGCCGGCCTGTGGTGGGGCGTCGGCGCCGCCACCGCGGTGGCGGCGATCTCCGGTGCGCTGGTGTGGCGCCGGGGCCGCGGCAAGGCAGTGGCGGACGGCCCCCCGGCCGACGACGACACTCGTGACGCCTCCCGCGCTGAAGGGGAGGGCCAGTGACCGACGACACCGCGACGGGGGCTCCCGCGCTCGACATACGCTCGGTCGCCGTCGAACTCGGCGGCCGCCTCGCCCTGAACGACATAGACCTCACGGTGCGCAGTGGCGAACTCGTCGGACTCATCGGCCCGAACGGCGCGGGCAAGACCACGCTGCTGCGCGCGGTCCTCGGCCTGCTCACCCCGCGCAGCGGAACCATCCGCCTCGAAGGGCAGCCCGTGGACCGCCGGCGGGGCACGGTCGGCTACGTACCCCAACGCCACGAGTTCGCCTGGGACTTCCCCCTCTCCGTCGAGAAGGCCGTCCTCACCGGGCGCACCCATCGGATCGGCTGGATGCGCCGCCCCCGGCACACGGACCGCGAAGCCGTGCGGGAAGCCCTTGAACGCGTGTCCATGACGGATCTGCGCCGACGACCGATCGGAGAACTCTCCGGCGGCCAGCGCCAGCGTGTCCTCGTCGCGCGCGCACTCTCCCTGCGCCCGAAACTCCTCTTGCTGGACGAGCCGTTCACCGGACTCGACATACCCACCCAGGAACTCCTCACCACCCTTTTCCAGCAATTGCGCGAGGAGGACAGGGCGCTGCTGATGACCACCCACGACCTCCCGGCGGCCGCGGACATGGCGACCCGGCTCTGCCTGCTCAACAAGACCGTGATCGCCGATGGGGCTCCTGAGACGCTGCGGGACCCGGCTGTGTGGCTGCGCGCCTTCGGCGTGACCAGATCCGACCAGCTGCTGACCTCCCTGGGAGTGACACGATGAGCGCGATCACCGACTTCCTGACCGGTCCGTGGGAGCACCTGTTCATGCGGCGGGCCTTCGCGGTCGCTGTCATGTGCGGCATCGTCTCCGGCGTCGTCGGCGCCCACGTGGTCCTGCGGGGCATGGCGTTCATCGGCGACGCCGTCTCCCACGCCGTCTTTCCCGGTGTGGCGATCGCCTTCGTCGTCCAATTCAATCTGGTGATCGGCGGTGCCATCGCCGGTCTGCTGACCGCTGTGGCGATCGCCGTGGTCTCCCAGAACCGCCGCCTGAAGGAGGACACCGTCATCGGCGTCTTCTTCGCCGCGGCCTTCGGGCTGGGCATCGTCATCCTCAGCACCGCCCCCGGCTACAGCGGTTCCCTGGAGTCCTTCCTCTTCGGGCAGATCCTCGGCATCAGCGACGGCGATGTCGTCACCGTCGCGCTCACGGGACTGATCCTGCTGTTCGTCGCGGGCGCGGTGCACAAGGAACTGGTCACCGTGAGCCTGGACCGCGAGACCGCGAAAGCCGCCGGACTGCCCGTCTTCGCCCTGGACATCGCCCTGTACGCGCTGGTCACCATCACCGTCGTGATCTCGCTCCAGGCCGTCGGCAATATCCTGGTCCTCGCCCTGCTGATCACGCCGGCGGCCTGCGCGCGTCTGCTCACCGACCGGATCGGCGTGATGATGACAGTTGCTCCCGCCATCGGTGCCGGTTCCGCGGTGACCGGCCTCTACCTCTCGTACGCCCTGAACCTGGCTGCCGGTGGCCTGATCGTCCTCGTTGTCACGGGCGTGTTCGTCCTGTGCTGGCTGCTTGCCCCTCACCACGGCCTCCTCATGTCAAGGCGCCACCGCGGGAAGGCAGTACACGAGCCCGAACAGGCGGCATTCGTGCCGGGGCCCTCCGCGACAGCGGAACAGGCGGCGCCGACCGAGCGCACTCCGGCGGGGTGAACACGGTGCACCGGGTGGTCCGAGGGGTGAGCGACGCGGCATTGACGCTGGGCATGGTGATGGTGCTTTTCGCCGTCTACCTGCTGTGGTGGACCAACCACGCCGCCCAGGCGCGGGCCCGCAGCGAGGTGGAACGGCTGGAACAGCGGTGGGGGCACCCTGGCGAGCCGGGCCCGGATCGCGCCACGGGATCGGAGGGCGCCCCCGGTAGCGGACAGGAACCGAACGCCCGCGGGCGCCGCGCGGACGATGGGCGCGACGCCACCGCCGCCGGCAGTAGTCAGAGACGTCGCCCAGCGAGCTCTCAGACGTTCGCGGTCCTGCGTATCCCCCGCAGCGGGCTGACCGCGCCGATCGCCGAGGGCGTCGACGAATACCTCGTCCTCGACCGTGGGTTCGTCGGTCACTACCCCGGGGCTGCCATGCCCGGCCGTTACCTCACGCTGACCACCTGCACCCCTGAATACACCTCCCGCTACCGACTGGTGGTCTGGGGCCGTCTGCTGGAGAACTGACGAGCACGACAACGTCCGGACATGAGTTGGAAGGAGGTCCCAGCGGTGAGTCGCACCCGGCCGAACTCCGAACGGGAGGGCGTGCCCAGCCGCCCGGCGACCGAGCGCAGGGCTGTGATCCTGAACGTACTCGCCGGTGTGGAAGGGTTTGTCACTGCCCCGCGGCTCCACATGATGATCAGTGCCCGGGGCATGGCGATCAGTCTGTCCACCATCTATCGCACCCTCACAGCCGCCGAATCGGAGGGGCTGGTCGAAGTGCTCCACCGGGGCGGCATCTGGGGGCGCGTCTACCGGTACGTGCCGCCGGTCCATGACCACCACCTGGTGTGCACGGCGTGCGGTGACAGTGTGCCCTTCACCTGCCGGGCACTGGAGGACTGGTTCGCCGGCATCGGTCCCCGGTACGGCTTCCGGGACGTACGCCACGCGATAAGCGTGGCGGGCACCTGTGCGCAGTGTGTGCCCACCGAGGACGCCTGAGAAGATGCGCCCCGCACATCCCGGACCAGCGGACACACCCCCGGGGCCGGGGCGAGCCTCGGCCCCGGGCGGCGGGATCAGCGGTCGCGGAACTCGGGCGACCGGTTGAGGATCTGCGAGCGCAGCGAGGTGAACTTCCTGTGCGTCTCGCCTCGGACCGCCTCGGGACGGAACACGGCGACGCGGTGGCGGTTCATGAAGGCCAGGCCGACACCGAAGTGCCGCTCCGGGCCGCCGCGGACGGCGTCGCTGGACAGCGTCCGAGGCAGCTGCCCGCGCTCCTTCTCCGATGGCGGCGGAGTGTGGTTGCCGGTCAACTCGGTGACGCCGCCGCGCAGCTCATCGACGAGGCTCGCGACGAGCGTGTAGGCGTACGGCAGAGAAGTACGGACGGTTTCCACGCAGTCTTCTTCACGGACCTCGCCGAGCTCGGCGTCGGCGGGCGGCTGCGGGGAGACGTCGAGTGGCATGACAGGTGGGTGTCCTGTCGCTCGGGGAATCGCGGTTTGCGAAGTGGGGGTCGGCCTGCTCGGCCAGGTCAGTGCCGGTGGCCTGGTTGGCCCAGGCTGCGGCGTTGCGCAGGTGGACGAGGGCGGGTGGCCCCTGACGTCTCAGGAACCACCCGCCATTCACGTGCGCGCCGTCCGTGGCGCAGTGCCTCGATGTCCGCGCGGTGAGGCGTGGCGGGGCCGGTAGGCGAATCGCCAGGACTCGGGAGTTCGGCGCGCGGTGTCCGCGTGGGACGGGTTCAGCTGCCGCCGCGATCAGTTCCCGGGAAGGGTCCGAGTGCGCTGCCTCGCCCCCGGGGGGCTCAGCCGACGGTGAAGTGGTAGTCCACGGGGGCGGAGTTCATCGTCGTGCCGTCGGTGAGCGTGCCCGTTGCCTGGAAGGTGAGTGTGTAGTCTCCCTCGGCCTCGAAGGCCCAGTTGGTGTGGTGGTGGGCGCCCGCGGAGACGTTCACGGAGTCGGGCAGGCCGTCCCCGCTGTCGAACCGCTTGACGGGGGCGGTGAGGTTCATGTCGTAGAGGCTGACGTCGGCGGGGCCGCTGACCGCGGTCAGCTTCAACTGGACGGAGTTGTTCTGGAAAGTGCCGGTCGGCACCTCGTGTGCGGCCCAGCCGGCGAACAGCAGATCGGGGTTCTCGGTCTGCGGAAGGATCCACACCGGGTCGCCGGGAGAGCCGAGGAAGGAGAAGGCGCTGTTGCCGGGCACGGCCATCTCCGCCTCCGGCTTGACGCGCAGTGTGACCTCGGCCGGGTCCCTCTCGACCGGGGTGCCGGTGGTCTCGTCGTGCAGACCCAGTTCGAGCGCGCCGCCCTCGTAGGCGATGTCGATGACATCGACGTGACCTTCGGACAGGGTGACGGCGGCGGCCTGGGCCGGAGCGGCGGCCAGGCCGATCGAGGCAGCGACCGCGCCGGAGAAGAATATGGCGCGAGTCAGGGTTCCGGACATCGAACCTCCTGTTGAGATGAAGTGGACATGCGGAACACTATCTGGAATGAAAACCATGTTCAATAATTTCCGGGGTGACCCACCTCTCAGGTGTGTGAGGGCGTTCGCGGGTGCGTGCCCCTCGACACGGTGGTCCAGCCCGAGGAGGGGCAAGCCCGGGTGTCTGCGCGCGAGCCGCGTAGGGACGGGACGCCGCCGGGTGACACCGCGACACCTCCGCGTCGAACCGGGTACAACCATCCGTGCCGTTGGAGGGTCTATCAAGTGTGAGCAAACCGCTCTCGGAGTCATAAGGGGGAAATTGTGGGAATCATGCGTAATGTCGCGTCCGCAGGAGCGTTGACCGCGCTGGTGGTGGGAACCACGGCCGCGTTCGGCGCCACCGCGCACGCCGCGCCCAACGTCACGCCGCAGGGAGTCTGCGGCAGCGGCTACAAGACCGTGAACTCGGCTCCCATCGGTTCATACGGCACGGTCTACCTCACGTACAACTCCGCGAACGGCAAGAACTGCGTCGCGACCATCCGCACCAACCCGGGCACCGCCAAGCTCATGTCGGCGTACATCTACGTGCCCGACACCGGCGAGTGGGCCGACGACTCCGGGAACTTCACGTCGTACGCGGGTCCGAGCCGTGTCTACGGCAAGGGCTACTGCGTCAGCTGGGGTGGCAACATCGCCAACGTGTACGTCTCGGTGGAGAACTCCAACTGCGCGGCCCTGAAGGAGCACCGGGTCACCACCGTCCGCTGACCCCGGTTCAGCCCCACGGCAGCGAGTTTCCGCGCCACCCCTGGGTCCGGCGTTCCGGACCCCACCGCAGACGTCTTGGGGAAGGCGTCCACGCGTCGCGGGGAGGCGCGGGAACTCGCGGCGGTTCGGCCGGTCAGGATTTCGAGTGAGAGCGGTGGACAGCCCGCTGGCTTGCGGACAGCGTCTCCCAGCGTCGAGAGGGGAACGCGGACGGTGTCACCGGCGCCCCGGTAGCCCTTGTCGGCCAGGCAGTCCACGCCGCGTGGGCCGGGGGTTGGCCCGGCTCCTCGTCCTGGCGGGCGAGGCGCTCCGTGCGGCGGAGGGTGACGCCGTCGCCCGCGCCGGCGGGCCGTGGTCGATGTCGACCGCCACCATCGACTCCCACACCGCGTTGCGGACCACCTCCTCCCGGTCCCGCGGCGCTATGAACGCCGTGTCCAGCCCCGGGCTCACGAGACAGACCTCCGCCCGCCCCGCTCACGCCACCGGCCCCTCGACACCCCGGCCCGTTCCCCCACAAGAGCCCCCTCGACACGGTCGGTTCCCGACATCAGTCGGGCGGTGTGACCGGCTCTACGGAGCACGACCACCGGATCACCTACCACGCGGGCGTGTCTACCGGCCACTGCGGAACTCTGGACTCCGTGTCCAGTACAGCCACGTGGGCGGTTACAGCGCCGGCTTCGCTGAGCAGTTGGGATGCGGCTTCGGTGGCCCAGCCCTTGACGAGGCCCGAGGGGTCGAGGGTTCCGGCGGGGACGATGCTGAACCAGCCGTCGGTGACATCGGTGGCCCGCGCGCAGAGGGACAGGACTTGGTGGACTTGGGGAGGGCAGTCGTCGAGTCGGATGTCGCCCCGGTCGAGGCGGCTGATGTGGCTGTCGGGTTGGTAGGTGGAGAACACGGCGTCGACGTCGTGGAGTTGCCGCACGGCTTCGGCGAGGGCGTCGTGGATGGTGGTGGTGGGCTTGTCCCGGATGTCGAAGGAGAAGACGGTGCCCATGACGTGTTCGACGTGGCGCAGCCCGTGTGTGGTGTCAGGCATGGGCTTGGTCCAGGGCGCTCTGCAGGGACTGGATGTAGCCCTGGCTGGTGTAGCTGGCTCCGGAGACGGCGTCGATGTGCGCGCTCTGGGCGCCGATCGCCTCCTGGGTGAGGCGGGGCAGGGCGTAGGAGCTGATCTGCTGGTCCCTGCCGCTCTGGTCCGGGGCCTGGACCACCTTGACGGCGGTGATCTTTCCGTTGGAGAGGGTGGCGGCGACCTGCACGGTTCCGTACCGGGTGTTGATGGGATCCCCGGTGAACGTGCCTGTGCCCGACGTGCCCGACGTGCCCGACGAGGAGGACGTGGGGGTACGGGCGTCCACTCCGGCGAGGGCGGGGAGTTGGTGGGGTTTGAGGGCCAGCAGCGCGACGATCAGGGCGCTGGTTCCGGTGGTGGCGAGGATTGCTCGGCGCATGGCGGTTGTCCTCAGAGTGCGAACGACTCGTGGTGGATGCGCCGTGCCGGGACGCCGGCTTCGCGCAGGGCAGGGATGGCGGTCTGTGTCATGCCGGGCGGACCGCAGAGGTAGACGTCGTGTGCGGCCAGGTCCGGCACCAGGGTGGTCAGGCCCCGGGCGGTGAGCGGTGAGGAGTGCGCGGCGGGCTCGTCGACGACGTAGTGCACAGTGGCCTGGCGGCGGGCGGCTATGGCGTCGATCTCGCCGCGCAGGGCGAGGTCGTCGGGGCGGCGGGCCCGGTAGACGAGGGTGACCTGGCCCGGCAGCGTCTCGAAGAGCGTGCGCAGGGGGGTGATGCCGACGCCACCGGCCAGGAGCAGGACTTTGGGAGCCGTGCGGCGGTTCGCGGTGAAGCCGCCGTACGGTCCCTCTGCCCACACCCGGGTGCCGGGCGGGAGGTGGGCGAGCGCGGCGCTGTGGCCACCGGCGGTTTTCACGGTGATGCGCAGGTGGTGAGGGTGGGCGGGGGCGGACAGGGAGTAGGGGTTGGCGGTCCACCACAGGCCGCGGACCAGGAAGCGCCAGCGCAGGAACTGCCCCGGCTCGCCCCCCAGTTCGTCGAGGTGCTCGCCGGTGAGGTGGACGGAGACCACGCCCGGTGCCTCGGGGCGGACCGCGGTGACCCGCAGCCGGTGGCGCAGTCCGCGCCGGACGGGGACGGCGAACCGGTACCAGGCGATCAGCGTGGCGACGCCGAGGAAGAGCGTGTACCAGGCCGCCTGGGCGGCGCGGTTGCCGACGAAGTCGGCTCCGTTGGAGAGCTGGTGTCCGAAGGTGAGGAAGACGGCCAGGTAGGTGGCGAAGTGGAGGTAGTGCCAGGTCTCGTAAGTCAGCTTGCGCCGGGCCGCGCGGGCCGAGAGGACCCCGGTGGCCAGGAACAGCAGGAAGCCGGCGGTGCCCTTGAGGAGGTCGGGGTAGTCAAGGACGAGTGTGGAGGTCTGGCCCACCACACTCGTGTGCGAGGCCAGTGAGTAGCCCCAGACGATCAGCAGGGTGTGGGCGAGGGCCAGGGAGATGGTGCAGCGGCCTCCGAGGGCATGCCAGCGGGCGAGCCGGTCCGTGCCGATCGTGTGGTCCAGGAGCGGGACACGGGCCATCAGCGCCAGCAGGACCGCACAGGCGTAGCCGGCCAGGAGCCCGGTGATGCGTCCAGCGCCGGTGAGCCAGCCCGCCGGTCCGACCACCGAGGTGGTATCGCCCCACCACAGGGCGAGGACCCCCCCGGCGCCGGCCCAGATCACCAGCGGCGCGAGGAAGGGCACGGCACTTCGGCGCGGACGCCGGTGGCGCAGCCCGCGGCTCGCGTACATGGTGGCCATGAGTCTCCTCGGATGAACCGGGTGAACCGGGTGAACCGGGTGAACCGGATGAGACCGGCTCCGGCGACGGGCGGCCAGCCTCACAGCCCAACCTCTGCGTACCTTCTGAAACCAGCCCGCCGGCCGGTCCGAGGACCTCCCTCGGCGCCGATTCAGAGGGAACTCAGAGTCACGTCTCACCCGTCGGCCGCCCTCGGCAGGGGATGCTGAAGGAACCATGGACGAGCCGCGTAAGACATCCCTTCTGCACCGCCCCGACGGAGAGCCCGTGCGGGTGCTGGTCGTGGACGACGAGCCCGATGTCACCGAGGTCCTGGCCGGGGTCCTGACCGCCGAGGGCTGGCAGGTCCGCACAGCATCCGACGGCGCGACCGCTCTCACCACCGCCCGCGACTTCCGGCCCGACGCGGTGGTCCTGGACTGGATGCTGCCCGACCTCGACGGCCTGCGGATCATGCGCGAGCTGAGGCGCGAGGCGCCCAGCGTGTGCGTGCTGTTCCTGACCGCCCGCGACGCTGTCGAGGACCGCGTCGCCGGCATCACCGCCGGCGGCGACGACTACGTCACCAAGCCCTACAGCCTGGAAGAAGTCCTGGCCCGTCTGCGCGGGCTCCTCCGGCGGGCCGGCATGGCCACCGGGCAGGGCCAGAACTGGCTGACCGTCGGAGACCTGGCCATGGACGAAGAGGCCAGGGAGGTCAGACGCGGCGGTGCCGTCGTGGATCTGTCGCGCACCGAGTTCGAACTCCTGCGGTTCCTCATGCGCAACCCGCGCAGGGTGCTGTCCAAAAACCAGATCCTCGACCGGGTCTGGGCCTACGACTTCGGCGGACACGCCCACATCGTCGAGCTCTACATCAGCTACCTGCGCAAGAAGATCGACGCCGGACGCGCCCCGATGATCCACACGGTGCGCGGCGTCGGCTACGTACTCAAACCGGAATCCTCGTGAAGCGGCTGCCGCCGCGCACTCTGCGCGGCCAGCTCACCGCCGGACTCGTCCTGCTGCTCGCCCTCGCGTGCCTCGTCGTCGGCATCACCACCGCCCTCGCTCTCCGGGGCTTCCTGATGGGGCGCCTCGACGAACAGCTCACCGCGTCCGGTGGTCGCTTCGCCGCCAGCCTGGAACACGAAGCCGAACCCGACGCCGACAACCACCCCGACACGCGCGGTCAGGCCGAATCGACCGTCGGCGCCCGCCTGCTGGACGGCGCCGTCACCCAGGCAGCCGTCGTCGACGACGCGACCGACCGCCCCCTCCAGCTCACCGCCGGGGATCGGCGGGCCCTCGCGGGTGTCCCCGTGGACGGAGACGGACACAGCATTCACCTCTCCACTCTCGGGGCCTACCGCGTCAGTGCCGTCCGCGGCGACGACCGGGACATCCTCATCACCGGGCTGCCCCTCCATCCCGTGGAGGAGACCGTTCACCGCATCGAAGCGGTCGAAGCCGCACTCTTCGGCGCCGCCCTCGCGGCCACCGGCATCGCCGGGGCCCTGTGGGTACGCGCTTCGCTGCGGCCCCTCCAGCGGGTCACCGCCCGGGCGGCGGAGGTGGCCGGGCTGCCGCTCGCCAGCGGCGAGATCGCCATGCCGGGACCACTGCCCGACACCGACCCCCGTACCGAGGTAGGCCAGGTCGGCACCGCCCTCAACCACATGCTCGGCCACGTCGAGGACGCCCTCACCCAACGTCAGACGAGCGAGGAGAGACTCCGGCACTTCGCTGCCGACGCCAGCCACGAACTGCGCACCCCCGTCGCCAACATCCGCGGCCACGCCGAACTGGCCCTGCGTCACGACGGCCCCGTCCCCGCCGAGGTCCGCCACGCCCTGGAACGTATCGACGGCGAGTCGCAGCGCATGACCCGCCTCGTGGACGACCTGCTCCTCCTCGCCCGTCTGGACGCGGGACGCCCCCTCGAACATGAGCCGGTCGATCTGACGCTGCTGATCCTGAACGCGACGGACGACGCACGCGCCGCGGCCCCCGGCCACCACTGGCTCCTCGACCTTCCCGAAGAACCGGTCACGGTCACCGGCGATGCCCACAGGCTCCAGCAGGCCATCGGCAACCTCCTTGCCAACGCCCGCACCCACACCCCGCCCGGCACCGATGTGACGATCACTCTCACCACCGACCGGACCGACACCACCGTGAGCGTGAGCGACAACGGACCGGGTATCCCCGAAGAGCTCCAGCCCGAAGTCTTCGGCCGGTTCGTCCGCGCCGACCACTCCCGCTCCCGAAGCACCGGAAGCACAGGTCTCGGCCTCGCCATCGTCCACGCCGTGATCACCGCCCACGGCGGAACCGTTACCGTCGCCAGCGGCCCCGGACACACGACCTTCCGCCTGACACTCCCCGGCTGACACCCGCGTGCGAGGCCAGGCGCACCACCACCGGCGTGTTGCTGATACGTCGTCAAGACGGCGGCTGACAGCCTGAAGCAGGAACCGGCGGCGTCCGCGTGTCCCGTTTTTTCTTGGAGGATGGCAGATGACGGGACAGGTGAGCGGGCACGACGAGCCGCACGGCCGGTCCATGGGCCGACGGCTGAACTGGTTGCGTGCCGCGGTACTGGGAGCGAACGACGGTGTGGTGTCCACAGCGGGTCTGGTCATCGGTGTGGCCGGCGCCACCACCTCGCATACGGCTCTGCTGACGGCGGGGCTGGCCGGACTGCTGGCCGGCTCGATGTCGATGGCGGTGGGCGAATACGTCTCCGTCAGCAGCCAGCGGGACTCCGAACGCGCCTCACTGCGGCTGGAGGAGCGGGAACTGGCGGAGACTCCGGAGGCCGAGCTGGATGAGTTGACGGGGTTGTACGAGGCGAAGGGGCTTCCGTCCGCGCTGGCGCGGATGGTGGCTGAGGAGTTGACGGCGAGGGATCCGCTGGCCGCGCATGCGGACGCCGAGCTGAAGATCGACCCGGACGCGCTGACGAGTGCCTGGCAGGCGGCGGGGGCGAGCTTCGTGTCCTTCACTGTCGGCTCGCTGATGCCGCTGCTCGTGATCCTGCTGCTGCCGGCGTCGTCGCGGGTGGTTGTCACAGCCGTTGCCGTCCTCGTCGTTCTCGCGGCCACGGGGGCGGTCAGCGCACTGCTGGGCGGGGCTCCCCCGCGGCGGGCGGTGCTGCGCAACGTCTTCGGCGGAGCACTCGCCATGGCGGTCACCTACGCCGTGGGCCTGGCCCTCAGCTCAGCCGGCGGCTGAACGCGGGAACTGGCCGCACGGGCCAGAGGTCGGCGTCACAACTTGCCGAACCCGTGTGGACCTTCGCCTGTGACGGCCAAGGTGCCTGCCATGATCTTCATCATGGGGATACACATCGCACCGGCCGAGATGGCCGACTTCCACCAGGTCCTGACTGATCACACCCGTTACTGGGGTGAACGCGACCTTCGGTCGCTGCATCTTCTGGCGCTGGTGCAGGAGTTCGGTTCCACCTGCTTGGTTGCCCGGGCCGAGGACGGAATCCGTGGGTACATCTTCGGGTTCGTCACCCCGGAGGGCACCGGGTACGCGCATCTGATCGCCACGCGGGACGACGCCCGTGGCACCGGTCTCGGGCGTCGTCTGTATGCGGCGTTCGCTGAAGCAGCGGAACGTCACGGTGCACGGCAGCTGAAGGCGATTACGTCAATCGAGAACACCGGCTCGATCGCCTTCCACCGCCGCCTCGGCTTCCACACGAAGACCGTCGACGACTACAACGGCCCCGGCCGGGCCATGGCCGTCTTCCACCGAGATCTGCCACTCAACGTCTCGCGGCCCTGACCGCCCGCCCGGTCGCGGATCCAGACATCACCGGCCCCTCCCCAGGGTGAGCGCCGACGGCCGATGCCTCGCACTCAGCTGCCCAAACAGGCCCTCCGTAGACGTCGTCACACAGTCCCGTCCGATCGCCCTTCCGGCGGGGATGGCAGCGGCGCCGTTTCCACAACAGGCGTCAAGAACGTGCTCGCCCGGCCGGGGCCCGACGACGTCGACGGTGGCGCGGCCGAGGGGGTCCCACAGCGGCGGAGTCCATATGGCGAAGCCGTCGGAGGCGTCGTCGAATACCGCCGAGGCCGTTCGGAGACGGAGATGTCATCAGGAGCGCTGCATACCCGGCCGTCCTGTCGTAGAGGGCCTCGTGCGGTGTGCCACCCACTCCTGCGCGTTGGCCGACTGCTCGTGGATGGCGACGATGACGCAGCTGTTGCCGATCTGCCAGACAGAGCCGGCCTGCGCGAAGCCCGCCTCTCGGAGGAGCTGGAGGTGACGGGTGACGGTGAGTGCGCAGCCGTTGGCGTGTGCCACGCCGCGTTGGCGTCGCACGGCCAGCAACTCGGCCAGTTCGGGTTCCTGCTCGATGGCGGTCCACCAGGATTCCCAGTCCTCATGTGCGTACGCCTGCTGTCGTTCGGCGCGCCGGTGTCCGACGTGGGCGGTGATCTCGGCGGTGGTGGCGCCGCCGTCCTGCGAGAGGTGGTCCGCGTTGATGAGGACGCCGCCGTCGCGCAGCAGCGGAGTGAGTTCCGCGTAGGTGCGCCGCAGGATGTCTTCCGGCAGATAGTGGAGCGCTGTGGTGGAGACCACGGCGTCAAGTTGGCCGGAGAGTTGCAGAGCGGAGACCCATCCCGGGGTGCCGATGGTCGTCTCGACGTAACGGGCGGCGTCGGGGTGGCGAGTGCGGGCCAGTTCGAGGAGAAGGGGATCCATGTCCACGGCGACGATTCGCGCGTGCGGCAACCGTTTCGAAAGCCGTGCGGGCAGCGATCCGGGGCCGCAGCCGAGGTCCAGGATGCGAGGGGTGGGTCGGTCCGCGGTCACGTGCTCGACGACGTCGGCGATGACGGTGAAGCGTTCCTCGCGATCTACCGCGTATCGCTGCTGCTGCTGTTCCCAGCGGTCAACCCACCGTGCGGCGGTTGGCAGGCTCATGCTCATGTGATCCCGATCCCTCAGTTTCCTGATGTGCTTCTCCGGATGCCGCGTCATCCCGGGGTCGATACGACTCCCATCCGCGGCAGGACGCTCCGGCGGCAACCGGATCCGCAGCTCTTGGAAATCATATCCATTAAGCGCCGCCTCGCATGGCGGGGTGCATGTGCGAGTGACGGCGCAGCCGTGCGAGACGAGTGCCCCACGGCCGGGCATGCCGTGCACGAGGGACGCGCCCACGGGCACGGTGCCGACTGCGGCCATATGGCCGTGCCGCACGAAGATCACACCGACTACGTTCATGACGGCCACCGGCACGTGTCGCATGAAGGCCACCGCCACGCGTCGCATGAAGGCCACTGGGGCGATCCCGCCGCCAGGCCCGGGAGGTCGAGTACTCACTGACCGACGACCATGTGGCCCATATCGTCCTGGACGCCATCCGGCACACTCAGGAGTGACCGGAGCCGCCGCAGTTCACTCCAGGGAGCCGAGCACACCGAGCAGTTGGTCGATCTCTTCGGGAGTGTTGTAGAGGTGGGTGCTGACCCGTACGGAACTCGTGCGCTCGCCTGCCTCGCCCTGGCAGTGTCCGTCCGTACGCACCATGAACCCGTGGCTGAAGAGGACGAACCCCAAGTCGGCGGCCCCGATCGTGTGATGACGGAACGTCACTATGCCGCAGCGGTGCTGAACTTGAGATTCCCGGGCCAGGCTGGTCTGGCAGCCCAGCACTTGATAGGCGGGCAGGTGTCGCAGTCCGTCGGTCAGCCGTAGCGCGAGAGCCGTCGTCCATCGCTCGATACGATCCGTGCCCGCCTCACCGAGCCAGTCCAGGGCGGCTGACAGGCTCACTATGCCGGTGGTGTTGGGCGTTCCGCTCCATCCGCCCGGAGTGAACCGTGCGCCCCGGCTCTGACGGGCCCACACGGCGCCAGACCCCGGCAAGGCCATGGCCTTGTGGCCGGAGAAGACCACGAAGTCGACATCGATGTCTCGGACGGACACCGGGAGATGCCCGACACTCTGGGCGGCGTCGAGACAGATCGGGATGTCCGGCCCGACCGCTTCACGGATGCGAGGGACGTTCATGTCCGCGCCGTAGACGTGATGGACATGGGTCGCCGCGACGAAACGGGTCTGCGGGCCGACCATGGAGGCGAGTGCCCGCATGTCGTAATCACCCGACGACGACTGGTACGGCATACCGCGTACCGCTACCCGCACGCCTCGGGAGAGCAGGAGATCCGCGGCCTCCGTCCACGGGGCGACATTCGCCTGATGATCGGCGAACGGCACGATGATCTCGTCCCCCTCCCGCAGCGCCCCGGCGAGCCAGTCGCGCGCGACGGTACGCAGCCCCTCGGTGGTACCGCTGGTGAAGTGGACGGTGGACCGATCGGGCGCCGGGTCGTCGAGATACGTTTTGACCTGTTCCTTGGTCCGTTCGACCAGGGTGGTCGAGGCGTTCGCCCACGGGTAGGTGCCACGTCCGGCGTTGGCGTTCGCCGTCGTCAGATACTTGTGGACGGCGTCGAGCACGGCCTGCGGCTTCTGTGCCGTCGCCGCACTGTCGAGATAGACCAGGCCGGGGTGACCGGTGAGGATCGGGAATTGCTCCCGCAGGGCGCGCTGCCAGTCGCGCAACTCCTCGGGGAAGTCGGGGGCGTTGGTGGGTGGTACGGCTGAGGGCATCGGCGTCAGTCCCTCACCAGCGGTGCGCCGGCGTCACGCCAGGCGATGATCCCGCCGTCCAGACTCCGGACTTCGGAATGTCCCATCCGGGTCAGCAGGGCCGCGAACCGTGCGGACCGGTCGCCGACCGGGCAGGCCAGCAGCACAGGCCGACGCCGGCTGAAGGGGAGACCGCCGCGGACGAGTTCCCCGAACAGTTCGTCGGCGATGTTGATCGAGTCCTCGATGTGCAGCGCGGTGTAGGCGGAAGCACTCCGCAAGTCGATGATGAGCGGCTGTGCCGTGCCGATCCACGCTTCGGCCTCGTGGGCCGGAACAGAAACAACCGCGCCCAACTCCGCCTCGGAGACGTCCCGGAGGGAGTTCTTGCGTTCCTTGAGACCGAACAGGTCCGGCCGGCGCTGTTTGACGTAGCTGAGGTAGCTCTCGACCCGGTCGCAGACGATGAACACCGCGGTCCGCCGCTCGCCGTCCGCCGTCGGAGTGTCGACCGCCTGGAGATGACGGACCGCGCCGTGGAAGGCGGCGCCGCCGGTGGGGCCCGCGAGGATGCCGCACCGGCGGTTGAGGGTGAGCATCCCCTCGATTGCCTCGTCGGCGGAGACGGACGCCATGGTGTCGTACGTGGCCGGGTCGAAGAGTCCCACCTCGTGCACCTCGTCGATGGTGCGGATGCCCGGAATGAAATCTGATTTGTGGGCGACCAGCCCCGCGACGTGGACCCTGGGATCAGCTGCACGCAACGCTCTGGCCACCCCGGTGGAAGAGCCGGCAGTGCCCACGCAGGCGATGAACCAGTCCGGTGCCCGGCCGTCCAGATCCGCCAGGATCTCCGGACCGGTGCCCAGCTCATGTGCCCGCGTGTTGCTCTCGTTGTAGTACTGGTCCGTGTGCAGGTAGGTGCTGTCCGGGTCGGACAGGGCACGGTGGAAGAGGGTCAGCGGATCCTCGGTGTCGGTGGGGTCGAGGCACTCGCTGCGGCCGGGGAGCTCTTCGATCTCCGCCCCCAGCAGGAGGAGCAGGTCCCTGACCTCCGGGACCCGCATGCGGTTTGTGACGCTCTTGAAGGACAGCCCGTACATGCCGGCGATCACCGACAGCGCTTTGGCCGTGTTACCGCTGGAGAGCTCCACGATCTGACTGCGCCGTTCGACCGCGGACTCCAGCCCGGGTCGCACCATGTTCCACGCCGCCCTGTCCTTCACCGACCCGAAGGGGTTCAGCATCTCCAGCTTTGCGTACACATCGATGTGACGCAGCCCATGAACCGCGGGTTCGATGCGGACCAGCGGTGTGTCCCCGATCGCCGCGGTGACGCTGTCGTACCTCACTGCGTTCCCCCCAGACCTGCCGTCGGCCAGTACTGTTCATCCAGACTCCACCGCCAGGAACCGTCGTCCTGCCAGACGGCCACCTTCTGCGCGGCAGGCAGGTGTTGAGCCCGGCTGGCCTGGAAATCCATGCAATATCCCGCGGTGTTCACGAAGGCGAGCAGATCGCCGGGGCCCGGCAGACGGGGAAGAAACACCAGCCGGCGTGAGATGAGGTCCCCTTCCAGACACAGGCTGCCGGACAGGAACACCCCCACGCCTTCGCCGTCACGGGCCGCGTCATGGCCGAGGATCACCGGATCCACGAATATCCCGTGGTCCTCCAGACCGATGTCGTCCGCTTTCGCCGCCAGCCGTACGAGAGGCGGCCCGTCGTCGGGGTTCCGCACTTCGAGTACGCGGGCCACCACTACGCCGCATTGGTCGACAAGGGCCCTGCCGGGCTCCGTACTGAGGTCGTACAGATTCTCAAGGAGTGCGGAGGACAGGGTGCTTCCGGCCTCCGAGCTGACAGGGCTCGACAGGATCTCGTCCAGGTACTGTTCGCCCGCCACCGCGCGGTAGGCGGGATAGAGGCCGAGTGAACCGCGCACTGTGCCGTTCTCGTTGCGCAGCCCGTAGCCATGGCCGCGCCACGACAAGGAAGGCCGTCGGCCCAGGACCGCCATGGTCAGTTCGGTGGTGTAGCGCTCCCACTGCTCGCGGTGAGCCAGGTAGTTGACCCCGAACCCGCCGCCGATGTCCACGGTCCGAGGTCGGAAACCGCGCTCGCGCAGTACCTCCATCGCTGTGATGCTGCCTTCCAGCGCGAGAGCTTTTTCCGCGACGTTGGTCGTGTCGAGATGAAAGCCCACCCCTGCCGGTTCCACCGCCGAGCCGCACTCGGCGACCGCTCCGAGGAGGCTGTCGAGGTCGCTCACAGGCGAGCCGAAACGACTGGTCCGGCTCAGTACCTTGGCGCCATAGGTGTCGAACGCGGACAGCCGCAGCACGATCCGAACCCGTGGGAGCGAGGACGAACGGACAACAGCCGCCAGCCGCTCCAACTCCGCCCGGCTGTCGACATGAACGGTCACTCCCGTCCGGGCCGCCAGCCAGAGAAAGGGCATGTCCTTGGGACCGGTCGCCATGATCCGGTCCGGCGTGAAGCCGGCGCCCAGGGCGTGCTGCAACTCGCCGAGCGACGCGACGTCGACCGACGCCTCCGTGGCGGCGAGCCTGCGCAGCAGAGCGCTCGAACGGTTGGCCTTGTGGGCGAAGAAGATCGTGCCGCTCAGACGGTGCTTGCGGTATACGGAACGGAACCTGGCAACGTTGTCCGCGACCTGATCGGGCAGCAGCACGTTCAACGGTGAACCGAGCGCGTCCACCAGCGTGCGAAGGAAACCCTCCTCCTGTAACAGGTCGACCATGCGCGGCTCGACACGCGGTTCGAGGTACAAGGGCAAGGGGCTCAACCAGTCTCCTCGGTCGGCCATGGTGACCACCTGTTCGTGACTGTTCGCACGCATACCTTCCCCGGGCTTCTGAGTCGTATGTACGGCGGTGACGCACGGCACCCGGGTGCGGACGTGCAGGTCAATCCCGGCTGGAGGGGGCTCGGTCCCGATAGGGGCTCCGCGCATCATCACCGCCGGACCCGGTGCGCCGGCGGCCACTTGGGATGTTCCTGCCCGCACGCACCGTCATGGCGTTCAGCCCTCGGGGCGCAGCAGGCCGCGTTCGTACGCCTTGGCCAGTCGCTGGGGCACTCGGTACACCGCCCCGTCGACGGTGACGGGTACCAGTTGGGGCGGCGTGGCCTTCCACTGCGCGCGGCGGTGGCGGGTGTTGCTGCGGGACATCTTCCGCTTCGGAACGGCCATGACGTATCTCCTCGGTGGGTGAGCAGCAGACGGTATACGGAAATGGATTCCATTCTCAACTGGCCCGAGGTCGGGCGTGCGTGTCGTGGCGCACAGGCTCGGTATCCGGCTAAGCTAAACGATTATCATTTCTGATTTCGCGGGAGGGTGCATGCCGGGCGACGCGCAGAACGGCGACGTCTACGACCGGACCGCCGAGTGCGCGACGGCCCTGATCCCGGCGGCCCGCGACGAACTCGCCACAGTCCCCACCGTCATCGCCCTGTCCCGCGCGGCCCGCAAGCTCGTCGTACAGAACCTGGTCATCGCCGGGGTGTTCATCTCCGGCCTCGTCATCTGGGACCTCGCCGGACACCGCCCCTGCCGCTCGGCGTGCTCGGCCACGAGGGATCCACCGTCATCGTCGGCCTCAACGGCCTGCGCCTGCTGCGCGACGCCGCCTGGAACCGCGCCGCCGGGCAGGACAACCGGTGAGCCACCACGGCAAGAAGGCCGCCCCCGCACCGGGGGCGGCCCGGCGTGGCGGGTCCCCGCATCCTGTCACCCGTGAACGGGGCGCGGGCGGCGCCGGGGCCGGGGCCCCGCGGCGCGCATCGACGGAGTGCCGGCGCGGCCGACGGCCGCGCCATGATCCCAATCGCCCCAGTGGATCCCGGAGTTCCACCTCGACGCCTCCCTCTCTTGACCTTTCATTTACCTTCGAGGGGAGATCGGGCCATCTCGGCTTCCTAGTGTGGCGAACCCCTGATAGGGGCACCCCCGTTGTTGATCTTGGCTGGAGGCCGTACGTGCGCCCCGACACACCCGCTTCCCCTTCCCCGTCTGCTTCACCTTCGATGTCCGAACTGGCCCAGCGTCGCCTCTCCCGCAGGACGGTGGTTGCCGGAGGGCTCGTCACCGCTGCCGCGTCGTTCTTCGCGGCCCCGCCCGCGGCAGCCGCTACCGAACAGGCGGGAGTCGCGACTCGCGGTGGCCGCAAGCCGCTGCTCGGGTTCCCGGCGGTCTCACCGAGTACCGCCGACGAGGTCGTGCTGCCGCCTGGCTACAGATACCAAGTGCTCTACCCCTGGGGCGACCCGATCGTGCCGTCCGGGCCCGCCTACGCCGAGGACGCCGGCAACACCGCTGCCGAGCAGGCCAAGCAGGCAGGTGACCAGCACGACGGCATGTGGTTCTTCCCGCTCAAGGGCGATCGCTCCGGTCTGCTCTGCGTGAACCACGAGGCCACGGCCGAGCAGTTGCTGCACACCGACGGCCGTGCCGACTGGACGTCGGAGAAGACCGCCAAGTCGATGGCCGCGCACGGTGTGTCGATCATCGAGATCGAGCGGCGCCGCGACGACCAGTGGCGCCTCAACGAATCCAAGTACGCCCGCCGGGTGACCATGACCACGCCTGCCGAGATCACCGGTCCGGCGGCGGGCCACCCGCTGCTGCGCACCAGCGCGGACCCCCACGGCGTCCGGGTGCTGGGCACCCTGAACAACTGCGCCAGCGGGCCGACCCCTTGGGACACCTACCTGACGTGCGAAGAGACGATCAACAAGTACTTCTTCTACGACGAGGAACCGCCGCCGGCCGGCTCGGTCGAGGAGCGCTACGGCATCGGATCGGAGAGCCCGTACCCGTGGTACACCACGGAACGGCGGTTCGACATGCGGGTGGAGCCCAACGAGTACAACCGGTTCGGCTGGGTGGTCGAGATCGACCCCTTCGACCCTTCGTCGAAGCCGAAGAAGCGGACCGCCCTGGGGCGGATGGAGCACGAGAACGCCGTCGTCGTGCGCGGCAGGCGCGGCGAGGCCGTCGTCTACATGGGCGATGACACGCAGTTCGACTACTTCTACAAGTTCGTGGGCGCCGAGCCGATCAAGGACGCGCTCAAGCGTCGGCGCAGCCCCCTCGACAAGGGCACTCTGTACGTCGCCCGGTTCGAGGAGGACGGCTCCGGCAGGTGGCTGCCGCTGGTGCACGGCAAGCCGGGCCTGACCGAGGCCGACGGGTTCGCCGACCAGGCCGAGGTGCTGATCCACGCGCGTCTTGCCGCGGACGCCGTGGGAGCCACCCCGATGGACCGCCCGGAGTGGTGCTCGGTGCAGCCCGGCACCGGCGCGGTGTTCTTCACCTGCACCAACAACACGGCCCGAACCGAGTCGGTGAACGCGCCCAACCCGCGGCTCAACAACCGCTTCGGGCACATCATGAAGATCGACGAGAACCGCAACCCCAGCTCGGAGAAGTTCGAGTGGGACATCTTCCTGCTCGCCGGGGACGAGGCCAGCGGAGCCACCGTTCCCCCGGACCAGGCCTTCGGCTCGCCCGACGGCCTCTGGTTCGACGCGCAGGGCCGGCTGTGGATCCAGACCGACGGCACCCAGCCGACGGTCAACGGCGTCGCGCAGAACAACCAGATGCTGGCGGCCGACCCCGACACCGGCGACATCCGGCGGTTCCTGGTCGGTCCGCCGCGCAGCGAGATCACCGGCATCACGTCGACGCCGGACGGCCGGTCGCTGTTCGTGAACATCCAGCACCCCGGTGACTCGGGTACGCCCGAGAACCCCCGGCTGAGTTCGAACTGGCCCGACTTCAGTCCCACCGGCCGTCCCCGGTCTGCCACGATCGTCATCACCAGGGAAGACGGTGGTGTGGTAGGCGCCCGCTGAGCGCACTCCACGCAGACTTCGACGCCGCGCCGGTCCGCAGCGGTTGCGGTACCGGCGTCGGCGTTCAGGTCTGCCGGATCACCACATCGATGCCGGGCCGGGCACCCGCTCGGGAGATGGAGGACCGGCTCTCCTCAAAAGCTGGTCCTCCACCCGGAGAGAAGAACGGGGAGCACCGCAAAGCCAGTTGTCCAACACCGTTGGTCAACTACTCCGAGGAGACGCCGACCTGGCCGGCGGAGAGAATCTCGCCGACCGGCGGAGAATTTTCGGCGGTGTCCGGCCCAGGGGTGCGGGAAGCGGTATTGAGGCCGCCGGGCACCTTCTTGAGGGACGGGGCGCCGTCCTGAGATCGCCGGATGCCGTCAGGCGCTCTCGTGGCCGGGTCCGAGAAGGGTCAGGCCGATGCCGGCGACGACGGCGGCGAGCCCCGCCTCGAAGCCCGCGCCGCGGTCGCGGAAGATCTCGTACCCGCCGGCCGCCGCCCTCGGGTACGCGGCAAGCCGCTCGGCGCGGGCATCGACGTCGTACGCGTCGCCGCCTTCCGTGGCGGGGTCTGGCCCCATCGACTGCTCCTCGATGACGAAGCCGATCGTGTAGCTGTACGCGGTGAACCACGCGCGGGCCGCTGCCGCCTGCGTGAAGCCGGCTCCGGTGAGCGCGCGCAGGTTGGCCTCCATCGGCCCGGCGTAGGCAGTGTCCGTGAAGTGCGTACCGCTGTAGACCTTGGCGCCGTCGCGGTAGCGCAGCAGATGATCACGCAGCCCGCGCATGCCCTCGGCCAGCCCGTCCTGCCAGTTGCCCGGGGCGGAGACGGACAGGTCGTCCACCATCCGGCGCATCATCTCGGTCGCCATCTCGTCGAGCAGCGCCTTCTTGTCCTTGAAGTGCCAGTAGAGGGCGGGCGCCTTGACGCCGAGCTTGGCGGCGATGGCGCGCAGCGTCAGTCCTTCGAGACCCACCTCGTTCAGCAGGTCAAGCGCGGTGCGGGCGACGAGGGTCCGGTCGAGTCGAGTATGAGCCACCTTGACAATCTAACATCGTTAAGTACATTCTCGGAATCATGGAACTGAACAACGTTAAGGACGTACTGGTCGTCGGCGCGGGAGCCGCAGGTCTGGCCCTGGCGATCGATCTGAGCCGCCGCGGGGTGTCCGTACAGGTGGTGGAGCAGTCGGCGCAGCTGTTCCCCGGGTCGCGGGGCAAGGGCATTCAGCCCCGCACGATGGAGGTCCTGGAGGACCTCGGAGTGGTCGGCGCGATGCTCGCGGCGGGCGGCCCCCCGCCGGTCCCGATGGTCTGGCAGGACGGCGAGCGAAAAGGCGAGCGCCAGATGTCCGACGAGTCGGCGCCGTCGGAGGGGGAGCCGTACCCGGGGCCCCGGCTGGTGCCGCAGTGGCGCACGCAGGAGATCCTGTACGACCGGCTGGTGGAGCTGGGCGGCAGTGTCACCTTCGGTACGGCACTGACCGGCTTCACACAGGACAGTGAGGGCGTGACCGCGGAGCTCTCCGGAGGCGGCGGGGCCGCGGGAGTCGCCGGGGGCAGGACAGTACGGGCGCGGTACCTGGTGGCGGCCGACGGCGGGCGCAGCACGGTCCGCAGGCTGCTCGGCATCGGGATGACCGGCGAAACCGTCGACCCGAAGCCG
Organism: Streptomyces sp. NPDC051217; assembly: GCF_044455465.1. Classification (NCBI taxonomy): domain Bacteria; kingdom Bacillati; phylum Actinomycetota; class Actinomycetes; order Kitasatosporales; family Streptomycetaceae; genus Streptomyces; species Streptomyces sp. NPDC051217. Next base: position 1,049,130 of record NZ_JBITEV010000001.1, read on the forward strand.
ATCGTGGTGGCAGACCTCCGTATCCCCACACTGGACCGGCTGAACTGGCACATGTTCCCGGGCGCGAACGGCTCGTTCTTCACGCTGTGCCCGCTGCCCGGGACGGACGACTTCCAGCTGTCGGCGAGCGTCGAGAGCGGATCGGCGCCGGACACCTCGCACTCGGGGATCCGGACACTCGTCGCGGCCCGTACGCATCTGGCCGCGGAGGACGTCACCGAGGTGCTGTGGGCGTCCGACTTCCGCCCACGCACGGGACTGGCCCACCGATTCAGGGAGGGCCGGATCTTCCTGGCGGGCGATGCGGCCCACATCCACTCCCCGGCGGGTGCCCAGGGCCTCAACACCAGCATCCAGGACGCGTACAACCTGGGCTGGAAGCTCGGCCAGGTGCTCCTCGGCGGGGCACCGGAGGCGCTGCTGGACACGTACGAGGCCGAGCGGCGGCCAGTGGCGGAGCAGGTGCTCGGCCTGTCGACCCGTGTCCACCGGGGCGAGGAACAGCGCGGCGCGGCCACGCGCCAACTGGGCCTCGGCTACCGCAACGGCCCTCTGTCAACAGGTGCGGCCGGCGCCCTGCAGGCGGGCGACCGCGCCCCGGACGGCCGCCTCGCGGACGGCACCAGAATCTTCGAAGGGTTGCGGGGACCGCACTTCACGCTGCTGATGGCGGGCACGGACGCGGAGGCCCCTCCAGGTGAAACGGACCAATTGCACGTGCGCCGCCTGCCCGCGAACACCCCTTACGGAAAGGGCCTGTTCCTGATCCGCCCGGACGGCTACGTGGGATGGGCGGGCGAGGAAGCGACGGGTCTGGCGCAGTGGCTGGAGGCGGTGGGCGGCCCCGGATCGGCCCAAGCTGCTTTCAGCCGTGACTGACGACGTCAAGGCGGTTCTCGCTGAGACGGCGACCGGGTCAACCGGAAAGGACGGCCGTCCCTCCTTCAATCGGTACCCGTGGCCAGGACGAGCTGCGCCACCCGGCTGCGTCGGCTGCCGGGCGAGTGGCCCGCCGACGGGCCGGCCGGCCGCCGGAAGGCTTGGCAGCGCCCGCCTGTACGAGGACGATGCGTGCACGGGATCGGCGACCGTGATCGACGCCATGGTCCTCGAACGGGCGGCAGGCGCCGTCCGGCAGCCGCCCTGCGCGCATGCTTGAAGTAAACAACCAGGTGAGCGGCGTGCAGGACGCCCCGTACCTGTTTTCCGATCAGCCGGACCGGGGCCGGGCGGCAGGTCCGGGCCCGGCAGGGGGTGGATCATGGCACGCACCAGGCTGACGCCGGAGCGCGAGGGAGAGCTGTACGGAGCCGTGCTCGACCTGCTGCGCGATGTCGGCTACGACGCACTCACCATGGACGCCGTCGCCGCTCGCGCCCACTCCAGCAAGGCCACCCTCTACCGCCAGTGGGGGAGCAAGCCGGAGCTCGTCGCACGAGCCCTGCGCCACAACAAGCCGGCCGATGTCGCACAGATCGACACCGGCTCGCTGCGCGGGGACTTCCACGCCATGGTCTCGATGGCCGACGACTCCCGGATGGAGACGGACTCCGCACTGATAAGAGGCCTCTTCCATGCTGTCCACACCAACCCCGGTCTGCATCAGGTGCTGCGCGAAGTGATCGTCGAGCCCGAAACGAACGGACTCAAGGCGGTGCTGCAACGAGCCATGGACCGGGGCGAGATCGCCGCGGACCATCCAGCTCTGCCGTTCCTCCCGCACATGCTGGTCGGCGCCTTCGTCGCCCGGCAGCTCGTCGAGGACCGGTCCGTCGACCAGGCGTTCCTCCGCGACTACCTCGACGCCGTGCTCCTGCCCACCCTCGGCATTTCCTGATGGGGGCGGCCTCCCCGGCTTCTCGGGTCGGCCCCCACGTACTCGCCAGATCGGTGCGGCCCTTCCGAATGCCGGTGTCGGCGCGGCCGACACCGTGACCCGCGTCGCCCAGGCCGCCGAGCGGATGGGGCTCGGTAGCGTGCTGACGTACGAGCGCCCGCTGCGGCCGACGCAGCCGATCCCGATGAGTGGCGCGGGCGGCCGGTCCGGCCGACGTGCCTATGGAGGAGATCGCGCGGGAGGCAGGCGTCGGCGTCGGGCACGCCGTACCGCCGTTTCCCCGACCGGGAACCGCTGATCGTCACCGTCGCCCACGAGAGTTTCACCAAGGTGCTGGACGAAGCACGGGGTTCCGTCGGTGGACCGAGAGCGTGGGACGCTCTCGTACGCCTCCTGGGCGCGGCGCGCGAGCTGCAACTCTGTGTTCGGCTCGCCTTCCTGTCCCCGGCGGCGTCGAGCGCGATCGTCGCGGCTCCTACTGCTCCTGAGGCCGATGCCGCCGCCCGGTGCGTCGGAGGGGGCGGTGCCCGAACGTGCCCTGGCCGTGATGCTCGACGGCTTGCGCGTCGGCGGTCATTCCCCCTCCCCGGAAGCCCCTCGCGACCCACGGCGTCGTAACCCGGCCAGGGGCTGCCGGTTCCCCGTGGGAGCACAGTTGTTGATGGTCGGGAGCGCCTGTGGACGGTTTCCGACATCCGGCACCGCCCGCAGCGAACACCCCGCTTTTTGCCGCCTCGTGCACATGGGCCGGTCGCGAACCAACCGGAGTCTGACTCCGGACAGCTGAATGGGAGGTTTGACGCTGCCTACGACGTGATCACAGCAATGCCGCCCCGTGAGGGCGCCGGGCAGCAGTTCGTGACGGGCGGTTCCGCGGTGGGTTCATGACTCCGGCGTGGCGACTGTCCGGCGAGCCGGGCCGATGCCATCCGCGCCCTCGCAGCCTTGACCACCGCTTTCGCCGACTCCGGCCTCCATGGGCAGGGCGCCCATAGCGCGGGGGCAGCCTTCGCCCCCCTCGCCGCTCGCGGCTTGTCGGAGGAGGTGGTACAGGGTCTCGCGCTGCGTTTCGTCGAGTGCCGAGAACACTTCGTTCTCGGCTGCGGCGAGTGCGCGCTCGGCTTTGCGGAGGCGTTCCAGGCCGGTCGCGGTGAGTTCCACGACGTGGCGCCGACGGTCCCGGGGGGAGCGCCGCCGCTCGATCAGCTGCTCGGACTCCAGGTCGTTGAGCAGTCCGACGACGTTGGTCCCATCCATCATCAGCGTGGATGACAGCGCCTGCTGCGTGCTGCCGCCCCGGTCCCTGAGCACCGTGAGGGCCACCAGGTGGCGGGGGCGCAGCCCAAGCGGCGCCAGCACCGATTCCGCCCGCAGGCGCATCCGCCGCGCAAGGTGATCGAGCAACGCACCCGAGCGATGGGCCGACTGGTCGACGGGGGAAGAGGCCATGTCCTGAGTCTACGCGAGCCAACACATTATCCATGTGTTATAAATGGCTTGCCTAACACAAACGAACCATGAAGGACTAGCGACATGCCTCATCTGCTGCACATCGACTCGAGCATCCAGGGCGATCGTTCGATCAGTCGCGCACTCAGCGCACGGGCAGCCGACGCATGGCGCGCGGCGCATCCCGGCGGCACTGTCACCTACCGTGACCTGGGAAGTGATCCGCAGCCGCACCTCACCGCGGCGACCCTCCCGGCGCGAAGGCTGCCGCCCGAGCAGCACACCCCGGCCCAGGCCGCGTCATGGGCGCTGACCATGGAACTGGTCAACGAGGTGAAGGAAGCCGACACCGTCCTGCTGGGACTGCCGCTGTACAACTACGCCGCGCCCAGCAGCGTGAAGTCATGGATCGACCACCTCCTCGCACCGGGGCTGTCGATCGACACCGAGACACACACCGGTCTGCTCGGAGGCCGGGAATTCATCGTGCTCGCCTCACGCGGCGGGGGTTACAACGAGGGGACGCCCCGTGCGGGCTGGGACCACGCGCAGGCCTGGCTTCCGCACGGTGTGGCGAACATGGGGCTGGAACCGCGCTTCATCACAGCCCAGCTCACTCTCGCCGAGGTGAATCCCTCCATGGCCGAGCTGATCCCCCTTGCGAAGGAGAGCCGGGCGGCGGCCGAGCGGGAAATCGACGCTCTCTGGTCCCCGGTCACCGCCGAGGTCTGACCGCGATCCCCGGCCCGGCCCGCCGTGTCTGGCGCGCGACGGTGGCGCGCCACCAGCTCTGGAGGAGCCGGACGGCACCCGGTCGGCGTCGCCGACCCGGATTCGCAGCTGAACAGAGCCCAGCCAATGGCCCCGGGCCCTGTTCCGGGCCTGGGAGACCAACTGGACGGGTCCCGTCCCGTGTACATCACCGCCGCCGTTCTCAGCGTGGTCGCCCGGACAGCTCCTAGTGGGTTCAGCCGAGCACGGTCAACACCAACAGGACCCCTAGCGACTCCACAAGCAACACGAGTGACCCGTATCCGAGGATCTGACCGACAGACCAAACTCGGTGACCCGCGTCCGCGCGCACAACCGCTCTGTGCGCGGCCAGCACTGCCGGTATGGAGATGCAGTAGACCGACGACGGCGCGGTGCCCTGCTTCCCCCGAAGGTTCCCACGCAACACTTGCGTCATCTCGCCCCCTGTCCGGCGCCCATCATCGCGGATAGATGAGACGCAGAAGTATGCGCCTCATCAGGAGCTACTGCCGTGTGGAGGACATGTCCTCCACACAAGGAGCCTGTTCAACTGCGTACGTGACATCGTGAGCTGGACATAAACCAGGGGCGCCCTGTAGCCGACGTCGGGTGCGGCCCCGGTCATCTGACGGCCATGCTGCACGACTTGGGGCTGGACGCCTTCGGGCTCGACCTCTCCCCGGCCATGGTCGACCACGCTCGGCGGGCCCGTCCGGCGCTGCGGTTCGACGAAGCGCGAATGGAAGCCCTGCCGGTCGAGGACGGTGAACTCGGCGGAGTGCTGGCCCACTACTCGATCATCCATACCCCACCTGGAGAATTGCCCGCGCTGCTCGCCGAGCAGGTGCGTGTCCTGGCACCAGGGGGCCTGCTCCTGGTGTCCCTCTTCGGGACCGAGGGACCGGAGCCCGTCCGCTTCGACCATAAGGTGACGCCCGCCTATAGCTGGCCGGTGGACCGGTTCGCCGAGCTGCTGGCCGGGGCCGGGCTTGTCACGTTCGCCCGGCTGCTCCACGACCCGGCGTCCGAGCGAGGCTTCCTCGACACCCACTTGCTGGCCCGCCGCCCGTAGAGCGTGGCCCGTGGCCTGGGTCGGAGTGGTGTAGATCATCCGCGTGGATGAAGCTTGTTCTCACTTGAAGGTCCTCTTGCCGTACTGATTCGCCGAACTTGACGGAGAAGTCGTCGCTGACCGCTTCGCGCGGCGCATCCAGGGACCGGACCCGGGAGGCGCGCCAGCGGCGAGCCGTCAGCGGGAGCGGCAGGTCGAAGGATCTTGGGTCACGTGGGCCTCTGTGGTGTGCCCCGGGGGGGCTTGTCTGCCTGGTCCTCCGCCCCCCCAACCACCCGCACGGATGCGGGGGTTGGGGCAGCACAGGGGGCCGTCAGGCCAGAGCCGGAGCGGGGGTGTCGGGTCCGGCACCGAGCAGCAGTGCCCGGACCGACCGCTCGTACTCGCCCGAGCGGATCCGGTCGTACATGAGCTGACCGGCGACCAGGCAGCGAGCCCGCAGGCCGATCGCGGCGACCGTCCCGGAGCCGCCGACGCCAGGCCCTGGCCGTGGGAGCTGGTCGCAGGGGCAAGGTCGTGCAGCACGCGGTGCGCCCGCGCGGAGTCAGCGACTCTGATGGTGCGGGGAGAGTTCATCTTGTTCACGCGGCCGACAAGGCGTTTATCTCCCTTACGGTGACCGTTTAGCCGCGCGCCGGATACTCCTGCAGACCGACCGGACGTGCTGAAAGATCCTTGTTCGCGCCACCAGGGCCGGAGGGGCGCACGTGCGGACGGACCTTCACGGGAGGAACTCTCATGGGCAAGCGCGGTTTAACCGTCCTCGGCACCATCGCCGCGGCCTTCATGCTCACCATCACCCCCGCCTCCGCCTCCGGGCGGGCGCAGGACCCGTCCGACACGATCATCTCCGACGTGACTGGCTTCTTCTACTACGAGCGCTCATGCCTCACCTCCTACTCGCTCCGCGTCACCTCGACGAAAGCCGTGGCCGCCAAGGGCAACAATGGCCGCTGCGACGGCGACGCCTGGCTCCGTGTCATGGGTGACACCTTGGGCGAGTGGCGCAACCACGAGACCTCGGTCACCGTCAACAGCCCTAGCGGCAAGTTCCGGTGGGCGTACGTCAAAGGCTGCGGCGACTGCTACGCCTACATCGTGAACGCGAGCTGAACCGGACCAACCAACTGGGCACTGCGGCGCCCGGGACGACGAGGGGCAGGCGTCCGGTCCTGCCCCGCGCGCACGCATTACTGGCGGGCCCGTGAGGTACCGCAGATGCGTCAGTCACCATCAACTCAGGGAACTTCAGTCTGTTCCCGATGACCCTCGCACGTGGAGGGCGCGGCGAGAATCGTGTGAGCGGCGGTGGCGAAGTCTCGTTCATGATTCTTGACGCTCGGAATCGCGAGTTTGAGGCGGGGTCGCCTAGTCACCTCGGGAGCCACGGGCCGACGCCCGCGTTCACGCGGCTGCGAGATGCTGGGTGATCAGTGACCGCAGTCGTTCGGAGTCCTGCGGGGCATCCAGGCCACGTTTGGGGAGGATCAGGACTCCGGTTCCCCACACGTCCGGCGTGAGCAGCACGAATACCCGCCGGCCCTCGACGCTGCGCCCGTAGAACCCCCAGTTGGTCTGATTCGTATGCCGCTCGGAAACGGTACTGATCCCATCCGCGTCGACCGTCACGCGATGTTCGCCCAGATGCCGGGCGTAGGCGAGCAAGGCCAGGGCCGTCAGCCAGCGGATGGCTATCACGAAGAGGCAGGCAGTCAGAAGAAGCCTCCACACCTCCACGCCAGCGGCGCCGACGCCTCTGGTCAACAGGTTGGCTGCGGTCAACAAGCCGAGCAATGCGCACAGTCCCCACAGGACGCGATAACACCACCGTCCGGCCGGACTGTGTCGCATCTGCATCTTCAATCCCTCAGATATCTCACGCCATGTCACGACATAGGTCAGCTTCACCGACGTATCAACAGTCATGCGTCCTCCACGGATCCGATGGGCAGGGACTGTACCGGTAGGTGATCAACGGCGGCGGACGCCCGTTGGAATGCGGTAGCCGGCCTGTCCAGTGAGGGAATCACCCGCGACCGCGTCGTACGCGAGGACGTCTGGCGACCGGATTTCGCAAGGCTAGAACCCAGTTCTGAACTGCATGTAGTCCGGATCTCGCTCGGGACCGCATCCTTCCGATGACGGGCGGGCGTCAAGTCACTGTGACGTTTGAGGACGCCGTCTCGCTTGGTTGGGGGAGGGAACGAATGGGGGTCCGATCGGAAAGGTGGCCAAACGGTTTGCGGCCGGGCCGGAGGAATCCGTGCAGCAGATGTACTTCCTGCTGCACGGCCGCGTGCCGATGAAGGCCACACGACGAGTTGGCGTTCCGGGCCGCGATGGTCGGTGAAGTGAAGGTTCCGCTTGATGTGACATTTCTGTGCGGCACGGCGCTGTCAGTAGGGGGAAAGAACACTGGGCGATCGAAGAGGCACGTGTGGGTAGGGGTGGGAACCAGCGTTGTACGCACGCGTCTGACGTGGAGCTCGGGATTGCCGTGTCGCTTGCTCAGCAGAGGGATGAGGACGCCTTCGCGACGGCGTACCGGCTCGTGCATCCAGGACTCCTGGGATACCTGCGCGGGCTGGTCGGGGACGACGCGGAGGATGTCGCCTCGGATGCCTGGTTGGAGATCGCGCGGGACCTGAGGCGTTTTCGGGGCGACGGCGCGGGTTTTCGCGGTTGGACAGCGACCATCGCGCGAAACCGGGCGCTGGACCACCTTCGTAAGCAGAAGCGAAGACCCCAAACGTCTCTGATCGAGCACGATGTCCTGGAACTGCCGGGGCAGGCGGACACGGTGGGCGCGGTGTTGGAATCGATGTCGACGCAGTGGGCGCTGGGACAGATCGTCGGCTTGCCGCCGGACCAGGCGGAGGCGGTGCTGTTGCGGGTGGTGGTGGGGCTGGACGGACCCTCCACGGCACGAGTGTTGGGCAAGCGGTCGGGCGCTGTGCGGACGGCCACCTATCGGGGGCTGAAGCGGCTGGCCGAGCAGTTGACCCCGGGAAGCCGGGCGGAGAGTGCGGCGCCGGCTGCGTCGGGCACCCTGAGGGATGAGACATGAGACGCAAGGCGGAAGCGACGGACGCGGCGCTCGTCACGCCCGAGATCGAGGCGCTCGCGGACGCTGTTCGAGGCGGCGTCGAGCCAGAGAGCGTCGAGCGGGCGCTTGGGGCATTCCGGGAGGCCGCCAGCGCGGCCGAAGGCGTCGCACCACGGCGTGGCCGAAGGCGCGACGACTGGCGCCCGGCCCGACGCCGGTTCCCTGCCCTTGTCTCATTGAGGACGGCGCTCGGGGCAGCCCTGGCCACCGCTACGCTCGGCGGGCTGGCACTGGCAGCCGTTCCCGACGCGCTCCCGGATCCGCTCCGCCCTGCCGACGACCCGGCCGAGAGCCCCGCGTCTCGGCCGGGCGTGGACGCCCCGCGTACCCCTGGCGCTACCCCCGAGGCGACCGGCCGGAGCACCCCGTCACCGGCGCCCTCGGCCTCGGCCTCGGCACACGATCCGGTACCCCGGAGCCAAGCGGCGCTGTGCCACGCATGGAACAGCGGCAACGACAAGCAGCGCGGTGAGGCGTTCCAGCAACTGGTGGACGCCGCAGGCGGAGAGGGTGCCGTGGACGGCTACTGCGCCACGTTGTCCGGCGGGGACGAGGACGTGCCTTCGGCGCCCAAGAAGCCGGCCGGGACGGCTGCGCCGGGGCAGTCGAAGAATCCCCCGGCGGCCTCTCCCTCGCGAGGCAGGAGCGCGGAGCACGCTCAGGGCACCGGTAGACGTGCGTCGTAGCCTGTCCCAAGGGTCGTGGCGGGGGCCGGCGGAGTGCCGTAGCCCCCGCGGCCTCACATGTATGCGGTGAACGTCGTTGATGCCCGCCGTCGACGGGCTCCGCGGCGTGGGCGACCGGTGAGCGGGTCCTGTCGTACACCTGGAAGCTGCCCGACGGCACCGACGGCACCGACGGCACCACCGGCGGCAACCAGGTCAAGACCGCGGTCCCGGCGCTCGCCCCGGCGGAGTCCGCAACGGTCAAGGCACAGGCGTCCGGGCCCACCCGGCTGAGCGCGCCGCTGGACTTCCACCCGAACCCGAACCCGACGCAGATCCGCCTGTCGGACGGCGACGGCACGACGCACGTGTTCACCAAGCAGGCCGACGGGTCGTGGAAGGCCCCAGCGGGCGTCCACTACAAGGTCACCATGAGGGCGGGCCTGGGCTGCACGCCGAACGACGACCCCGTCCCGGACGCCTGGACACTCACCCGGCCCGACGGCACGCGCTTCCTTTTCGGCTGCGACGGCTACATGACGTCGGCGGTCGACAAGAACGGCAACGCGCAGACGTTCACCTACGAAGAACGCAAGTCCAACAACAAGCCGACCAAGTTCCTGCGATACATCACCGATCCGGCCGCCAGGCAGACGCTCACGGTGGACTACTGGGAGAGGGGCCAGTCCGTCGGCTTCAACTACACGGACAAGGACGGCGGCCTGGTAAAGAACACGCCCCCCACGGAGATCGTCGGCGGCACCGATCGCCGCAACCCGGTGCCGCTGTACCGCACCGCGAATTCCCCTGAAATGGCAGGGGTGGAGCAGAGGATCGCGGACTCGATTGCGGCGGGGAATACGTCTACTACTCGTCGGTCCCGATCTACGAGAGCGAAAGCAATCCGGTTCCCCTGGGTGTTACCATGTCTGCCTGCTCTTCGGGGGGGCTCAAATTGTCAATCAGAACATTTGGAACAGGCCCTGACGCAGTCGGAGTAGAAACAGCTTCGTAAGTCGCGTGGAGGGGTGGACATGGAGTGGGTCGATCGTCTGGTGACGGTGACGGGTTGGAACGCTGAATCCGTCGAATTCGACTGGTCCGACACCGAGAGCGCCCTGGGCACCCCTCTGCCGACTGATTTCAAGGAACTGCGCACACGATTCGCCGCGTGGGGTGCCTTTAGTGACCATGTTCTGGTGCTGGAGGCGCAAGGCGAATCGGAGTCGGTGCAGACCGCTCACGCATCCTTGCTCAGGTCCGTGCGCGAAAACCCCGATAACCAGCGGATATTCGAGCCGTTCGGGCTTCTCGGAGCGAATGGCGAAGGCAAGGGCCTTGTGCAGTGGGGGTATTCCTTCATCGAGGAGGAGTATTACTGGCTGGCCGACACCTCGCAGGACCCGGCGACGTGGCCCGTGGTGGCACGAGTAGATCCGCTGGAGGCTTTCCAGCGATTCGACATGACCGCCTCGGAGTTCGTTTACCGTGTGCTCATGGAAGCCGACTTCTCAGTATTCAATGTCGCAGCGACGATCGAGACGCCCTACTATCGGGCGTACTGAACCGCCGGGCATCAACTGAACCGGACTCCTACGCGACGGCCCGCCAGGTCCACATCGGCGGGCCGTCAACTGTGCGCCTGCCAGGGATTATTGTTTGGCGATTGAAGGAAATTCCCCTGTGCCGCTTTCGAACCGCGGCTGGGCGGGGCCTCGCCGGGGGGCGCGAGTCCCGTTCTTCCGTGAGATCCCGGGAAGAATTGGCCGGCTCACCGGGGAGAGTGCGCCGCACGCCGGGTGCGGAGTGGCTGGGGTGTGACACCTGGAACGACCGCGTCGCTGGTCGGAGTGTGAAACCGAATGCGACGCACACCGTCGCTCCTTCGCCCGCCTCCCTCGCGGTGCCGCGCTCACCGATCGGTCTGGGGCTGGCCACTTCCCTGCTGCTCGGTGCCGTGATCGTCACGGATGTGCTGTCCCTTGCCTCGGGCGCCTATCTGTACGACCTGCTGCGCGGCGCGCCGCACGCCGAGGCAGCCCTGTGGACGGTGCCCGGCGTCGAGGACAGGCAGCTCTCCTACGACCTCTTTGGCCTGCTCCAGAGCGCGTTCTACCTCTCCACCGGAATCGTCTACGTGTGCTGGCTGTACCGCTCGCGCGACAACGCCGAAGTCTTCGCCCCCGGCACTCAGCGAAGGGGCCGCAGCTGGACCGGCTGGGGCTGGCTCGTCCCGGTCGTCAACCTGTGGTTCCCGCGTCGGGTCACCCTCGACATCTGGAACGCCAGCCGTTCCGTGGGACCGAACTCGCCCGACCGGGTGGGCCCTGGCCTGATCAACCTGTGGTGGGGCTTCTGGCTCGCGCAGGGCTTCATCGCACTGGCCGGCGGCGCGGTCTACGACACGGCCGAATCGATCGGCCCGACGAACGTGGGTCTCGGCCTTCTCATGGTCTCCGACCTTGTCGACATCGTCTCCGCCGTTCTCGCGCTCCGGCTGGTCCGCACTCTGACGCACATGCAACACGTCAAGGCGCGGCACGGGTTGACCGCCCAGGAGGGAGAGTCGTTCAGCTGATCGTGATCGGTGGTGGGGCCGATGGACTGATTCCGTCCTGAGCAGGGAGAGTCGCCCGACCCCGACCGCGACGCCGGGCTGGACCGCATCGAGGAAGTCCTGGACCGATTCCCCGACCGGGTCTTCGCGTTCGACGAGGCCGGGCCGCTCGGCATCCGTCCCACCGCCGGGTTCGTGCTGGGCCGAGCAGGGCCACCCCGAGAGGCATCCCGCGACCTACCACCGCATCCACGGGGGTGCGCCACGAACACCCTGGCCGTACTGAGGTGAAACGACGTCAGCTGGAGGCCGTGGCTATGGCTGCGAGGGTGGTTGGGTAGCCGTGGGTGCCCCGCCCGGGGCGGGAGGGGTTGCCCAGGTGCCGGTGGTTGGCCCGGTCCGGCTTCCCCTGTTGGACACCACGGCGCAGACCGCGAAGGTCACCCCGAGCAGGCCGAAGATGATTGCCAAGTTGCCCTTCGCTTGGATGTCCGCCTGCCGCGCTGCGACCTCCCTCGCCCAGAACGCCGCATCCTTCTGCGTGGTCGACTCGTACTCGGAGAGACAGTCCAAGAAGACTCGATCGGGCGGGGTATCTGCCTCGGTGTCGCAATCGGCGTCGTCGAAAAGACTTATCTTGCTGCTGTATTCGTCCAGCGGCTCATCGGACACCTGAGAGGTCGCGGTCAGTGCGACCGCCGACAGGATCACCGCCGTGATCATGCTGAGCATCGCCAATACGATGCAAAAGACGGTTCCGGCACTGCGCCCTTGGGATGACATGGCAGGAAGATTAACGGCAGGCGTGAACCGCTGTCAGCCCGGCTGTGCTCGCTGAGCAGTTCGCCGGATACACCCCACCTCAGGGCACGAGAGACGCTCTGTCAGCCCCGGTCTCCGTGTGTTGTCGCGGAGACCGGGGTGCGCGCGTCAAGCTCGTTTCTCGGCGATCGGGTCCGGCCCCGTACCTGTTCGGGGCGCTGTGGGTGTTATGGCGTCAGTACTTGGCCGATGCGAAGGCCCGCGGGCGCGCCCAGTGCCGTGGTGCCGTAGAAGACGCCGGAACTGGTCACGATGCCGCTGGTGCTGCTGTTGTCCAACTGCAGGATCGTGCCGTTGTTCGCGTCCTCGCCGTCGGCGCCGATGGCCAGATCGGCCCGGCTGTAGCCCGACAGGTCGGTGAGCGAGACGGACGAGCCGAGGCGGTCGTTGGACTCGGTGGTACCTGGCACACCCGCGGTGTCCTGGTGATACGCGGCTGAGCCGGTGGCGGTCGGGCCCGTGGACGTGCCGCGCAGCAGGATGACCTGGCCCGCGTTGGTCTGGGCGACACCGCTTCGGGTGATGTCCTCGCCGGGCAGGCCGGTGAGGATGTCGTCGTATCCGTCGAGGTTGACGTCACCCACGGATATGGCGGCGCCCATGTCGTCGCCGGTCTCGCCGGTGTCCGGGACGCCGGTGGTGTCCTGGCCGAACGTCTTGCGTCCGGTCGAGGTCAGTCCCGTCGCCGACCCGAAGACGGCCGTGATCGCACCGCCCTTGAGGGTGTGCCCGGATTCCGTGGTGCTCGGCTGGCCGACCGCGAGGTCGGTGTAGCCGTCGCCGTTGAGGTCGCCCGCCGCGAGCGAACGGCCGCCGCGCGCGTCCAGGACGCCGACGCGCTGGAGCCCGGTCGTGGAGCCCTTGAGCCACAGCAGCCGGCCGATACCTCCCGGGTCGCGGAAGCCGACCGCGGCGTCCGCGTATCCGTCCTTGTTGAAGTCGCCGCTGACGGCTGAGGCGTAGCTCGTTGCGGCGGTGTACGCCGTCGAGTTCAGGTAACCGGACTTGGCCGCACCGGACTTGCCGTCCCAGGCCCACCAGCGGCCCGGCTTGCCGGGAGCGGCGGACAGGACGTCCGCGTTGCCGTCGGCGTTGAAGTCACCGGAGGTGACGGTCGCGCCGAGCTTCTCGCCGGCGGCCCGGGTGGTCGCGTTGGTCCAGTACCCCTTGCCGCTGTTCAGGCCGGGGCCGTGGAGCACCGCCACCGTGCCGGTGTCGGTCTGGCCGGTGGTGCCGTTCTCGCCGGGGGAGCCGACGATCAGGTCGGCGTATCCGTCGCCGTTGACATCGCCCCACGCGTTGGCGGAGCCGAAGAGGTCGCCGGCCTCGGAGTTGCCGGGGACGCCGGGGCTGCTCTGGTTGATGGTCCTGCGCGCCGCGGAGCTCGGTCCGTCGGTGGTGCCCGGCAGGACCGTGACGCTTCCGTCGCTGTTTGCGGCCCGGGGCAGTCCGGCCGCCAGATCGTTGATGCCGTCCCGGTTGAAGTCGGCGCTCGGGATTGCGGAGTTACGGCCGGGGCCGGCGGCGAAATCGCGGATCGCGGGGAGCTTCGCGTAGAGGTTCTTGCCCGGGCACGCGGTGGCGAAGGCGTCGCGATGGCCGGAGATCACGCTCATCGTGGCCTGCTGGCCCTCGGTGTACTTGCCGGTGTCGCCCTGGGCGACGAGGGTCACGGAGCCCTTCGGGTTGCCGCCGTACTGGCCGAGCTTCCAGGCGGCGACGCGCGCGGCGGACTGCTGCGCGGCGGTGGTCGGCCGGCCGGCGGGCTTGCCGGTGGCGGTGTCGCCCTCGAAGTCGCCGAGCAGTGCGATGCCGGTGGAGTAGCTGTTGAATCCGTAGGTGTGCGCGCCCTTGACCGGCACGTCGGCGCCGCCGCCGCGGCCCTCGAAGATCCGGCCGCACTTGTCGACCAGGAAGTTGTAGCCGAGGTCGTTCCAGCCCTCCGTCTTGACGTGGTACGTCATGATGCCGCGGACCAGGGCGGCCGATTCGGCGCAGCTGTAGTTGTTCGAACCGACGGTGTGGTGGATGTAGACCGCCTGCACCTTGTCGATGTACTCCGCCGGGTCGGCGACCATCGTCTCGTCCGCGCCCCACTGGGCACGATCGATGATCGGAGGCCGCTTTACGGTCGAGGGCGGCGCGGTCGGCTTGGTGGGCGTCGGGCTCGGACCGGGCGTCGCGGTGTCAGTCGGGCTCGGACCGGGCGTCGCGGTGTCAGTCGGAGTGGCGCTGTCCGTCGGGACGCTCGTCGGCGTGGCCGACTCCGTCGGTGCCGTGCTGCCGGTCGCCGTGGAGCTCTCGGCCGGGGTGGCACCGTCCGTCGGCGCAACGGGATCGCCCGGCGACGCGGTCGCGGTCTCCTCCACAGCGAACGCGGCGTTGTTCAGGACGGGGTCGGCCGGGTTCTTGGCCTCGGTCGCGCTCACTCCGGGGTCGACCATGTGCAGCTTCAGGTTCTTGGGCAGCGCGCTGCCCGACTCCACCCGTACCTGCACCGCGGTGGACGGGCCGACCCGCAGCGGTTCGGAGGCGCCCCGTGCCCTGCCCTCCGGCTCGTCCGGTCCGTGCGAGTCCAGTGGTCTAGGGAGCAGGTCGAATTTGCCACCGGATGGGTCAGGCCGATGGCGGGAGGCGTCGCGCGCGCCAAGACTGGGCGTGCCGTACTCAGCCGCGACGAGAGATCCCGTCGTGCCGCACGGCTTGAGGGAGTTGATGAAGAATGGCGGACGGCGTCCCTGATGGCGGCCCTGGACGTGGCGACGGAGAGAACGGGCGGGACGGCGTGGGCCGCCGGCCGGTCAAGGGGCCGACGGACTTGCCCAAGAAGTCGTGGCGCGGGGTTCTGAAGCGTACGGTGCGAGAATTCAAGGAAGACGACCTGACGGACTGGGCCGCCGCTCTGACGTACTACGGGGTGCTGTCCATCTTCCCGGCATTGTTGGCTCTGGTGTCGATCCTCGGACTGCTGGGCACCTCCAGCATCCAGCCGCTGATCGATAATGTCGGGAAGCTCGCGCCGGGAAGCGTCAAGACCGTGCTGAACAGCATGCTGACACAGCTGCAGAACGGTCAGGGCAAAGCGGGACTCGCTCTCGCCATCGGAATCGTCGTTGCGCTGTGGTCGGCTTCGGGATACATCGCGGCGTTCATGCGTGCCTCCAACACCGTCTACGACATCGGCGAGGGCCGCCCCGCGTGGAAGACCTTGCCCATCCGGTTCGGTATCACCGTCGTGGTGATCGTTCTTCTGGCAGCCATCGCGGTCGGGGTGGTGTTCACCGGGTCCCTGGCGCGCGAGACCGGACACGTCCTGGGAATGGGGAACACCGGCCTCGCAGTGTGGACCTACGCCAAATGGCCGGTGATGGTCCTACTGTTCAGCCTGGTGATCGCTCTGCTCTACTGGTTCGCTCCGAACGTCAGACGCGGCTTCCGCTGGGTCAGCCTCGGCAGCGTCCTCGCCGTGCTCATCTGGATCATCGCCTCCGCCGCCTTCGGCGCGTACGTGGCCAACTTCAGCAGCTACGACCAGACCTATGGCAGCTTCGCCGCGATCATTATCTTCCTGGTCTGGCTGTGGGTCTCCAACATTGCCATCCTCCTCGGGCTCGAATTCAACGCCGAACTCGAACGGGCCCGTGCCATCGAAGCAGGCCACTCACCGAACGACGAGCCATACTCCGAGCCCCGCGACACACGAAAACTGTGACCGGCACCAACCGCTGACGCTGAACGGGTTGACGAACCCGGCCTCCACGCAGGTTCGCGCGGGAGGTGGGCCCCGGTATCTATTGGCGGAAATCCCAGGCGCAGAAGAAGCGGGAGCTCTGCCACCGGCGTCGCCGGCTCCAGGACGGACGGCTCCACCGCTTCTTCGCCAGGCAGCCGGGCAGGGCCTCTCCCAAGGGGGGAACCGGATCGGCAACGCGGCCACCCTGGAAGGACGGCCAGGCCACCGTGCCCACTGGCCCGCGGCCGTCGACGACGGCCACCGCCCGGAGAAAGCGCCGGGAGCGCGCGTCCACCGACATCGTGGGTCGCGGGGCGACTCTCGCCGGACAGCGCGGCGAGGCAGGCTGAGTCATCATAAAAGCCATGGGTCACTCAGCGCTGATCGTGATCGACATGATCAATACCTATGATCACGCCGACGCCGATCTCCTCGTACCGTCCGCGAAGGCGGTGGTGCCTCGCATCGCGCGGCTGATCGACGAGGCTCGGCGCCGGAAGGTGCCCGTCATCTACGTCAACGACAACTTCGGCGAGTGGCGGTCCCACCACGGCGAAATCCTCGAAACGGCGCTCGCCGGTCCTCACGCCGATCTGGTCGAACCCCTGCGGCCGAGGAACGACTCCCTCTTCGTCATCAAGGCCCGGCACTCGATCTTCTACGAAACGCCGCTGTCCTATCTGCTGTCGCAGCTGAACGTCGGTCAGGTGATTCTCTGCGGCCAGGTCACCGAACAGTGTGTGCTCTACTCCGCTCTGGACGCTCACATCCGGCACCTGCGGGTGACCGTGCCCCGCGATGCCGTCGCCCACATTCACTCGGACCTGGCCGACGCCGCGCTGCGGATGATGGAACGGAACATGGACGTCACCATCCGGAACTCCGCCTCGATCGAGTTCTGAATCCACCAGGGTGCGTGGTGGGCGATCCGGCGCGGCAGCTGATTGTGGCGACGGTGCCTCCGCTGAGGGCCGGGCGTCACCGGGTGTTGTCGTGGCGGAGGTGGTTGGTATGGCGGGTGATGGCGCCGACGCGGTCGGCGAGGTCTGGGTGGCTTGCTTCGAGGTGGGGCCGGGCGGCGGTGAGTGGGCCCACCAGGGCGGCCGGGTCGTCGTCGGCGAGGGCGGTGGCGATCAGGGCCAGTCGTGCCCGGGCGTCCGGGGGGAGCCCGGTGAGGGCGGTGATCTGGCCTGCTAGTTGGCGCAGGGCGGAGGAGTTGTCACGGGCCCAGTGGCTGACGTTCCGGTCGCCGGCGCGGCGGTCGCGGGTGGCCTGTACGCGTTGTTCTCCGGTGGCGCCCGGAGCGCCGGGGCGTACGCGCAGGTAGCGGCGTTCGGCGGCCTGGCGGCTGGCGACGCCCAGTGGGCCTGCGAGATCCGCCCAGCTGGCCCCGGCCTCACGTGCCGCTTCGATCAGGCCGGGTTCCCAGGCTGCGAGCCGTTCGCGTACCTCGCGGAGCAGGAGCAGGGCGGCCAGGGCCTGTTCGCTGCTGGTGCCGGCTTCCTCGGCCCAGTTCGGGGGCCCCGGGCGATCCGCGTTCGGGGTGCCGGGGGTTTGTGCCGTCTGTACGGCTTCGTCGATCGCGTTCAGCGCGGATGCCGCTGCGAGGAAGTTGGCGGGGGCGGATGCGGGGGTGGAGGCGGTTTCGGGGGGTGGGGAGGGCTGGTCCGGAGTGGGCACGGTCGCTCCTTCTTCATGTCACCCTTTCGGTGACATCTCAGTTGTCATCGTTTCGATGACATGGTACAACGGTGGCAGCCGCAGCGCATTGGCTGTTTCCGCCCGAACCAACTGGAGGTGTTTCGCGATGTTGATGCGCACCGAATCGTTCCGCGAACTCGACCGTCTCTCCCAGCAGTTCCTGGGTGCGACCGGCACCTGGTCCAAGCCTTCCGCGATGCCGATGGACGCCTACCGGGACGGCGACGTCTATGTCATCGCCCTGGATCTGCCCGGTGTCTCCCCGGAGGCGATCGACATCGACGTAGAGCGGAACATGCTGACGGTCAAGGCCGAACGGCGGCCCGTCGCCGACTCCGACGACGCGCGCATGGACCTCTCCGAGCGGCCCCTGGGAGCCTTCTCACGGAAGGTCATGCTGGCCGACACCCTCGATACGGAACGCATCGAGGCGGACTACGACGCGGGTGTCCTCACCCTGCGTATTCCGGTCGCCGAACGGGCCAAGCCCCGCAAGATCAGCGTTGGCGTCGGAGCACGGCGCAAGGAACTCCGCGCCTGAACATGGCGCACCATCACCCGTGACCGCCCCGACTCCCCGATGAAGAAAGGCATCCGCCCGATGTACCCGCAGGCAGAGGCACCGCCGTCGGCAACCCCAGTGACGTACGACCAGATGCTCGAACGCGTGCGATACGACGGCGCGTACCCCACCAGGCAGCGCGCAGAGCAAACGGTACGCATCGTTCTGACGGCACTCGGCAGGCAGCTGAGTGCTGACGAGCGTGCCGAAGTCGCCACACGCCTGCCCGTCGAGGCCGCGCGAATCCTGACCGCCGAGCCCCCCAGCACTGAATCTCTCACCGGCTGGGGCTTCGTCAAGGACCTTGCGACCCGTACCGGAGGCACACCCGCCACCACGCGCTGGGACGTGGGCACGGTCCTGCCCCTCGTCGCACACCTCTCGGGAGACGACCTCCTCAACCGGATTCTCGCCCAACTCCCCTCCGGCTACGCCCTCCTGTTCGGCCGCGCCGAACTCCTCCAGGCCGCCTGAGACCCTCCTTACGAAGACGCAGGGCCGTGTTCCGTCCGGATACGCCGGGCGGGACACGGCCCGCCTGCTCCGCATGGGTCCAGCTTGCCGGGCACGTCGACATTGGGGACACGAAGATCGGGCAGCGGCAGAGGACGCCCCGGGGCGCGTCGGACGGTTCTGGCGCGCCCCGGGACGGTAGGAAGTAGGTCCGGCCGGTCCGGCCGACGCAGGGATGTGGGGCCCGGGAGCAATGTCGAGCCCGTTTCAGGAGAGTGAGGCACCCCCGTGGCACGCGCGGCGATCTTCGACGTTGACGGAACCCTGGCCGACACGAACTATCCGCACGTCACCAGTTGGTGGCAGGCGTTCCGCGGGGCGGGCCACCAGGTGGCGATGTCCGACATCCACCGGGCAATCGGTCTCGGCTCCGGGGACCTTATCGCCCATCTGCTCGGCGACGACAGGGACCACGACCAGGACGACCCGATCAGCGCCGCGCACAGCACTCTGTATGGCACGTACTTCGGTCGGCTGACGGCTTTCGAGTCCGCCGCCGACCTCCTGCGGGTCCTGGCCGAACAGGGCTGGACGAACGTCCTGGCCTCCTCGGCCACCGGGCCCGAACTCGACGCCCTGCGCCGGGCGATCGACGCGGACGACGTCATCGCGGGAACCACGAGTTCGGGCGACGTATCTCAGGGCAAGCCGGCACCCGACCCCGTGCATGCCGCGTTGAACATCGCCGGGGTGCCCGCGGAGCGCGCGGTCTTCGTCGGTGACGCCGTGTGGGACATGGAAGCGGCGTCGAGAGCGGGTGTACGGAGCGTCGCGGTCCTGTCCGGCGGCATCCCGCGCGACGCGCTCGAAGCCGCGGGGGCGGACGAGGTGTACGAGAACGTCGCCGACCTGCTGGCCCGGCTCGACAGCAGCCTCTTCATGGACCTGGAGTGAGAAGGCGGGCGGCACGGGACGGACGATGACGGCATTACGGGTGTTTCAACTGGGAGAGCCGGGTACTCGAAGCCGCCGACGGGGATGCCGAGGCACGGCGATCGGAACCGCGAAGTCACACCGAGGGAGTCGGAGCATGCGCGCACTGACCTGGCAGGGCAAGAGGGACGTCCGGGTGGAGACCGTTCCCGATCCGCGTATCGAGGAGCCGACGGACATCGTCGTCAGGATCACCTCGACGGGGATCTGCGGTTCTGACCTGCATCTGTACGAGGTTCTCGGGCCGTACCTCGATCCAGGAGACATTCTTGGTCATGAGCCCATGGGAATCGTGGAGGAGGTCGGCCCCGAGGTGACCTCCCTGGTCCCTGGGGACCGGGTCGTCATCCCGTTCAACGTCTCGTGCGGGCACTGCTTCATGTGCGACCAGGGGCTGCACTCACAGTGTGAGACGACCCAGGTGCGCGAGCGCGGTATGGGCGCCTCGCTCTTCGGCTACACCAAGTTGTACGGCCAGGTGCCCGGCGGCCAGGCGGAGCTGCTGCGCGTGCCTTTCGGCGACAGTCTGCCCATCAAGGTTCCGCACGGCCCGCCGGACGACCGGTTCGTCTATCTGTCGGACGTGCTTCCCACCGCCTGGCAGGCCGTCGAGTACGCGGCCGTCCCGCCCGGTGGCACGGTCACCGTCCTCGGGCTCGGGCCTATCGGCGCGATGGCCGCGCGGGTCGCCCAGCACCGCGGCGCGAGTCTGGTCGTGGGTGTCGACCTCGTACCCGAGCGCCTTGCACGCGCCGCCGCGCACGGCGTGACGTGTCTCGACCTCCGCCGGCACGGCAAGGACCTCGGGGATGCTGTACGTGATCTGACGGACGGACGCGGCACCGACGCGGTGATCGACACGGTGGGCATGGAGGCGCACGGCGCGCCCCTGGCCAAGGCCGCCCACCGGGCGGTGGGGCTCATGCCCGACGTCGTCGGCGAACGCCTCATGGAGACCATGGGCGTCGACCGTCTCAGCGCCTTCCAAAGGGCGATCGACGTGGTCCGCAGGGGCGGCACGATCTCCCTGTCCGGCGTCTACGGCGGCGTGGCCGATCCGCTGCCGATGCTGACCATGTTCGACAAGCAGATCCAGCTCAGGATGGGCCAGGCCAACGTCAAACGCTGGGTCGACGACATCCTCCCGCTGCTCACCGACGAGGACCCGCTGGGTGTCGACAACTTCGCGACCCACCGGCTGCCTCTGGAGGACGGGCCCCAGGCGTACAAGACGTTCCAGAACAAGGACGACGGGATGATCAAGACGCTGCTTGTTCCCTGACGTGCGAGCGACGCGAAGGCTCCCTGATACCGGTCGGACGCGGACGCGGACGTGGTTCTGGGACTGTGCGTACCCGATCCGGCTTCCGACAGGCGGCGGCTTTCCCGAATGCCTGGGACAGTGAGAGGGATGCGGCCGAGCGCGCCGGGTACCTGGCGGCCGGCCTACTTGGGACCAAGGCTGGAGGGCCGATGGCCGTACGACACCAATTGATCGAACGGTCCGTGGCGGACGTGTGGGCGGTGCTCGCCGACGGTTCGCGCTACGGCGACTGGGTGGTCGGCACAGCCGATTCGCGGCCCCGGGAGGGGGAGTGGCCGGAGGTCGGTTCCAGCATCACGTACACGATCCGGCTGGGCCGCTGGTCGCTGTCGGGACGCACGATCGTGCGGCGGTGCGAAGCCCCCGGCGTGCTGGAGCTGGAGGCCGACAGCGGATGGCTCGGCACCGCGCGGATCGCCGTCGAGGTCCGCCCCTGGGGCGACAACGCGCTGGTCATCGTCGACGAACACCCGCTGCGGGGACCCGGCGGGCTGCTCCACAACACGGCCGTGGACGCACTGATCCAACTTCGGCACCGCAGCATGCTCGCCCGTCTGGCGGACGTGGTGGAGAACGCTCCCACGCACGCGCGCGCAGCGGTCTGAAGCGTCCGCACGCGTGCGTCCTCGTGCGGTCACCCGGACAGCCGTGAAACGGGGCCGACAGGCAGGAGGCTGCTATGCCGCACGCGGTCGTTATCGGCGCGGGACCCAACGGTCTCGTCGCGGCGAATCTGCTCGCCGACGCCGGATGGAGCGTAGAAGTCCTTGAAGCACAACCGGAAGCGGGCGGGGCGGTCCGCAGCGACCGGGGCGTCCATCCCGATTATGTGAGCGACCTCTTCAGCGCCTTCTATCCGCTCGCCGCCGCCTCCCCGGTCCTCGCGGACCTGGAGCTTCAGAAGGAGGGGCTCAGCTGGGAGCACGCGCCGCGTGTCCTGGCGCACCCACTGCCGGACGGCCGGTGTGCTGTCCTCGCGCGCGGGGCAGCGGACACCGCCGCGAACCTGGACACGTTCGCGGCGGGCGACGGCGCGGCGTGGCTCGACCTCTGCGCCGTCTGGGACCGTCTGGGCCCCGACATCGTCCGCGCCCTCTTCACCCCCTTCCCTCCGGTACGGGCCGGAGTCCGCCTCGCCGCCCGGCTCCGGAGCGTCGGCGGTCTGCGGCTGGCCCGGAGGCTGGTGCTGCCGGTCCGGCGTCTGGGGGAGGAGGAGTTCCGCGGCGAAGGCGGCAGGCTGCTGCTCGCGGGGAACGCCCTGCACGCCGACCTCGGCCCCGAAGCCGCGGGCAGCGGGGGCTATGGCTGGCTGATGTCGATGCTCGGGCAGACCTACGGCTTTCCGGTGCCCGCAGGCGGGGCCGGCGTGCTTACGGCGTCGCTGGTGCGGCGGCTGGAACGGCGCGGCGGGACGGTCAGATGCGGAGAACGAGTGACGGAGGTCGTCGTACGGGGCGGCCGCGCCGTCGGCGTACGCACCGAGGGGGGCGAGAGTGTCCCGGCGTCCCGGGCCGTTGTCGCCGATGTGTCCGCCCCGGCCTTGTACGGCGAACTGGTCGACGCGACGCATCTGCCCGCCCGGCTGCTGGATGACCTGCGCCGGCTCCAGTGGGACTTCGCGACCTTCAAGGTCGACTGGGCGCTGAGCGGACCAGTGCCCTGGACGGCTCCGGAGGCCGCCACGGCGGGAACGGTCCATCTGGCCGACGGTGTCGACGGACTCACCCGCTTCGCCGCGCAGCTCGCCACGGGGCAGGTTCCGGACCGCCCCTTCCTCCTCTTCGGACAGATGACCACGGCTGATGTCACCCGCTCCCCGGCCGGCACCGAATCGGCCTGGGCCTACACGCACGTCCCGCACCGGATCAAGGGCGACGCGGGTGAGGGCGCGCTGAGCGGGCTCTGGGACCAGCGGGAACAACAAGCGATGGCAGACCGCATGGAGAGCGAAGTGGAGCGCTGGGCGCCGGGATTCCGTTCCCGTATCAGATCGCGCCGCCTCCTCGCGCCGCCCACCCTCCAGGCGATGGACGCCAACCTGCACGGCGGTGCGATCAACGGCGGCACCGCTGCCATGCACCAGCAACTGGTGTTCCGTCCCACGCCCGGTACCGGGCGGCCCGAGACACCGGTGAAGGGCCTGTACCTCGCCTCGGCCGCCGCGCACCCGGGCGGTGGTGTGCACGGCGCACCCGGCGCCAACGCCGCCCGCGCCGCACTGCGCGGCCGGGCCGGTCGCCGCCTCCGTCCGCCCGGCCTCCCGTGGGTCGTGCGGGCCGGACGGGATAGCCCGGAGAAGCCGCGGTCCACGGGCCGGTCGTAACGAGGCCGACGGCGCGTGACTTTGTACGGACGAGGGACGTGCTGTGAGAAGTCCGCCGGCGGGGGCACTCGGAGGTGGTGACAGATGTGACGTACGCGCTCCGTGGTGTGTGCGCTCGCCCACCGCGAAAAATCGGGTCGGAGGTGAGTCGATGCTGGGTCTGCTCAGTACGTACGACCAGGGCGGCCGTGTGATGCTGCCGCGCGGCGTCTACGGACCCCAGGGAGACACGCTTCTGCTGCGTGAAGCCCTGGAACGGGAGACGGTCGGTACCGGCACGGAGGTCCTGGATGTCGGTACGGGATCCGGCGTCCTCGCTCTCGCCGCGGCGCGGCGGGGCGCGCGGGTGACAGCGGTGGACCGCACGCGCCGCGCCGTCCTCACCACACGCCTGAACGCGGCGCTCGCCGGGCTGCGGGTGGAAGCCGTACGAGGCGACCTCCTGGCCCCCGCCGTCAACAGACGGTTCCATCTCATCCTCAGCAATCCGCCCTACGTACCGGCGCCGGATGCCGCCCTGCCCCCAAGGGGCCCGGCCAGGGCGTGGGACGCGGGGCATGACGGACGCCTGATCGTCGACCGGCTGTGCGACGGAGCGGCCGCTCTGCTCCGCCCCGGTGGGGCACTGCTGCTCGTTCACTCGACGCTGTGCGGGGTACCCGCCACCTTGGAGAGGCTGGAGCGCGCGGGCCTGCCGGCTGCGGTGACCGATCGCCGCTCCGTGGCCTTCGGCCCCGTACTGGCCTCGCGGCGACAGTGGCTGCTGGACCGCGGTCTGATCGCGGCCGGTGACGACAAGGAAGAGCTGGTGATCATCCGTGCCGAACGCCCCGAGTGACAGGCCCTGCCGCATCACCCCGACACGGAACGGGCCCCTCCTCGTCGAAGGCCCCGTCGAAGTGACTCTCGATGACGGGACCACGATGCGGTCCGACCGGTTCACCGTGGCCGTATGCGCCTGCAGACGCAGCCGGGCCTATCCCTGGTGCGACACCAGCCACCGCGAGAGGGCCAGGGGGCCCGCGGCGGCCCAGGCAGACTCGGGGCGTGCGAGTAGTCCGAGTGATGCGAGTGAGGAGTCCCACGCGTGAAGTCGGCAGAGCTGTCCGATGTCCGGCTGAGCGGGCCCGCCCTGCCCACGGGCCGCGGCGAGTTCAGCAACGGAGTCCTCCGTGCGCTGCGCGGGCGCCCCGATCGGAAGCGCCCACTGCCGTCGGACCGCGCGGCCGAAGAGGCCGATCCGTACGGTGAGGATCTGCACCTGGCGCTCTACCTCTGCTACGAACTGCACTACCGCGGGTTCCAGGGAGTAGACCCCACGTGGGAGTGGGATCCGACGCTGCTTGGGCTGCGGGCGGGGCTGGAACGCCGCTTCCTGGACGCGCTGCGCATGGATACCGAAGCCCAGCCGCACAGTGCCGACGAGGCGTTCGCCGGGATTCTGGTCGAGCCGGTGGACGGCTCGGGGCTTTCGCACTTTCTGCGGGACGAGGGGGAGCTGTGGCAACTGCGCGAGTACGCGGCCCAGCGTTCGCTCTACCACCTGAAGGAGGCCGATCCGCATGCCTGGGTGATCCCGCGCCTGCGGGGCAGGGCGAAGGCGGCCATGGTCGCGGTGGAGTTCGACGAATACGGCGGGGGCGAGGCGGACCGGATGCATTCGCGGCTCTTCGCGGACCTGATGAGGGACCTCGGCCTGGACAGCGCGTACGGCCGGTACGTGAACACCGCGACGGCGGAGATGCTGGCGAGTGTCAACCTGATGTCGATGTTCGGCCTGCACCGTGCCCTGCGCGGCGCCCTGGTCGGGCACTTCGCCGCCGTCGAGGTCACCTCCTCCCCCTCCTCCCGCCGGCTGGCGCAGGCCATGCGGAGGGCCGATGCGGGCGAGGCGGCGGTGCACTTCTACGCAGAACACGTGGAGGCCGACGCCGTCCATGAACAGGTGGTCCGCCGCGACGTGGTGGGCGGACTGCTGGAGGACGAGCCGTGGCTGGAGAGGGACGTGGCCTTCGGCATCAAGGCCACCGACCTGCTGGAGGGGCGCCTGGCCACCAAGACCCTCGCCGCCTGGCACGACGGCGCCTCCAGCCTTCGTACACCATTGTGAACACCGGCGGGTGTGGCGGAGAAAGCACGTCTGCCCCAGAACGTGTGAGTGCCCGGGTGGCATGAATGACATGAAACTGCCCGGCCTGGGCCCGTGCACCGACCGTCGCTCGTCGTGCGCGGCGCACATCCGCTGGCTGACGCGACACGGATGTCGTGGGACAGCCCCGTGAACCTTCAGTCGGCTCGTGAAGGCGACGGGACGGCCACGCGGCTGGCTGGGTGAGTGAATTCTCGTGTCCGGGCTTTCGACGTGGCGGAAGCGGGGCAAGCGCAGAGAGTGTTCCGGACCGCAGGCACTCCCTTCGAGCGGTAGACCGCACAAGGCGTTTTCGCGAGCGTCGGGAGAACGCGGTGAGGACACCCCTTTCTGGCGGCAGTGATCTCTTGTTACGCGAGGAGTTGGGCCTCTGATGTTCCTTGACGGCCAGAATGCGGGGGAGCCGGATACCACGGCGGGCTTCTTGCGTCTGGGGGAGCTGACGGACGGGCCGGAGAGGGAGCGGCTTCGCGCGGAGGTGATCTGCGCGTGGCTTCCCATGGCGTACCGTCTCGCCTCCCGTTTCCGGCAGCGCGGCGAGGCGCTGGAAGATCTGCGGCAGGTGGCGGCGGTCGGCCTGGTGAATGCGGTGGACCGCTACGACCCGGGTCTCGGCAACGCGTTCGCGAGCTACGCGGTCCCCACCATCACCGGCGAGATCAAACGCCACTTCCGGGATCGTATGTGGTCCGTGCATGTACCCCGGCGCGTCCAGGAGCTGCGCACCACGGTCCGCGCCGCCCGAGCGGAGCTGTCGGCCGGGTGCCTCGACGGGCTTCCGACCGACACCGACGTCGCCGCGCACACCGGGCTGAGCCTGGAAGAGGTACGGGAGGGCATGGAGGCGCTCAACAGTTACAGGGCACTCTCCACGGACGCGAACGTGAGGGGTACGGCCGGAGGGCTGCCGCTGGGGGACACCCTGGGGGATGTGGACGCGGCGTTCGACCTGATCGTCGACCGTGAATCGGTGAAGCCCGGACTGCGTCAGCTGCCCGAGCGCGAACGCGTGGTCCTGTACCTCCGGTTCTATCTGGACATAACGCAAAGCGCCATCGCCGACGAGTTGGGCATCTCTCAGATGCATGTGTCTCGGCTGATCAGTCAGTCCTGCCGCCGGGTGCGGGAGGACGTCATGCGGGAGCCCGCCGTCACAGGGCGGCCTTCCAGTCTCGCCCAAGGATGTTGACGGCCGGCCCATGAAGCGGGCCGGCCCTCAGCCTCACCGGTGGGAAGAAAAGCGAGGGGTGGGGGAATTGCCTTGATTCAACCCCCATAGGGCGGGTACGGGAGGGCTCCCATCGGTCGCGAACCTGCCTCCCCACTGCTTGGAGCCGCCATGAGTGAGAAGAACCCGCTGAAAGCCGTCGCCGATAAGGCCGCCGACGCACTGGCCGCCCACACCGGCCCCGAGGAAGGGGTCCCCGGCAAGCCTGCGCCCGTCTCACCCCCGGTCGACGAGCCGACCGAGCCCCGGGGCCCGCTGCCGCCCAAGCACGATCAGAGCGGCCCGGCCCCGATGAGCCCCACCGGACAGGAGACCGCCGCCGCCCAGTCGGACGTCGCGCAGGGCGGGCAGTACCTGACCACCGCTCAGGGGGCGCGGCTGTACGACACCGACCATTCGCTGAAAGCCGGTGCGCGCGGACCGGTTCTCATCCAGGACCACCATCTTCGCGAGAAGATCACCCACTTCGACCACGAACGCATCCCGGAGCGTGTGGTCCACGCCCGCGGAGCCGCCGCCCACGGCGTTTTCCAGGGCTACGGCACCGCCGCGGGCGTCACGAAGGCGGCCTTCCTGGCCAAGGACGCCAAGACGCCGGTCTTCGTCCGCTTCTCCACCGTGCTCGGTTCGCGCGGCTCATCGGACACCGTGCGCGACACACGCGGCTTCGCGACGAAGTTCTACACCGAGGAAGGCGTCTTCGACCTCGTCGGCAACAACATCCCCGTGTTCTTCATCCAGGACGCCATCAAGTTCCCCGACGTCATCCACGCCGGGAAGCCGCACCCCGACAGGGAGATCCCGCAGGCCCAGAGCGCCCACGACACGTTCTGGGACTTCGTCACCCTGCACACGGAAGCGACTCACCACACGTTGTGGAACATGTCCGATCGCGGCATCCCCCGCTCGTACCGGACGATGGAGGGCTTCGGAGTACACACCTTCCGGCTCGTCGACGCCGAAGGCGGGACCACACTGGTGAAATTCCACTGGAAGCCCAAGCTGGGCGTTCACTCCCTCGTCTGGGAAGAGGCCCAGCTCATCAACGGAATGGACCCGGACTTCCACCGCAGGGACCTCGCCGACGCGATCGAGGCGGGCGCCTTCCCCCAGTGGGAGCTGGGCATCCAGACCTTCCCGGACACCGTCGACCAGACGTTCGAGGGAATCGACCTGCTCGACCCGACGAAGATCGTCCCGGAGGAACTGGCGCCCGTGCAGCCCATCGGCCTGCTGACGCTCAACGCCAACCCGTCGAACTACTTCGCCGAGACCGAGCAGGTCGCCTTCCACGTCGGCCACCTCGTCCCCGGCATCGACGTGACCGACGACCCGCTGCTGGCCGGGCGGTTCTTCTCCTACCTGGACACCCAGATCACCCGGCTCGGCGGACCGAACTTCGGGCAGCTGCCCATCAACCGGACTCACGCCCCCGTCAACGACATGCTGCGCGACGGCATGCACCAGACGGCCGTACACCGGGGCGTCGCGCCCTACCGGCCCAACTCGCTCGACGGTGGTTGTCCCTTCCAGGCGGGTGCGGACGTCGGCGCGTACGTCGAAACACCTGTCAAGGTCCCGGAGGCGACCAAGCTCCGGGAGGCTCCCGCCTCGTTCGCCGACCACTTCAGCCAGCCCCGGCTCTTCTGGCTCAGCATGACCGCCGTCGAACGCGAGCACATCATCGCGGCCTACACCTTCGAACTGGGCAAATGCTACGAGCAGCCGCTCAAGGAGCGGGCCCTGCGAGTGCTGGCGAACATCGACACCGAGTTGTGCGAGCAGGTCGCCACCGGACTCGGCCTCCCGGCACCCGAAGCGACAGAACCGCTTGCCTCACCGGAGCCGAGCCCGGCCCTGTCCCAGCTGGGCCAGGTGTGGCCGACGGACGGCAGGATCATCGGGATCGTCGCCGGCCCGGCCGGTGACCTGGACGGCGTGCGCACCGTACGCGAGGCCGTCCTGGAGGCGGGAATGGTGCCGCTGGTGATCGCCCCCGCCGGCGGTCTGCTCGACCCGGACGGAGACCCGATCACCGTCCAGCGCACCTATGCCACCGCCAGGTCCGTGGAGTTCGACGCCCTCCTGGTGGCCGGGGCACCGGGGCGGGGCGCCGACGCGTACGGCGCACGCGACGCGAAGGCCGGTGAGGGCGCAACGACCCCCGGAGACAGGAACGACCCCCGACTGGCGCTGATGCTGGCGGAGGCGTTCCGCCACGGGAAGGCCGTCGGAGGGTGGCAGGACGGTGTGGCGGCGCTGGAACAGGCGGGAGTGCCCACGTCTGCCCCTGGCGTGGTGACCGGCGAGCAGGGCGATGACGTGCTGGAGCAGGTGGTCGAACTGCTTGGAGCGCACCGCGTGTGGGAGCGGTTCCCGGCCGCCGGCTGAGCGAGCGGTCGAGACGGGCCGGGTGAGGCCCCACCGATGAGCCGGTGGGGCCTCACAGGCGGTGTACGGCCCTACCGAAGGCACCAGCCTGGCGCGGGAAGGCCCCCGGGGAGGTCATCTCATGAGGAACGTCGCGGCTCTGCCGCTCGGCCGCCGGACCCGAGCAGGCCCGTCGCCGAGAACTCCGAGCGGGTCAGCTCCCGCCGCGCGATCCTGGAGACGACCGTCGGCAGGCCGGCCCGTACCGCCTGTACGCCCTTGAGCCAGCCCGGCACGTAGACGGAGGAGGCGCGGCGCTCGACCGCGGCGACCAGGCGCACCGCCACATGGTCCGCGGGGTAGATCCTGCGGGCGGGCGGAGGCATGTGCGCGCGGAGTTCTCGGAGCACCGCGTGCTGGTCGGCGTCGCGGATCATGTCCGTGTCGGTCCAGTTCAGATAGGCGGTGCCCACCCCGACGCCTCGCGGAGCGAGTTCCGGGCGCAGGGCGTGGGAGAAGGACTCCACGCCCGCTTTGGAAGCGCAGTAGGCGCTCATCATCGGCGCGGCGCCGATGGAGGCCAGCGAGGCGATCTGCAGGTAGTAACCGCGGGTGTCGAGCAGATGCGGGAGGAACACCCGCGCGGTGATCGCGCTGCCCACAAGGTTGACCTCGATGACGCGCCGCCAACTGGCCATGTCCGTGTCGAGGAACGGGCCACCCTCGGCCACTCCCGCGTTGGCAACGACGACCGATACGGGTCCCATACGATCGCGTACCTCGTCGGCGACGCGCGCCATCGCCTTCTCGTCCGAGACGTCCACCTGCCAGTGTCGCGACTCTGTAGGCAGCTCCCGGGCCACTTGGGCGAGTTTCTCCCCTTCGAGGCCGACCAGTGCGACATCGGCGCCGCGGGCGGCCAGCTCCCTGGCGACAGCTTCTCCCACACCCCGTGCGGCGCCGGTCACCACAGCTGTACGGCCGCGCAGAACGTTCTTCCGACCGGTCACGTGGACTCCTCCAGATGGGCGGCGACGCCGGGAAATTCCGTCCGCCAGGTCACTCTCGCCCACGGCGGCAGTACGCGCACATCCGCCACCTGCGGGGGACGCAGGGCCGAACGTGCGAGGGAACCCGACCGGTTGAGTTCCCCGGCGCCCCGACCACCCTTCCGGCGTACGGCGCGCGAGAGGGCGTGGCGTACGCCGCGTCCGAGATCGGGGCGTCGGCGCCGCTCCGCTCAAGATGCGGCCCAGCCGAAGACCAACAGACTTGTGATCATGGCAGAGCAACGTCGTACGCGTACCCAACGCGCTTCCTCGCACGGAGGCCGGAGCGCGGCCACAGCCGCAGATCCCAAAGGGGCCGCCCGCGCTGCCGTCGAGGAGCTCGAAGGGCTGATCGGACACCACTCGGAGGGCGTCTCGGCCGTGCGGCGTACCGACGACGGATGGTGCGCTGTCGTCGATGTCCTCGAAGTGCCCCGGATCCCGGACACGACAAGTCTGCTCGCCGCGTACGAGGTGCTGCTCGATCACGACGGCGCGCTCGTGGAGTACCGCAGGCTGCGGCGCTACCGACGCGGGTCCACCGACCAGTGACCGCCGCACGGACGGAAGTGTGTACGTCTACGCGATCGTTCCGTCAGGAACCGGACTGCCTGCGGGCCTCGCGGGGGTGGATGACCTGCGACATATGTCATCGCCGTCTGCCGCAGGCTGGAACCCGCCGCGCTGACCGGACTGCCGGGCGTCGCCGAGGACGCCCCTGTCCGTGTCCTGCCGTGCGGCCCGCTCACCGCGGTCGTCCAGCGCGTGACGGCACGGGACTTCACCGAGGAGGCATGGCAGGAACGGCTTTCGGATCCCACGGAACTTGAGCGGTGTGCCCGTGCTCATCATTCGGTGGTCAGTGCGGCGTCGGCCTGTGGTCCGACCGTTCCGTTGCCCCTGGCCACGCTGTACCGCAGTGACAGCCGCGCGCGGCAGGCGATGGCCGGCGAAGCCGGCAGGTTCATGTCTGTCCTCGACCGCATCGCCGGGCATGTCGAGTGGGGGGGTGAAGGTGGACGCCGCGTCCGCCCCATCCCAGCCCGCCACCGAGCCCGAGCGCGGGACCGAGTCCGGTCCCGGTCCCGCGAAGGGGGCCGGGGTTGCCTATCAGAGTCGTGCCGATCTCCTCGATCTGTTCCTCGCTCAGGTCACCCTGTTCGACCCGGCGGATCGCCTGTCGCTCCATCAGTTGGCGCAGCAGTTCCACGACGGTGAGTACCAGCGCGACAAGGTCGCGGCCCATCTGCTCGCGGTCCAGATCCATGCGTGTCGTGGTCATAGCGGGCCTCCGTCCGCCCAGGGTGCCGGTACGCGTTCGCTGACCGACGAGAGCAACGCGTGCAGAGAGAGCCGGACGAGCGGCACATCGGCGATGGCGATAACGAGGTTCCCGCTGATCACCACACCGGTTGCCAGAACTCGGTCGAGGAGATCGACCAGTGGGACGCCGATGGGGCCTGTCAGGGGTTCGGGATTGTCCCAGGGAACGGGCCGGCCCGTGGTCACGGCTACACCCCTCCCACGAAGGAGTACGGCACCCATGGGCCGGAGATCTCGATCTCCGCTCCCGTGCGGTTCTCCAGCAGGCCGACCAGCCTGCTTACGTCGGCGGCTCGGCCTTCCGCCACCAGATAGGCGGCATTGAGAACCTGGGTGCGTCGTCGCCCGGATGCCTCCTGTCCGTGCGGGCGCAGCC
Source organism: Streptomyces sp. NPDC051217 (assembly GCF_044455465.1). Classification (NCBI taxonomy): domain Bacteria; kingdom Bacillati; phylum Actinomycetota; class Actinomycetes; order Kitasatosporales; family Streptomycetaceae; genus Streptomyces; species Streptomyces sp. NPDC051217. The sequence continues at coordinate 1,080,975 of NZ_JBITEV010000001.1, forward strand.
GGCGCGAGGCAGTGGCGAGCTCGCGCAGTTCCGCGTCCACTGTCTCGGCGGCACGCAACGCCTCCTCGTGGCGCTGTTCGCGTCGCTGCTGAAGGCCGCGTTTACGGTGCAGGAGACACGGACTCAACGGTTGCTGGGCTTTCGGGCGTGATCGTGAGGTGGGTGGTCAACTCATTGACCATGTGCCGGCCGAAGCCGACGGCTCGCCGTTGAGGTCAGGAGTGCTCTCGCGCGGCTGTGCCGGCACCGCGTTGGTAACGAGTTCGGAGACCACCAGTACGAGCATCGTCTACGTGGTGTGGAACAGAAGCCCGGTACCCCTCCTCGTAGAAAATCTGTCACGGCCGGAGTAGACATCTGGGCATGCCGGTGGGTAGTGTTTTCCTCGTAGCCAAGAGATCAGGACGGCGCGGCAGATACGAACTGCCGTGCACGCAGGACCAGCAGTACAGAGCAGGCTGACCGGCAGTGAAGAGGAGAAGGAGGCAGACGCCATCAGGATCGCCCGGGCAAGGGCATGGTCGGCCCGGGTACCGCAGGCCCCGGAATGGAAGGTGGTCCCACGGTCACGCATCCGCGATCCCCGCATCGCCCTCATCCCCCAGGGCGACAGTGCGGATACAGAAGGCCGGCGCAGCAGTAAGCCGGTGATGGTGTTGTAGTCCTTCGGGGCCTTGGTGCCGCTCGGCACCAAGGCCCCTCGAACGCGTTCCCGAACAGAGGTGCGAATGACCGCAGAAAGCTCCCGTGAGCGACTCGACGACGACGATTACCCCGCCTACACCATGGGACGGGCCGCTGAAATACTCGGCACCACCCCCGCCTTCCTCCGGGCCATCGGTGAGGCCCGCCTCATCACCCCGCTGCGCTCGGACGGCGGCCACCGCCGCTACTCCAGATACCAGCTGAAGATCGCCGCCCGCGCCCGCGAACTCGTCGACCAGGGCACTCCCGTCGAGGCCGCCTGCCGCATCGTTATCCTCGAAGACCAACTCGAAGAAGCTCAGCGCATCAACGAGCAGCTGCGCGGCTCGGATCACGCATCCCAACGCACGACACGTACCTGACGGCTCACGGACCCACGGCCCGGCGCATCACGGAGGCCGGGCTTCCCGACCGGGCGCGACGCGCCGGTTCGCAGCAGCGACCGGGTCGGCCGATTTGACGCAGGCGAGATGGCCCGGCCGACTCCCTGCCTGACCGGCAGTCAGGCATCCTTCGCGTCCTGATTGGTCGTACGTGACCGCCCCGGGGCGGGAGGAGGCGGGCCCGATGGGTGTACCGGGCGGCGCCGCCGGTTCGAGGCAGAATCGATCCGAGCCACGCGGTGGGTGACGTCCCGTCCGGAGGCCGAGCGGTCCCGCGGTATGTGGGGCAGGAGCGTGAAGTCGCTGCGTCGTCCGTGGCCGAGCGGGCGCGTCGTTGCCACGCCCACGCGATCACCTGACAGTAGGGTGCGGTCGCGGGGAGGGGACCCAGCCGCGTTCCGGCGCACCTGACGAGAGTCTAAGAGGACCCATGGTCGTAGAGATTCCTCCCTTGATCAAGTCTGCGCGATTCAGGCGTCGGGCAACTCTGGGGGGCGAATGCCTGGCAGAGTTCCTCGGAACGTTCGTTCTCATCTCTTTCGGATGCGGTGTCGTGGCCATGACGGTCGCGGCCCTCCCCGGATCGGGCCGCACAGAGGGTCCCACCACGTTCTTCCTGAGCTCCGGCGACTGGCTGCTGATCACCTGGGGCTGGGCGATGGCCGTGGTCTTCGGTGTGTACGTGGCCGGCGGGGTGAGCGGAGCGCACATCAACCCGGCGGTGACCCTGGCATTCGCGGTGCGCCGCAAGTTCGCCTGGGCGAAGGTCATCCCGTACTGGGTATCGCAGGTCGCCGGGGCGTTCACCGGCGCCGCGCTGGTCTACGGGGTCTACTACGACGCCATCAACGCCTTCGACCTTGCGATGAAGGGCCCGAAGACCAACGGTCACACGCTCGCGTCGTTCTCCATCTTCGGCACGTTCCCGGCGCCGTACTTCAACGGTGGCATCTGGGGATCGCTGATCGACCAGATCGTCGGCACCATGTTCCTGGTGATGCTGGTCGTCGCGGTCGTCGACCTGCGCAACACCGCCGTGAAAGCCAACCTCGGGCCGTTGATCGTCGGGTTCGCTGTGGCGGCGATCGGCATGTCGTACGGAGCGAACGCCGGCTACGCCATCAACCCGGCACGTGACCTCGGTCCGCGGCTGCTCACCTGGGCCGCCGGCTGGGAGGATCTGGCCATGCCCGGCAACCTCTCCGGGGTCGGGGGCTTCAGCAGTTACTTCTGGATCCCGATCGTCGGGCCGCTGATCGGCGGAGTGATCGGAGTGCTGGTGTACGACCTGTTCATCGGCGATGTCCTCCACATCCGCGCACAGCGAGGCATCACGCAGGAGACGGGCCGGACACGGCCGGAGAAGGGCACGGACGAGGAGTGACACCGGAGCATGGGGGTGCGGAAGAACCGTACCTGACTGCCCGCCCCGAGCACGCTGACGCGGTGGCCCAGCCTCCGCAGCTCCGGGCAGACCCCCGCGATCGGCGAGAGTCGAGGCACGTACGGCAGCCGCGCTGCCGTCTCGCCTTCGCATGGGGTTCGTAGCATGATGCTGCTTCTGATCATCCTCGGCGGGGCAGGGGGCGCGGCACTTCGGCTTGGCATCGAGAAGTGGTTTCTCCACGTATGGCGCGGCGGCCTTCCCCCGTGGGCCCCGTTCGCGGTCAATTTCACCGGATGCTTCGCGCTGGGCGCCGTGCTTGGCGGAGCAAGCTCCCACGCCACGCCCGCGCTGTTGTACGTGCTGCTCGGCGGAGCTGTGACGACCTTCAGCATCGTCAGCCATCAGTTGCTGGAACTGCATCAGGGAGGGCACCACGGGATGGCAGGTCTGAGAGCGTTCACCAGCCTGGTGATCGGCTCGGCGGCAGCCGTCTGCGGCGCGGTGACGGCCACGAACTGAACGCTCAGAACTCGGTACGCGGGCTTGAGGCGCCGGGTACTGCTCGGGCGCCGTCCGGGCAAACGGCCGCGGGGCCGGTGGCGTTGTGCTGGGGTCGGCCGTCCTCGTTGGCCGGGGTGTGCCAGGACGGTGCGACGACGCGTATCGCATCGCCCCACAGCTCCCCGCCGGCGACCCCTTTGATGACGAGGACCTGGTCACCGGCCGCAAGTGCCTGTCCACTTCTTGTGGTCTGCTCACTGAGCGTCAGGGCGGTCAGTCCGCGAGGAGGATCTGTCGGCGGCGCGGCACACCGGCCCGCGGGATGTGCCGTCGCTGGGTTCCTGGAGGGCTGCGGGCTGCGACGAGCTAACGATCCTCGAACCAGGATTTGAGGAGGAATATGGCGGCGACCGTGGAGAGCAGGGCGCCCAGCCCGGAGACGAAAATAAGCACCGTCAGGCCGCCCAGCGCAGAGTCGCTGAGCGCCTCGGCCTCCCTGTCGTCGGGCGATAGGTGGGCGGTCTGCTCCTCGTTGGTGAGGATGTGGTCCACGGCCCACCACGTCACCCAGCCGAGGGCGATCGCGAGGACAGCGGTCAGCCAGGGGAGGATGTCCTCGAAGATTTCCCCGGCACGGGGCCCGTGCTCTCTGCCGACCGCCTCCGGACAGTGGTTTTTCAGCGTTTCTGCGATTGTCCGGGCATTGTGGGTGAGCCCGTTGAACCGCACACGGGCGCCCCCGTGAAAGCTGACCACACAGCCGAAGTCCCGGCCGAACCGGTGACCCCACTCACTCCCGGTCGTGACAACCCCGTAGACCTGATCCCATGTCCAGCTGCGCCGGACGCCCCAGCTGACATGTACGAGGCCGCGCTGGTGGATCTCGTACGACTCACCGAAACCACCGCGGATCGCCTTCGCCAGCTGAGTCACCGCGATCGACAGCGCCGGCACCGCGACAATCAACCCGTAGCCCATCAGCTGACCAAAGCCGACGAACCAGGCATTGAATATCGCGAGGTTCAGGAGACCCGCCGGTACGCCAGCGACCAGCAAAGCTCCGATCCCCAGGCCCCAGCGCCGTGCATTGTTGACCGGATGAACGCTCACCAGTTCGCCAAGTGGCTGCACGGGATGAGAATAACCGGCCGTTCGTGGCAGTGAACGGTGTGCTGACGACTCGGCAGTTGGGCAGATCTGCGGTGTCCGGTCAGGAGAACGAAACGCTCCGCGCAGACTTGGTCCGCGTCAGAGGACCGTGACCGTCTACCGCCGGGCCGCCGGAGCCGCTTCGGTGGCAGGCGCGTCGCGCTGGCCGAGCCGCAGGTGCTCGACGTGGAAGAGGGCCTGGTCCAGGAGTTCGGCGACGTGGTTGTCGTAGAGGGCGTAGACGATGGAACGGCCCTGGCGTTCTCCGGTGACCAGCCCGAGATTGCGCAGCAGGCGCAGCTGGTGAGAGCAGGCGGAGGCTTCCATGCCCACGTCCTCGGCGAGGTCGCCGACCGCGCAGGGGCCTTCGCGGAGGCGGGCCAGGATGTACAGCCGCGAGGGAGTGGCCAGGGCTTGGAGGGTGGCGGCGACGTCGGTGGCCCCCGCCGCGTCCAGGCGTTCGCGCGCGGTGGCGTTGGTCGTGTCGTCGGCTCCGTGACCCATGACGCCTATTCTACCGAGCACACCTGAAGAACTGTTCATATGTTCCTGTAGCGTGGTCGTGTCGCTGTCCTCCGCCCCGAAGGGGTCTCTTCGTCATGCCTTCCGACCTGATCCAGCGGCCCGAACCGGCGGCTCCGGCCCCGGCGCGTACGGCGCCGAAGCGGCGTACCCGGGTGTTCGCCCTGGCGGAGGCCCGCTGGGCCGCGGCGGCGCTGGTGCTGTTCCTGATCGCGTTGCCGCTCCAGCTGACCGGCGCACCCGCCTGGGCGTGGGGCCCCATCTACGCCGCCGCCTACCTCAGCGGTGGGTGGGAGCCGGGCTGGGCCGGGCTGACGGCGCTGCGGGAGAAGACCCTGGACGTCGACCTGCTGATGATCGTGGCCGCGCTCGGGGCGGCCTCGATCGGCCAGGTGATGGACGGCGCGCTGCTGATCGTCATCTTCGCCACTTCGGGCGCACTGGAGGCGCTGGCGACCGCCCGTACCCAGGACGCGGTGCGCGGCCTGCTCGACCTCGCGCCCACCACCGCGACCCGGCTGGGTGACGGCGGGGGTGAGGAGAGCGTGGCCACCGCCGATCTGGTGGTCGGGGACACCATCTTGGTCCGGCCCGGTGAACGGGTAGGCGCGGACGGCCGCGTTGTGGACGGGGCCAGTGAGGTCGACCAGGCCACCATCACCGGCGAGCCGCTGCCGGTGGCGAAGGAGAGCGGCGACGAAGTGTTCGCCGGCACCCTGAACGGGACCGGTGCCCTGCGGGTGAAGGTCGAGCGGGACGCGTCGGACTCGGTGATCGCCCGGATCGTGGCGATGGTCGAGGAAGCCTCCGAGACCAAGGCGCCCACCCAGTTGTTCATCGAGAAGGTCGAGCAGCGCTACAGCCTGGGCATGGTCGTCGCGACCCTGGCGGTCTTCCTCATCCCGCTCGCGTTCGGCGCGGACCTGACCGGGTCGCTGCTGAGGGCGATGACCTTCATGATCGTTGCCTCGCCGTGCGCCGTGGTCCTGGCGACGATGCCGCCGCTGCTCTCGGCGATCGCCAACGCCGGCCGCCACGGTGTGCTGGTGAAGTCCGCCGTCGTCATGGAACGCCTCGGGCAGGTCGACGCGGTCGCCCTGGACAAGACCGGCACCCTCACCGAGGGAACGCCCCGCGTCACCGACATCCGCCCCCTGGACGGCTCCGGCCTGACCGAGAACGCTCTGCTGGCGTTGGCAGCCGCGGCCGAGCACCCCAGCGAACACCCGTTGGCCCGTGCGGTCGTCGACGCCGCCCGCACCCGGGGCCTGGCCGTCCCTGGCATGCGGAACTTCACCTCCGGACCCGGAGTCGGTGTCGCCGCCACCGTCGACGGTCACACGGTCGAGGTCGGGGCCCCCGCCCGGCTCCTCGACGACAACGACTCCGTCTCGGCCCGCGCCGCCGAGGTCGCTGCCGAGTTGGAGGACGGCGGGCGCACCGCGGTCGTGGTCCTGCGCGACGGTTCCGCGGTCGGGGTACTGGGCATCGCCGACCGGTTGCGCCCCGACGCCGCCGCGACCGTCACAGCCCTGACCGTACTGACCGGCAGCCCCCCGGTGCTGGTGACCGGCGACAACCCGCGCGCGGCCGCCCTCCTGGCCGCCGAAGTCGGCATCACCGGCGATGACGTTCACGCCGGTCTGCTGCCCCAGGACAAGGTCGAGGCCGTACGCCGCCTGGAGGCGGGTGGACGCAAAGTGCTGGTCGTCGGAGACGGCGTCAACGACGCGCCCGCGCTGGCCGCCGCCCACACCGGCATCGCCATGGGCCGCGCCGGCTCCGACCTCGCCCTCGAAACAGCCGACGCCGTCGTCGTCCGCGACGAACTCGCCACCATTCCCACCGTCGTCAGCCTGTCCCGCGCCGCCCGCCGTCTGGTGGTGCAGAACCTCGTCATCGCCGGAGTGTTCATCTCCGGCCTGGTCATCTGGGACCTGGCGGGCCACCTGCCGCTGCCCCTCGGCGTTCTCGGTCACGAAGGCTCCACCGTCATCGTCGGCCTCAACGGGCTGCGGCTGCTGCGCGACGCCGCCTGGAACCGCGCCGCCCGGGACGCGCGGTGAGCCGCCGCGGCAAGAACGGTCGAGGGAAGCAGCGGAACAGCCAGTAACGCCAAGCGCCTGATCTTGGTCTTGGGCCGGCCCTACGCGTCACTGCGTTCGGGTCGGGCTGGGCCTGGGGACGGTCGCGCAGGTCGATCTCCTCGGCGGTGAGAGGGGCCCCGGGCCGTGGATCCGTACGGGCTTGGGTTGATGGTGAGCTTCTGCGCGATGCCGTGGACGGGGGACGCCCTTGTCCTTCAGCGCGACAGCGAAGGTGAGCTCCAGGCGGCGGGCCTGCTGTTCTCCGCGTTCGCCGGGTACGCCCGCATCGCCACCCTCGGTGAGGAGGTCCGTGACCCCGCCCGCACCACCCCCAGGGCCATCCCGATGGCGCTCGCCATCACCCTGGCCGTCTACGTCGCCGTCATGAAGGTGCTCGGGCCCGGCGGCCTGACCCTTGCCGCAGCTCCGCTGTCCGAGGCGGTCCGGGCCGCGGGCACCGACTGGCTGGTGCGGGCCGTGCGCGTCGGGGCCGCCCTGGGGGCACTCGGATCGCTGCTCGCGCTGATCCTCGGTGTCTCCCGCACCGCCCCTGCGATGGCCGGCGACCGGCACCTGCCGCACTGCCTGGCCGCCGTGCACACGCAGTTCAAGGTGCCGCACCGTGCCGCACTCGCGGTCGGCGCCGTGGTGGCCGTGCTCGCTGCGACGGCAGACCTGCGCGCGGCGATCGGATTCCTCCTTCCGGGTCCTGGCGTACTACGCCGTCGCCAACGCTTCCGCCTGGCCCCTGCGACCTCTGGTGGGCCGTCCCGCGCGGATCATCCCCGTGATCGGGCTCGTCGGCTGTCTGGTCTTGGCCTTCGCCCTGCCGCTGTCCTCGGTGGTCGCTGGGGCCGCAGTGCCGGCCGTCGTGCCGCCGCCTACGGCGTGCGCCGCGCGGTGGCCGCACGCACACCGTGACCCGGCGCCGCTCAGCCGGTCATCCGATCGGCTGCCCGGCGCCGCGGCAACGGATCAGTGCCCGACGGCCGAGGAGCACGCCGCCCAGCCCCAACGGCACCGCTGCGACGGCGCCGACGAGCCCGTTGCCGGTCCCGGGACCGCCACTGGAGGTGGCCAGGTGCAGCACCGCGAGTACCATGCCGGCCATCCCCGCAGCGACCGCCGACATCCCGCCGGTGCGCGCCTTGCCGGTGCTGATCCGGCCGCCGACGCGAGTCAGGGCCGGCCAGCCGATCACCAGGCCGAGCAGTCCTGCTCCGAGGGCCAGGTTGGCCCCGGTCCGTCCGTCACCGATGATCCCGCCCTCGGCGGCCACCATCAGCGCTGCTGAAGTGCTCATACCAGCTCTCCATCTTCTCCGTCGCCGACTGCGATCTCTGATGCGCCTTGAGCATGCGCGCCGGGCCTCCCACCGGTCGTCCAGCAGGCGCAGACACTTCCCACTGCCGCTGCTGTGGCATCCCACTACTGCGGATGCGGCAGGCGGCGCGCGAATACCGCACGCGTGGCAGTCGACCTCTCGTCCCTGGGCCGGATTCGCCCACTACCGCATCCGGCTACGGTGCGCCCATGAACAAAGGGCGGTTCGCTGTCCCGGCCGGGGTCACCGACTGGACGATCGCCGTGGCCGTGGCGGCGCTGCTGCTGGGCACCGGGCTGTCCGGGTCCCACCCGTCCGGGGGCCGCGAGGTGCTCGGCTCCGCGCTGCTGGCGGTCGGCGGGCTGGCGCTGGCAGCGCGACGCCGGGCACCGCTCGTGGTGCTGGCCGTCGCCGGGCTGTCCGCGGTGGGCTACCAGGCGGCCGGGTTCGAAGTGCTCGCCGTCTCCTACCTGGTCGCGGTCTACGGCGCCGTACGCGCCGGGCACCGCGCGGTCACGCTGGCCGCCTCCGTGGGTCTGCTTGCTGTGCTCCAACTCTCCGCCCTGGTCTCGCACGACGGACCCGCGCGCGAGGCCGCGACACAGGCCCGGAGCACCCTGGAGATCGCCTGGCTGATCGCCGCCTTTTCCGCCGGGGAGGCGGTGCGGCAGGCCGAACGGCGGGCGGACGAAGCCGAGCACACCCGCGAGGAGACCGCGCGACGCCGGGCCGACGAGGAGCGACTGCGCATCGCACGGGAACTGCACGACTCGCTCACCCACCAGATCTCGGTCATCAAGGTGCAGTCCGAGGTTGCCGTCCACGTGGCCCGGCGGCGGGGTGAGCAGGTGCCGGAGGCCCTGCTGGCGATCCAGGAAGCCGGCCGGGAGGCGAGCCGGGAACTGCGCGCGACCCTTGAGGCACTGCGCGACGACGACACCACCCCGCCGCCCGGACTCGACCACATCCCCGACCTGGTGAAGCGTTTCCAAACGACCGGCCTGGGGACCAAGTTGACGATCGAAGGACATCCCCACGCCCTGCCGGCCGCGGTGGGCCGTACCGCGTACCGGATCGTCCAGGAGTCGCTCACCAACGTCTCGCGCCACGCCGCGGCCACCACCGCCTCGGTGCTGATCGCCTACCGGGCAGACGTCCTCACCATCCGCGTCGACGACAACGGAAAAACCACGCAGGACACCCCGCCGACGTCCGGCCTCGGGCTGCTCGGCATGCACGAACGCGTCACCGCCCTGGGCGGCCGCCTGCGCACCGGGCCGCACAGCACAGGCGGCTTCACCGTCCAGGCCGAACTCCCCACCGACGGAGCGTCGTGATCCGTGTTCTGCTGGTCGACGACCAGCCGCTCCTGCGCAGCGGCTTCCGCGCGCTGCTCGACCTCGAAGACGACATCGAGGTGGTGGCCGAGGCATCCGACGGCCAAGAGGGACTGGCGCTCGTCAAGAAGCAACTGCCCGACGTCGCGCTCATCGACATCCAGATGCCCGTCATGGACGGCATCGAAGCGACCCGGCGCATCGCCGCAGACCCGGCCCTGGCCGGGGTGCACGTCGTCGTGCTGACCAACTACGGCATGGACGAGTACGTCTTCGACGCGCTGCGCGCCGGCGCCGCCGGGTTCCTCGTCAAGGACATCGTCCCGGAAGACTTCCTGCACGCCGTACGCGTCGCCGCCCGCGGTGACGCCCTGCTCGCGCCCGCGATCACCCGCAAGCTCATCGACCGGTACGTCACCCAGCCGCCCCCCACCCGCGCCGGCGGCGGCCTGGAGGAACTGACAGGCCGCGAACGCGAGGCGGTCGCCCTCGCCGCACAGGGGCTGTCCAACGGTGAGATCGCCGACCGCATGGTCATCACACCGTTGACCGCCAAGACCCACATCAACCGGGCCATGACCAAGCTCCACGCCCGCGACCGCGCCCAGCTCGTGGTCCTTGCCTACGAATCCGGCCTGGTAACGCCGCGCAACTCCTGACCCCGCGCGCCGTCGACCAGCCAAGCCCTGCGGCACCTCGCCACCCAAGACCTCGCGGGCCACACCGCACCCGGGGCCACGCCACAGGGGCCGAGCTAAGGGGAAAGACGTACCGATTTGACATAAATTGACAGGCGATGAACATGTCGAGCGCGGGCACCGAGGCCGGGATCCTCGACGTCCTCCTGATGGCTGATCCGGGGTGGCCGACCGAGGTGGCCACCCGGCTGGAGGTAGAACTCGCCGAGTCGCTCCGCGACATGGCGCCCGACGTGGACTGGCGGATCACGGTGGGGTCGAGTCCCTTGGGCGTCGTCGAGCAGGCCGACCTTCCTCACATAATGCAGGAGCTCACCGAGCGGCTCCGGGGCAGGACCTGGGACATCGCGGTGTTCCTGACCGACCTGCCGTACCGCGACAGGGCCCGGCCGGTCGTCGCGATGCTCAGTCCGCCGGACCGCATCGGACTGCTCTCCCTGCCGTCGCTGGGCACGTTCCGCGTTCCGCACCGGGTCCGTCACGCCCTGCTCGGCGTCATCGGCGCGCTGTTCTCCGAGGCGCCCGGCAGGATGGTGGTTCCCGGCAGGATCCAGCAGGCCGGACAGCGGCAGCACTACGTTCTTCCCGGCGCCTGGGGCCGATTGCGCCTGCTGGCGGGAATGGTGCGGGCCAACAGGCCGTGGCTGTTGTTCACCGGCCTGTCCCGGGCGCTCGCCGGTGTCTTCGCCACCGCCGCGTTCGGTCTGATCAGCAGTGACGTCTGGCAGGTCAGTCGGCACCTTGAGGCGGTCCGCGCAGTCGCGTTGACCATTCTGTCCATCACGGCACTGGTCGCCTGGCTCGTCGTCGATCACGAACTGTGGGAACGGCCCGACGGTGAGATCGCCCGTCAGCGGGCCGTCCTGTACAACATGGCCACGGTGATCACCCTGTACATCGGCATCGCGTGCCTGTACGCCGTGTTGTTCGTACTCGTCGCTCTCACGGCGGTGTTCCTGCTCACCCCTGAGGTCCTGAGCCCCGTCATCGGGCGCCGGCCGGGCGTGGGGTACTACCTCTCCCTGGCCTGGTTCATCACCTCCATGGGCACGGTGGGCGGCGCGCTGGGCGCCGGACTTGAGAACGACCGGGCGGTGCGACTGGCCGCGTACGGCGAGCGCCAGCGCCAGAGTCAGCGGCAGGACACGGGGTGGCCCGGCGACATCGCGTCACGCTCCACATAGGCGGACCGGACAGGGAGAGAGATGGACGAACGGCGAGCAAGGCGAGCAGAGGCTCCTTCGGCCGGCGGAGTGGCGCTGATCCAGGGCGACCACGTCTGCCCTGTACCGGGGGCGCGCCGAACGCCGCCAGGAGGCGGAAGATGACCCCGGGTCCGTCGTCCGAGGGGCGTGTCCTGACTCTGGACGCCGGCTCCTCAAGCCTGCACTTCACCCTTTTCGGGACGGACGGCACCAAAATCGCCGGCCACGACTCCTCCGAAGCGCCCGGCCCTGACACCATCGAGTCCCTGCGTGGCTTCCTGGCCACTCTGCCGGCGCCGGCCGTTGTAGGGCACCGGCTCGTGCACGGTGGTCCCCATCTCACCGAGCACACCCTGATCGACGGGCGGGTACGCGCTCTGCTGGAGGAGGTCACCAGCCTGGCGCCCCTGCACCTGCCCCCCGCGCTCACCGTCGTGGACGCCGCCCGTGAGCTGCTGCCGGACGTTCCCCACGTGGCGTGCTTCGACACGGCCTTCCACCGGGAACTGCCCGCCGCCGCCCAGCGGTACGCCGTCCCGGAGAAGTGGCGCATCCAGTACGGGCTGCGCCGTTACGGCTTTCACGGGCTCTCGTACGCGTGGGCCCTGGAGCGGACGGCCGAGGTGCTCGACCGCCCGGCCCACACCTTCCAGGCCGTTCTCGTGCACCTCGGCGGTGGCTGCTCGGCGTGTGCCGTACGCGAAGGCCGCAGTGTGGACACCACCATGGGGCTCACCCCGCTGGAGGGCCTGGTGATGAGCCGGCGCAGCGGGAGCGTCGACCCGGGGGCGCTTCTGTGGCTCCAGAGCCACCACGGCCTGACGGAACGGGAGATCTCCGACGCGCTCCACCGACGCTCGGGGCTGCTCGGACTCTCGGGCCTGTCGGGGGACACCCGTGACCTGGTGCGCGCGCGAGCGGGGGGACACGCGGGCGCCGAGGGGGCACTGGCCGCCTTCGTCCACAGCTGCGGCCGGAACATCGCGGCCATGGCCGCCTCGCTGGAGCGCCTCGACGCGTTGGTCTTCACCGGCGAGATCGGCGAGGACCAGCCCGAGGTACGGGAAGAGGTCTGCCTGCGCCTTCGTGTCCTCGGGCTGCGCGGCGGCCTGTCCGTCCCCACGGAGCGGGAACTGCGCGAGCAGGGGGCGCTGAGGATCGACAGGCCCGGCACCGGCGTCCCGGTGATCGTCGTCGCGACCGGTGAGACGCAGCAGATCGCCGCGGAGACCCGGCGCTTCCTCCCGCGCCCTGCCAAACACGCCCTGGGGCCGAACCGGCCGCCTAACGAAGGAGGCTGACGGCGCGGGCGATGACGAGGAGTGAGGTCAGCAGGGCGGCGATGCTCCGGACGCTCTGGACGTGGCCCCGGTCCCCGGTCCCCTGCTGACGGCCCGTCACCGAGTTCTGACCACCCACGGCGCCACGGCCGGTGGACCACGATCCGGCTCCTGCGCCTAGGTGTATTGATCACGAGCGTTGTTGACACTCGGTAGGTCTTGAATATGGCGAAGACCTCCGGTGTGGTGGGAGCTGTCTGGGAACTCACCGCACGGA